>JAFNJB010000025.1 GCA_017601245.1 Candidatus Brockarchaeota archaeon
ATTTTCTTTACCTCTCTATAATTTTCCTCGAATTTTCTCCAATCATCAATATCGTTTGTTATTATCTTGTCGACACCGTTGATAATCATTGTGGCTGCATGAATAGAATCATAGCCAATATTGACAACTGTATTCACTAGTGCAGATAATTGTAATGTTTCGTAAGTGATCTCCAAATTGTGGATTGGCATGGAGAGATATGCTTTCAAAGCTTCTTGGGCTATTTGAGGGTTGATTCTGGAAATAGAGCCTAAAAGCTCTACGGCAACTAGTAGAGAGCCGTAAGCAAATATCTTGCCCGTGAGAGCATCGTTAAGAATTGACTTGCATTTTTCAAAATAGTTGATGTTTTTCAAAGCTACGTAAACGTAAACGTTCGTATCCAGATATGCTTTAATCGTCACTCCACGATTCCTCCACTAGCTTAACAGCGTCTATATTCGTATGTCTCTTAGAAAGGTTTGAAAGGTATTCGACAGGGTCCTTTATAATGGGTTTAGTCGGCTCCAATATGATTCTGCAACCCTCGACCTTTACTCTTAAGACATCGCCAATACCTATCTTCAGAGACTCCCTAACTTCCTTGGGGATCGTTATTTGATACTTTCTAGTAACCTTTGTTTGATTCATGGTACTACGATGTACGTAGTACTTATATAAGTCTTATTGTGGAAACATGTTTTTCGATTTAGGGTACTTAAGAAAATTAGATGTCAAGATACGGAAACGTTAAAATAGCATTATGATGCTTAAGGGGGGCTTTGTGGGAAATGGTAAAGGAAAACTATCATATCCACAGTACTTACAGTGACGGTAAGGCAACAATCTTAGAATATGCTAAGGAGGCTGTTAGCAAGGGGTTTGGAGAAATAGCTTTCACAGAGCATCTTGCTATAAGATCAGGGTGTTCAGCGAGGAAGCTCTACTATTCAATGGATGCTTCCAGGCTCGGCGAGTATATAGAGGAGGTCAGGAGGGTTCAGGAGGGTTTCTCAGAGCTTAAGATAAGAGCAGGCTTGGAAGTTGATTACTTCCCCGGTTCAGAGCCTGTTCTGAGAGATATTCTGGGAAGTTACGATCTTGATTTTACCATGCTGAGTGTACACTGGATAGGGGAGCTGTGTTTAGACTGTTATAAATACAGGAGGGCTTTTGAAATAGCTGTTAGAGAAGAAGGCTTCGACAAGTTTTACGCGAAATACCTTGAACTGCTTGAGAAAGCTGTTGAAACCGGATTGTTCAAAGCTGTAGCACACTTCGACGTGGCTAAAAACTGGGGCTTCAAGCCTTCTAAGGATTTCAGTAAAGAAGAACTTAGAATATTGGAGAAAATCAGAGACCTTGGGATGGCTGTTGAAGTCTCTAGTAAAGGCTTGAGGAACCCGATTAAAGAGCCTTATCCCACGAGGAAGATATTGGAAGAATGCTCATCCTTGAGGATACCGATTATCATGGGAACAGATGCCCATAATCTTAGTGAATTAGATTCTAACATTGAATCCATAATCGAATATGCGAAGAGCGTCGGCTATTCTCAGATTGCGATTTTTGAAAAGGGAAAGTTAACCTATTCCCCGATTTAAACTTCAGATTTATTAATGAGTCTACTCTAGGAAAAGTTTATATCAATTATATTGATTATATTAACTATGAGTACGATAGCAGTTACAGAAGATGTGAAAAAAGCCCTTTTGAAAATAGCTTCTGAACTCCAGTTGAAATGGGGTAGGAGAGTTGATTTAAACGAGGCAATACGGTATTTGATAACAAAAGGAGTTAAACGGCCAGACCTCTTAGAGCGTGCCTGCCAGCCTATTTCAGGATTTGAAGAAGCCTATAGGGAATTGAAAGAAGAGAGGATGAATGATGAGGAAAGGACTCGTAGGAAGCTTAGCTCTTGACACCAGTTCGCTTTTGGAGCTCTTGTTCTCTACGCCTCACGGTATTAAACTGAAAGAAGCCCTTAAGAGTGAAGAAGCCCATGGTAATGTCTCAACGATATCTATTGCAGAATTGAAATATGTTCTATGTAGGAAGCTGGGTGTTGAAGAAGCAACCATTAGGGTTAGAAGCCTATTAGAATCTGGTTATGTTGTTATGCATGATGATTCTGAGCTTGTCGAATACGCTGCAGAGTATAAGTGTAGAAGAAGGCTTTCCTTAGCTGATTGTTTTACCCTTGCTTTAGCCAGAAAAATAAACATACCGGCACTATTCGCTAGGAGAGAAGAAGAATTGGTTAAAGAAGCTTCCAGAGAACCATTTGATGTAGAGATTTTGTTTCTAGAGGATTTCTAGTTCGAAAACCATTTGCCTAGACTACTCCCAATCTGCTTGTTTACGAATTCTTCTGCTTCTTTCAATATCTCCTTGTAACCCGCATATTTAATCCTACTAAGGGCTTCGCTTAAACTCAACCATTCGAAACTCTCATGCTCCCACGATACGGAAACATTCTTATCCAAGGCTTCTCCTAAGAAGAGTATTAGCGTCTTGCTGACTAGAGCACCATCACTCCTCTTATAGTAATAGTTTAAGACTTTCCTAAAGCCAGGTAGGATCCTGATTTTCTCGATCCCACTCTCCTCTTTCAATTCTCTTAAGGCTGCTGAAAGCTCGTCCTCATTCTCCTCAATATTACCCTTTGGAAAATCTAATCTTCCCCCTACCTTAAGAAACAAGTATTTTAAACAATCATTTTCTCTTGTAAAAACTATGAAGCCGGCAGACTTCTCCTTCACTCTAATACTGGACAACGAATCTATTATTTCATTATTTCCTTATAAAATATTTCGGGAAAGTCTTATAACTAAAGCCAGTTAAGATACTGATGGAGAAAATGAGTAAGGAAGAACTTTTGAAAATGCTGAACCATGCCCTAGAATTAGAACACGCAGCTTACATCCAGTATTTAAGCCATGCTGAACTGATTGAAGGTGAAAATGCAGAGCCAATAATAGAGAGGCTTAAGGAAATAGCTAATGATGAGAAGAATCATCAAGATAAGTTTAGGTCTCTCATAGGTATGTTAGGCGGTATCCCGAGTATGAGCATTGCAGAAACTCATCCAGCTAGAACCATTAGGGAAATACTTGAGCAGAATCTTAAGGATGAGAAGGAAGCTGTTGACACCTACAGGAAGATATACGAAATGATCGTTAAGGAGAGGGGGAAGGGATATTACGATATGATACTTGAACACGAGGTTAGACACATAATAATGGATGAACAGGAACACATAACTGAGCTTGAGCTTTTATTAGGGAAATCCGGAGAAAGCTATTAGAATACCCATGTAACATCAGCAGACTCCTCTTCTTTTCTACTTGTTTTTTTCAAAGCTTCTTCATCCCTAATTTCCTTAGAAGGTTTCATTAAGATTTTAGTTTCCTCGGGTGGAATTATGAAATTGGACAAGTACGTCATACCGTTCAAGTATTTCAATTCACCACGAATCAATTTTGAAATCCTATCCTCAACTCCTTTAATATTGTCTGGAGGAAGCTTGAGGCCGTTCCAAGGCTTAAAGCTCATTACAAAACCCCAGTCGTCGCAGAAAGTCTTCATGTATACATGCAACGGCACTGCATCTCCGAAAACCTTTTTAACAGTCCAGAATATCCTCCTGAACTGAGGACTCTGGAGCGTTGTCGCTTGAGTTATGAAAGAACCGCCAGGTTTCAATGCATCATACACAATTCTGTAAAACTCAACGGAGTAAAGGAGAATAGAAGGGCTGCCTTCAATCGGGTCGGTTAAATCTATTATTATGGAATCGTACACGTTCTTCTTACCAGATATGAATTTCCTAGCATCTGTGAAGAATATCCTGGCCTTCCTGCTTTTAAGAGAACCCTTGTTTATCTTTGAGAGATACTTTGAGGAAACTTCTACGACTCTCCTATCTATGTCTACGAGGTCAACCCGTTCTACATCATTGTATTTCAAGACTTCTCTCAGAGCACAACCGTCTCCGCCACCGAGTATGGCTATGCGTTTACGCTGTTCGATGTTTAAAAGCGGCGTGTGGACGAGAGTTTCATGATACTTGTATTCGTCATACTCAGCTACTTGAATAAGGCCGTCTAGTAATAGGCAGAGGCCGAATTCGGGAGATTCTAAAACCTCTAGTGTTTGAAATTTAGTTCTTTCAGATAGGAGGACTTTGCTTACTTTGAAAAGGAAGTAATTGTTAAGGAAGTCTAGCGTTAAGTATCTGATTCTCATAGGCTGGGACAAACTCCAACACACCCCTCTTGACTTCCTTGAACCTTACTTTCCCAGCTTTCAACGCTTTGGCTATGTATCTTAAGGCAAGCTTTGGCATGCTCCTGTTTCCACAGGTGAAAATATCCACTGCAGCATAGCAATACTCCGGCCAGGTATGGATGGATATATGCGATTCTGCAATTACAACGACGCCTGAAACACCTTGAGGAGAAAACTTGTGGAACTTTGAGCCTATAACCGTTACATTTGCCTTTTTGGCAGCATTAAGCATAATATTTCTAATGTAATCTAAATCATCTAGCAAATTCCTGTCGCAATAGTATAATTCTGCAATTATTTGACTGCCAAGACATTTTATTCCATTCATTTCTGAATTTTCATTGGAAATGAAGCTAAAAAATTTAAACTTTACGGTCATTCTAGATAAAAAAAGCTTAAACAACTTTTCTCAACGAAAACCGTTTCAAAACCAATCGATACAGAAAATATCTATTAGAGATAGTTTTTAATGAATTTTTGGATTTAGAAACAACTTTTCTCTTGATTTATTTTAAATGTTTAATTTTTCTCTGATTTTTGATGAATCAGAATAAAGGGGATTAAAGTGGGCTCAAGGAAGATTCTTAAGAAGAATATCCAAATACCTGTAGCCTCCATCCGGCAATACTGTGACTATATTCCCTTCTTTAAGCTTCTCTGCAACCTTGAGACATGCGTAAACATTTGCACCTGAAGATATTCCACAAAGTAATCCTTCTTTCCTAGCCAGCATGATAGCTGTTTGAATAGCGTCTTCATCGCTAACAAGTACGACTTCGTCGATTAGGCTCATGTTGTCCCTGAGTATTTTTGAAACAAACCCTTCGCCAATACCCTCTATCACGTGGGGTATTCCGATTATCCTAGCAGGATCCTTTCCGTAGAAAAAGTTGTATAAGGCTGGAGATTTTTCAGGCTCGACTGCAATTAGCTTCAAATTGGGATATTTCTCCTTCAGTGCTCTCCCCACGCCTATGAGGGTACCCCCCGTCCCAACACCGGATACGAAAGCATCAATCTTATCGTCAAGCTGGGAGAGGATTTCTCTCCCAGTTCCCTCATAATGGGCTCTTATATTATCCTCATTAGAAAACTGATCTACTAGAAAGCCTCTAGTTCTTTCAGCTATTTCCCTAGCCTTTTTAACTACTCCCTCCATCCCCTCTTCTTTGGGCACTAAAACTATCTTAGCATTTAAGGCATGCATCATCTGTTGCTTAGCCTTTGCAGTATTCTCCGGCATCACTAGAATAGCGTTATAACCCTTAATTGCCGATATCATCGCTATGGACACGCCCGTGTTCCCACTAGTTGCTTCAACGATTATCGAGCCCGGTTTAAGAAGTCCCTTCTTTTCAGCGGAGTCAATAATGTAAAGAGCCATACGGTCCTTTATGCTTCCACTCGGATTAAGAAACTCTAGTTTTGCAAAAATGTTTACGCCATTCTTCGACAGCTTGCTTAGCTTCACTAAAGGGGTATTGCCTATCGCCTCCAACACGCTGAATCCTGTTTCCTTCCTGAGCAATTTTGGTAAATGTTCTAAAACCGGTTTATAAGTCCTTAATGTTTGTACAGCCATATAAGGCTAGTATTCGATTATCCGTAGCATAATTTTTAGAAAAGCTTATGAGTAAAAAGCGGATGAAGACATTGGATGAAAGTCATAGCAGAGATTAAAGAACCAGTCCATGGTTACGTTCAGGAAATAGCTCTAATACCGATCAACCAGTTGAAAGTAATAGAAATCCAGAGAAAGCCTTCAGCACCCCACGTAAAAAGGCTTAGCAGCTCCATAAAGAAGATAGGTTTTACGATACCGCTTATAGTAATTAGGAGAGGGGAGGAGAATATAATAATAGACGGGCAACACAGGTTTCTAGCAGCTAAAGAACTTGGGATAAAAGAATTACCCGCTGTAATAATTCCTGAAAAATATGCGCACAACTTGATGGAACTAAACGTGGAGAAGCAAATGTCCCTCAGGGAAAAAGCATACGTTTCACTTAATGTTTACAGAATGTACTTGAACGAGAAGCCTACGATGAAGGAAGACGATGGAAGAATAATGGATTCCATAGAATACGCTTACTATGTAACCCTCGGAATAGCTTATGAGAAGAAACCTAGAGTATCAGGATCTCCCTACGAGCCGCTACTTAAAAAAGTAGATGGATTCCTATCTAAACCCATTAAGGAGGCTATTGTAGAGAGGGAAAGGAGAGCAGATATTATAATTGAAACTGATGACTTGGCTAGAGAAGTTGTGAAGAAAGTAAAGGAACTGGGTTTAGAACACGAGTTCCTCTATAACGAAGTCGTCTCGTTTTGCAATCCGATGAAGAGAAAGAAGAAGATTTCACAAAGCTTTGACAGTATTTTCAGCAGCCTGCAGAAGAATTTAAAGGAACTATCTCAAAACCCAGAAAAGATATTAGAGAAATATTCTAAGAATGTTCAATAAGCCTAACACTTATTGGAGCAAAGATCCATTAGTAGTTTCAAAATAGACCTATTAAAAAGGAGAAAGAGGTTTTTTATCCATCGACTCATTAATGACCAAGTCTTTTAAAAAAGTTTATTATAGGGGAAAAATTTTATATAAAAGTTTCCCCCTGCGTTATACATTTTCAAATGAAAAAGTATCTAGTAGACAAGAAAGAAGATATAAAAGGGCTTGAAGTTATACCACGAGAATTATATTTTAAGTTAACGAAAAACTTTGTTAGAACCATTATAGGTCCAAGGAGGGCCGGAAAGACGTATTCTCTCTATGATTTAATACTTAATAAAGTGAGAATAAAGGATGAGGATTATCTTTTCATAAATTTCGAAGATGAGGAAATAAGTCAATTGCGGAGAGGGGAAATAGTCAAGGCGATTTCTTTCCATCATGAAATTTATGGTAAGGAACCGGAGTTTATCTTCCTTGACGAGGTTCAGAATCTGGAGAACTGGGAAAGATTTGTTTACTCCATTTTTGAAAAGAAGCGATACTTCATTTTTATCACTGGTTCTTCATCTAAGCTCTTAAGTAAGGAAATAGCTACGCAGTTAAGAGGAAGGAGCCTCTCTACGCTTGTATTGCCTTTCTCCTTTAAAGAATTATTATCGTTTAAAAAAGTGGAGGTGAGAGATATAATTTCAACCGTAAAGGAAAATGAGATTAAAAATTTGTTAAGAGTCTATTTAAGGGACGGTGGTTTTCCAGACTTAATCTTCACTGAAGTTGAACGGAGAAAGTTCTTTAGAGATTATATAGATCTAGTCGTTTTTCGAGACGTAATTGAAAGATTCAAAATCAAAGGTTCTTATTTGATTAAATCGATGATAACCAACATGTTGTCTTCGGTTTCGAGCGAATTTTCAATAAACAAGCTCTTCAATACGTTTAGATCACAGGGAATAAGGGTTAGTAAGAAAACCCTGTATTCCTATGCCTCTATGCTGGAGGATGTTATGTTTTGTTTCTTTTTACGGAGATACTCTTTTTCTCCTAGAAAAACGATGCTATTTATGCCAAAGGTATTTTTCAACGATACGGGACTAGTGGCTAATGCTCTAATGGAATTTGAAGAAAACATAGGTAGGCTTATGGAGAATTTGGTTTTTCTTGAATTGAAGAGAAGAGAAGACTTGGGAAAGGTATCAACCCCCTATTATTGGAAAGACTATCAGGGAAACGAGGTAGACTTCTATTTAAGCAAGCCGAATAATCAGTTAATTCAAGTGACTTACGCCTCCGGTAGAGACGAAGTAACTAAAAGGGAAATAAGAGCCTTGATGAAAGCGAGTGAAGAACTAAAGTGTAAAAATTTATTGATAATAACTTGGGATTATGAAGATGAACTGGAAATAGAGGATAAGAGGATTAAGTGTATACCTTTGTGGAAATGGTTACTATTTTAAGCAAAACCTGCGTAAGGGACATTTACGACAAAAAGTAAATCCTTCTTCATGCTTAGCTTTCTTGAAGGGAGTTTTAGCAGAAAGGAGGGAAGAATACCAAGACCAGAGAAGGGAGAGTAAACATGCCATAACTTTTCCAAAATAACGAAAGCCCCATATAACGAGAACGTAGAACGTGGTTGAAGACCACTATACTCACTGGATGGGTTAGACCAGTTAATCTAAGGTAGACAGTAGTAGAAATAATTCAGCAAGCAAAAAGTCCCAAAATAATACATTGAGCAAAGCATTATTTGTTTCTAAAAGAACTAAAATTTTAGGAGTGTTGATAGGGATATCGATAAGAAGGTTAGGAATAATGATGGCGAGAATCTTTCTTCCCCATGTTTCTAACCCATATTCCTATCTATGAAGAAATAGATGAAACTGATATTATCCTTATTTTATTCATACGAAGTAATAATCATACTGTTATCTTCTCCGAAGGTACGAAGAATATGTTCTTAGAATAGTGTAAGACAGGTTCGAAATCTAGCTTAGTAATATGTTCTTCTAAGACCCTGCCAACCACTAAGTAATGGTCTCCAAACTCCTTCATGAATTCAACCTTGCATTCAAGCTGTACAGGGAAGGATTTTACTAAAGGAGGCTTTACCGTCTTAGCCCTCTCTCTTTCTAATCCTAAGAGTGAGAACTTGTCTACGTCGCGACCACTTTGAGTACCGCAACCCCAAACCTTGTCAAGCATCTCCCTAGAGGGTATTGCGAGAACGAATTCTCCCACCTCCCTAAGGTTTTCAAACGTTTTTCTCTTAGGCGAAACTGAGAATGCAACGTACTTAGGCTCAAAGCTTATTGGCATTAGGAATGAAAAAGTCGCGATATTTGGCTTGCCCTGGGAATCGCAAGTAATAACCAGTCCAGTTACCCTTGGAAAGATTATCTCACTTATCCTGGCCATGTTTTAAGACTGTTAATAATTATTGTTAACCTTTTCTCTCAAGGATTCTCCTTATTTCCCTAAGTTCTTCAAGAATCTGCTGTTCCAATACCTTTGGCAGAGTAGTTTCCGATCCTGCTTCTATGGCTATGGGTTTAAGTTCCCTAATCCTACCTAAGATGAAGCTCTTCACCTCCTCGACGTTCTTAATCCCTTGGAGGATCGCCTCTGCGGCTCCGACTCCTCCAGAAACAATATGGTATCCCGCTGTCTGAATTCTAACTTCCCATAAGCCTAGGGCCCTAGATAATGGACCCTGCCTCATATCAACATTAGTTATCCGGTTGTATGGAACTATACTCTTATGCTTCCACCAAATACCTCTTTCAACAATTATCTCATCCTCAGTAAAAGTATAGAAAACTGATAGATAATATAGGTTTATCCATATGATGGACGGGATGGAAATTATGAGGCATAATGCTAGAAAAATAAGGGATAGGATAAATACGAGAGCACGTTGAAAAGAAACGAGTAACATAAGCGTCAAGCCTAAAACTATTATTGAGAGAATAGCTATGGAAAGCTGAATGTATTGAAGCTTCTTAAAGTCTGGGTGTGGCTTAAAACGTTCATTAAGCCTAATGCTCATTTTCCACCATTATGTAAAATAATGTAATAATATAAATCTTCTCTAAAGCGTCATAAGATGAGTAAGAACATGCAGAGAGATGCTTGACTCTACGATCGCTGCGATTAAAATCAATAAAATACCCATTAACAGTTCTTTAAGAAATCGAGCATTTTCCCAGTATTTATGGCCAGCAGAAGCGATAAGGGAAAAGCCCAATAGTTCTAATGGACCGTGAATGGCAATGCATAAGAAACCTGGCATAAGGGTTATTGAGAATATTTCGATGCTTGCTATAACGGATGCTAAGTATATTACTATTCTCCGAGCCTTCTCATCGTTGAGTAAGAACAGTATTGATGAGAAACCGATGTTTCTAACTAAGATGAATTTTAGCAGTGGATAATTCGGAATGGGAATTTCAGATGGGGTAAAATCGTTTTTAGGCTTATTATCATGAAATTGACATATTAAAAATCCCGTAAATAAGCCTAGGAGGAAGAGAGATAAGTAAAGACAAATTCTCCTCATAATCTTATGAAGGTCCTTGAAGCGAGGATCAGGATATTGATTAATATGAATATCATGAAGGAAACGGTAGCTATTATTAGGCTTCTTCGCTTGTCTCTTATGAAATACCAGGTCGTCAATAGGATTATAAGATAGCTGACTGGGATTGTTACTAATACTGTTAATGCATTAATTAGGAATAGTAAGAGAATTATGTTGGCAAAAACAAGGTAGATGCTTGAAATTAAGAGCGAGAGGTTAAGCTTACCCCTATCGGTTAAACTTGTGAAGTGAGAGACTACTGCTCTATTGCGCTTTATCTCTTCAAGGGAAATTATTGTTTTTACGTTTAAACTCATTTCTTTAAAGGCTTTTTCGACTTCTTCGTTAACCATAGTGCTTCGAATCATTTCTTCAACATCGTCGCTTAGCTTAAAGTCCCGTGCCTCTTTAGAGGAGCTTCCTTAAACTTAGCCCATAATTTGTCTAGATAAAGGCTAACTTTTTTTAAGCATGCCACCAGGGAAGTTAACATGTAGACTGGTATTATTTAAACTTATTCGACAAGTAAAGCCTCACTTAACATCTGGTTATGTAAAACTATTCTAGAACAATGTTTTTAGAAATCAATAAGCGTGGTTTAACATTAGCATTACTTCCATTGCAAGTATGAGATTAGTAACAGACATTATTGTCCATATCAGCATTGAGGCAAGCAATCCTTTCTTAACTCCAAGGTCTGATTTCAAAAAGTAGAACGTCAAGAGGAAGGATAATAACGTCGGTATCGGTAGAAAGTTTATTTGAGGCAACGATTTCTGAATCCCGCTGGATATGATTAAGAGGGAAAGGCTCATGTTAAAGGCAAGGCTTAAGCTTATCGTGAATTTTAATTTCTCTAGGTGTACTCCTTTTAATACGTCATAAACCAAGTGGGAAACACCCAGCGTGAGAAGGACAGGTATAAGTATGTATGGTATTAAAAATCTAAGGGGAGTTATTACTTGAATCAGAATATTAAGAAAGGCATCTTCTATTAGCGGTGAAATTTTGTCGAAGTTTTTAAGGAAAATTAAAGTAACGTATATACTCCAAATTATTCCAGAAGCGAATAGGGGAATTAAGTAGTCTTTAAAAATTACTTCCTCGCCACGAATATTCTTCACCCTCTCCTCGATTGTAGGATGTGCAGAAAATATTCTTGATAACCATGATCTTTTTCCGAGAATGTTCTTTACATCCTCATATTTAATACCCCACTTCGACAAGTTATACTTGATTATTTTTTCTAGGACAGGGATTGCCTTTTCTCCCGCAAACTTATCAGCCTCAAGCTCTAGTATCCTCCTTACGGAAAACTGTACAAGAAGCCAGAGTATAAGACTGGAGAACAAAAGGAACACGTATAAGTTTCCACGGAGTAAAATAGGAGAATTTCTTTCAAGTAGGAACTCGTTTAGAAATCGTAAAACATACAAGGTAGAGTAAAACAGAGGAAGAGAGACAGATATAGATACGAGAGTATGGAGATCTTGACTATGTCTTATTTCATGTTTTATTACCGCATTCAACTCTTCAGCATTTAATATATCAAAAAGTTTATCTGTGAAGAATAGGTGGAGAGTACCTGGAAACACACCGTAAGCACAAGCATTGGCATACTCAGATTTAACTATGTAAGCGTAACGAACATTCTTAACACTATTAAATCCATATTTCTCTAAATGAAAAGGTTCTATCTCATCCTTGCCTATAGACTTTGTCACTATCTTTGGGGATAGGGCGAGTATTATTGATATTGTCAAAGCAATCATCAGTAGAAGTGTTAAAGGAGATTGAATAAGGAAGTTTAATACCAGAATAACAAGATACATAAGATAATTAGGTCCTGTTTGCGGGAAACCAGAATCCCAGGAGCTTACCTGACGTTCTGATGGCAGAGATACCTTAGGAAAGTAATAGCGGAAATATAGTATCCATATCGGTATAAGGGGTAGAAGAGAAAGTGGAACATAAAAATCTGGTATTTCACCTGATGAGAGTTTTGGTAAAAGAATTATGAAAAGCATAAGCCACATATATATGAAGCTGCCAAATAACAATATTAACAAAGACCTTGATCTCTTCTTAAGCCTCTTTATTCCGTATGATTCCATCCAAATAGTACCTCCGTTAATTCTGCTGCGATAAAGGTCTCAATAATCGCTGCAATCAACAGTAGTAAAATTGAGAAAGCAATGAATCTAATACATTTAAAAGTTATTTTTTGCATTCTCTTAAAAATTCTCCACAATATCCTGCAGAAAGCATGCTAGCAAGTTCTACTTTTCTTCTCTCCTTGTAAACATCATGTGCGCGAGTATTATGAGCATTACTGGGACTAGTATTATGATAATTAATGATCCTATTGTCTGTCCAAATACCTTAAGTATATCGAGGGCTTCCTGTTCAATACTCTTAAGTAAGATTGAACCGGCTAAAAGCTCGTAATGGTAGTTTAATGTGAGTCCAAGCGTATAAGGAGCGATTTTAGAAATTTCCTCTGATAGCTTCTTTGACCATTCCATGGGGTTTTCTCCTGGTGTAAATCCAACTTTAGAAAATGCGATGAAACCAGCTATCATTGGCATAATTAATGAAAAGAAAATCCAGATTACGATGTTTACAGCTAGAGAATGACTTGACTTGCTGAATAGTGTTGAAAACAATAGTGCGATAGAGTAGTATCCGAGTGCAAATATTATTGTGAATATTGAAAAGAGGAATATCCTCACGAAATCGTCGATTGAAAACGGTACACCTGCTATTACGATTGCTATTGAGACTGTTAGAAACACTGACGTGAATAATGTAGTTCCAAGAGTTGCTATGGCAGAGAGCACTTTTCCGTTAATCACGTAATCCCGGTAAATTGGCCTTGAGAGGAGTATTCTAAGGGTGCCGGTTTCCCTCTCTCTGGATATGGCATCGTATCCTATGGCGAGGCCGATAAGGGGAACGATGTATGTTAATGGTTGAATTCCACCGCTGAAAATTTGAGTTAATTTGGGTAGATGTACTTCTTTTCCATTTACTGTAACTGAAGAAGGAGTTATTGAAATCCCTCCGATGAAGAATAATATAAGTACTGCTAAGAGTATCCATAATCTTTTACTTGTTATATCGTCGGAAAACTCCTTCATAGCGATAATCTTAATCTTTTCCCAAGCTTTCTCAGTGGGTTTGACGGGTTTTAATCCTTTGCTCATTTTTCAAATCGCCTCCGAATAGAATTTATAGAGATCTTCCCATTCCGGCTTAAGTGAAACCATTGCTTCTACTTGATACCCGCCTTTACTCAGCAACATGAATATTTCATTACCTAATTCTTCTCCGCTGAAGACTTTAAGCTTATTTGCCCCTTCCATCTTTACTTCAACGATTTGAGGAAGCTTCTTTATCTCTTCTGCAAGCCTGTTAACATCTCCAGTCTTAATATGAATCTCATATCCGTAGCCCTTCACGCCTTTCATTTTCTGAGTGAGCTCTTCCATGCTTCCTTGGGCAACTATCTTACCCTTTCTAATTATTGCTGTGTGCGAGCATACTACACCTAGGTCGCGTAATAAATGTGTTGAAAGGAAAACAGTCTTGCCGTCTTTAACAAGGCTTTGAACAAACTCTCTGAATTGTATAACACCCTCAGGGTCTACTCCTACAGTGGGCTCATCAAATATTAGGAGTTCAGGGTTTTTAAGAAGAGCTTGTGCTATGCCAAGTTTCTGTTTCATACCTCTGGAAAATGTAGATACCTTTGTATTAGCTCTATCGGACAAGCCAACTTTATTCAAAATCTCTATCGCTATTTTTTCAACTTCGTCTGGAGGTATGCCGTCTAACATACCTAAGTATTTTAGGTTTTGCAAAGCTGTAAGGTTATCGTAGAAGCTGAATCCCTCCGGTAGGATTCCAACTCTTTTTCTTATTTCTAGAGATTCGTGTAATGTATCGTAACTAAGTACCTTAGCACTTCCGCTTGTTGGTAGAGTAAGCCCTATTAATATTGATATAAGGGTTGACTTCCCTGCTCCGTTTGGTCCAAAGAACCCGAATATGCATCTGCTTGGAACTTTAAGGCTTACTCCATCTAGGGCTCTTACTGGCGGCTTACTCTTAAAGACCTTAACCAAGTTTTCACACTCTATTACATATTCCATTAATCTACCTCCTCCCGTACTTTCTATATATCAAGATGAGCATTATTAAAAGTATTGCTGAAATCGCCACTCCGATTATTAATGTTTCTATTCTCTGTCTAACAGAGACACGCAGATCTCTTTCTGGTAATGAGAACTGATCTGATTTTACTTTGAAAGATACAAAATAGTCTCCAGCATTTACATCTGCATCCGTCTTTATTTTTAATGTGAATACTGTTCTTTCCTGAGGCTTTAAAATTGGGATTAATTCGGGTGTATACTCAACTTTGAACTTTTCAGGTACTGATGTTAAAACGGGCTTGACGTTGGTTAAAGCACTATAGCCATTGTTCTTAACCTCGATTAGGAAGCTCGATTCGGATCCTGCTGTAGTCTCCGTGTAGAAGCTTCTGGTCTCGTAACTCATGCTGTAGAAGCCGAGTATTCCGAGGGTTAAGCTCAGCCTGCTCGAGTATTCCGCAGTATAAGCTTCAAGAAAGAAAGGTATTGTCCTAGGCTCTTCTAACGGTGGAACATCGATGATCAGGTTCAGCCTTTTCCTCTCGTTGGATTTCAAATACACTTTTGAAAGGATGTTCCCACTAGGGTCACTGAGTTTCCAAGAATAGCCTACTGGAAGCTGCGTCACGTTAATGCTGAGGATACCATCTGAGTCTCCAGTGTTCTCAACTTCTATTGGAAAAGTTGCTGAACTTCCAGCATATGTTTCAACATAAGGTGTTCCGGTATATACTTTCGGATTAAAGACTCCCCTAGTAACCATTATGTAGAAGCCCTGTGAAGATGTGAATTCCTGTGAGGACGCTTGAACTTTAACCTCGTAGCTTCCCGGCTGAGCGGATTCGGGAACGCTTATTTTCAAAATCGCCTTCAAGTGTTCTCCAGGATCTAGAGAAAAATCATATAGGCGCTTACCGTCTTCTCTTAGGATAAAGGCATCCCATCCTTCGGGTGCTGAAATGCTTATTTGGCTTGTTAAACGTTTTTTCAACGGGTTTCTGATTATAAGCTCGAATTCAACCGATGAACCTTGCAACCCCTGAGCGCTAAGCCTGTTTGCAACGAATATCTGAGGCTCCTCTCTTTCAACTTGTACTGATATCTCTTCTTCTTGAAGCGTTGAGCCCATTGCCCTAGCCTTAACCAAGTATCTCCCGGAAGCGTTGAATGGGATACGGAGTATTAGCGTTAAGCTTTGCGTTTCCCCTGGGGCTAGTTTTAGCCTCCAAACTTCTGTAGAACCAGCATACATGCTTGCTTCCCAATCTCTAGGAGCCTCCACCTGTAATTCAACTATTTCATCCCGAGAACCCTTATTCCTTATCGTCACCGGTATGCTAACTTCGCTCATGCTCTTAACCCTGATTTTCAATTGGCTTACGGAGAATTTCAAACTGTAGTCAAGGATTATGTTGCCGAAATCCCTGTAGCCCGAGAAGTATGAGGATACCATTATCGACCTGGATTCATATCCTTCCTTCTCAAGTATTAACTCGTATACTCCAGGGTCTAGATCTACAGAGAAGAAGCCGCTTAGTGAAGTTAGAGTTTTTATAACAAGCGAACGGTCTGAGTATACTTCTACTCTAACCCCGTCTATGGGATTGCCGTTAATATCCACTACTCTTCCAGTAACGATAAGACTGCCTTTTACAGTAGTAGTAAACGTTGATAAGAGTAGAATGATTACAATCACGAAAATCATGTAAATCCTTTTAGATATTTCCCAATTTGACATTGGTGGTTTCGAAATAACTGTTGTATTTATATTTTACTTAACATATTTTAAAAGTTTCTGGAACATTGTCAATATTCATAATCCTTATGCTTCAGCTTCTCTGAAGCCGCTTTCAACGTATTGGAGGCCTCTCCTAAGCATTCTGAAAACCTTTTTACCACCTTCTGTTCCCGTTTCACTCACGTAGCCTTTTCTTATTAGAACTCCCATGTACTGCCTCGGGTTCTCCAATCCGCTCAACCTAGCCTCAGTCTTGAGTCTTTCTATATCCTCGTATGTGAAGTCCCTGTTCTCAGTTGTGTAGATATAATACCCTATTAGCAGTATTTTCTCATACCCCTTTAAAGTATCCGGCTCCCTCCCAAGAACCTTAGCCTCTTCTGCAAGGTATTCTGTAAAAGTCATCGAGGGGGAAGAGGGTTTAACTGTTTGAGTTACCAGAACCTCTTTCTTGAAGAATTCCTCTTTGAGCTTTTCTAATGTTGATTCTACGAATTCCCTACTGCCCCACACCTCTACCTCCAATTCCCCTTTCTTAATCCTCACACCGGATTCTGGTCTTACTTCTTCCGGAGGCAAGCTAGAGAGCATAATTATTCTTAGGGATATAAGTATTACTTCGGAGATGATTTGCTTAAATATTCGATATTTTTAAATAATGATCAATTGACTACACGGTTCTGTTGCAGGAAGGCCTCCATATCCTTTACCAAGTTTTCAATTTTTAAGTATACTTTCATATCCTCTCTCCAGTCTTGCGGCAGCTTCTCCCTTATCTTACCGCAGATTCTACTGTCCATTATTATGATAACCCCCCTGTCGTTTTGGCTTCTTATCAGTCTCCCAGCCATTTGCGCTAGGGCGACTACACATGGAGTCGTACTGGCGTATTCAAAAGCCCTTTCTCCAAATTTCCTCTCATAGTATTTCAAAAGGTATTCATGCATCTCATTCCTCTTGGGATATGGTAATCCAACTATTATAACGGCTGATAGAAGCGATAATCCCTCGCTAGTAAGGTCTACACCCTCGCTTATTTTTCCTCTAGCAACCCCGAGTGCGATACATTTCTCATTCTCAATCAGAAACCTGAGTACTTCTCTAATCTTTGTTTTAGCATCCTCCTTTATCAGAGGAGTATTTGTCTTAAGTTTAGTGTAAACTTTTTCCATAAGCTCATAAGAAGGGAAGTATATTGCAACCCTTCCGTTTATCGATTCTATTATGCTGTTAAGCCTCTTCGATATCTTATCCACCATCTCCTCCCTAAGCTCGTATTTTGTAGTAACGCTTTTATCAACCATTATGAGTCTATTCTCCCTCTTAAAAGGCGAGGGTAGTGATAGTGTTGCTATTCTTTGCTCATCCAAGCCCAGTATATCCCTATAGTAGTCGAAGTCCCAAAGCGTCCCCGACATTAGAAGCGCCGATCTAACCCTATTTAGACTGCGAGTTGTCTTGGAAGCATCCATCGACGAGATCCCCAGTCTGATTACCCTCTTACCACGATCTTCCTCAACCCTCACATACTTAACAGTATCATCGTAATTATCTGAAATCCATCTTTCAACGAAATCTACGACCCTAGCTAAGTATGAAACAGGTGGCTTACCGCTCTCCATTTTAAGCGAGATTATCCTATCCGATTCTTCACTAATGTCCTCTAAGATTTCGAAAACCTCCTCTTCTGGAAGTTTAATGTTTTTTATTGAAGATTCATCCTGGTTTAAAACATGATTCTCCCCTAGTCCAACGAGCCTTACTGCATTTTTGCCCATTTCTTCCATGTACCTCTTTAAAGCCTTCAAGAAACCCTTGTCATCAACCTCATATTTAAAAGCCTCCTTCTTGGCTCTTAAGACCGTTCTTGTAGAGACTTCGTCCGAAAGCAATCCCATTGCTGCCGAGGGCAGTGAATGAGCCTCGTCGAAGACTATGTTTACACTATCCATTTGCATCCTCCCCCTTGAGAAAATGCTCTTCCTAGCTTCCTCTATTAGAAAATGATTGTAGTTACCTACGATGATGTCCGATTCCGCAGCCGCTAAACGCGTAAGCTCATAGGGACACATATTGTTTGAAGAAGCTGCTTCGTATAACTCATCAGGCATTAAAACACATTTAGCACTCATCTCCTCTAAGAAGGCAAGCGCATCCCTTGAAGGCATCCAATCCCTGAAGACTCTAGTGTAGTATGGACATGACGATTCCTTTAAACCCTTCTTAAGCCTACTACAGTAAGTCAAGAAGCTCCGATAATCCATCTTCCCGATTTCCCGTTTCTCTCTCACTATAGGGCACATCTCCTGCCTGCTTATCATTAGAGTAGCCCTCAGGAATGCTTTGGACCTCTCTGCAAGAGCCTGGATTTCTCTCGCATATATCTCAAGCTCGTTCCTAGTCCTTGTAAGTATGAATAGTTTCCCAATGTCTTCAACCTCCCTAGCCATGAGATAGGCTGTAAGCACCGATACTGATTTACCAGTACCACAGGGCGAGGAAAGTAAGCCAATATTTCCGTTTGTAAAAACCCTGAATATGAATTCTATAGCCTTAAGCTGATACATTCTAAACTCCGGATACGGGAAGTATTTTCTAGCCCAGTTCTCAATCGTACGATGCAAGCAGCTATTCATTATTTTTAAGGACCTGATTAAAAAAGATTAATGGGGGTAAACGCGTTATTGCAGAATGCTACTTACCTAGTTTTACCTGTATTATTTTCTTCAGAATTGACGTCATTCTTTCCATCTCGTTTTTTAAAATTCCTATTTCTAAGCTTGAGTGCAATTGCTACCAGCAATGGTAGAATAGATATTGGTATTAAGCTAAACTCTTGCTTCTTCCAAATCTTTACGACATACGGTATAGTATTATCTGAGAGCAATGCTAGAGTGATAGGGTTGGTCCTATGTTCACTCGGAACTTCAAGGACTACCTCATGCAATTCTCCTGGAAGAATATCCCCAATGGCTTTTTCAAATCCCGAATCCAATAATCTAATTTTAACGTTCCTCACGATAAGATTGTTTGACAGTGTCCTCACTTTTAATCTGATTTTGAAACCGTCGTACTCAGCCTCTTCTATTCTTAAAGCGAGAATTTCCTTGAAGGAAAGACCCTCAATCGGTCTAATGAAGACCGTTAGGCTACGATTATCGCTCATAATTTTTAAGACTCTTATCAAAGAATGCAATTCCGGAGAGTATCCTTCAATCCTTATGTTTAAAGGAAAATTATAATCTTTGCTTGTCAAATTCGCAAGTATTGTAAGCCCGTATTGGTCACCTTGTATAATGAAGCTGCTCCACTCTAGCTTAACTATTTTTATCAGACACTTGCCTACTGTCCGCCATATGCCAGAGGGATGTGCATCAGACTTCAAGACCGTTACCTCCTCTATGCATGAGCTATTGTAGTCAGAATCGTTTATCATCATCCTGATTACCCCATACTCATCGGATACTGTTCTCTTATTGGAGAAAACCGTGTAGACTGGAAGACCCCTCACTGGGGAACAATTGTGAGCCCAGTAGGCTTTAGCAATTAACATATGTGTATTATTGTTTAAATCCACTATGCATTCTCCAGTTATGTTGAATGCCGTGAATACAGCTTTAATGTTTAAAACGTCCCCGCCGATACTGCTGTCTAACGGCTTTACAACGTAGTAGTAAACCCCAGGCTTCGATTCAGTCCAGTTGAAACAAACCCCCTTGTCCGATACTATGCCAGTTCTTATAACGGTACCGTTTGACGATACTACTCCAATTTTAACCCCGTAAGCTATACTACCGTTTCCATACCAGACTACTCTAGGTATGGTGAGGTTTAAGAGGTCCATTATGTTCAAGAAGAATTCCTGGGAATATCCTCTTGAAAGAAAACCGTTGGCGATTAATATTGGACTTTCTTCATTCAATCCGCTAAATTTAACCGCATTGGAAGCAAGAATTATTTCAATTGGTTCAATACATGGTAGAAAATCTATTGCTTCGAACCTTACTTTTAAATAGCCCTGATTTGGTATTTTAAGTCTGAATGATGCAGGCGTTTCCCTAATCAGGTCTTCCCCAACCATTTTCACTTTAACACCATTTAGGAGAGTGTTATCAGAGGTTGAGCGTGCAAGAATAGTAAACTCAACTTCTTCTCCAGGCATCCCGTAAAATACGCATCTTGAAGACTCCAGAACAACGTCTGTAAAGACTGCTTTGAATTTAGCACTCCCATCTAGAATGGAATCACTGACTTCTATAGGACCTTCGTAAACTCTATTTCTTCCAGTCATCTTTAATGTTGCAAGCCCCT
>JAFNJB010000053.1 GCA_017601245.1 Candidatus Brockarchaeota archaeon
AGTCCTTTTGACTATCTTTGCTCCTGACGTGTTTCAGACAGTTCTATCTAGAGAATCGGTTTAACCCATCTGCTCGTTTTTCTCAGCATCAGAAAAATCCTCATCATGAAAAATCGATTTCTCCTCTATGACTGTAGAAAGCACTTTAGATAACTTGCTTATGATAAGATCTGGCTCAGCAGCTTCAGGCTTGGCCTAGTTCTATTCCTTGTACTGTTACTATGTGTGCCTACAGGACCTCATTGCTTCAACATCGACTACATTGCGAAAATCCCTCTACCGCTCCTCCCTTCTCTGAATGGGCTGAATGATAAGGGAGTTATTTTTCACTCCATCCTTCTCAATGCGTATCTGTATATTAAGTCGGTGATTTTGTAAAGCCCGTTTTCATCCTTCATTATTCCAATTATAACCAGTTTGGAGAATAGGCTTCAGATCATTGAATGAAAAAGTTTAAAAGTATAACCATGATTATACTTTTTATGATTATAGAAAGGCCGGAGGAAGCCAAGAGGATTAATGAGTTAAAGAAATGGATATTAGTTTATGGGAGGAGGAAGACAGGGAAAACTTTCCTAGTCGCTAATTTTGTCAATTACGATGAATATTTTTTCGTGAAAACGAGCAAGAGTGCTTTAACGAAGGACGGGAAGTCTATAAGCTATGAGGCTTTTATAGAGGTCCTTAAGAGGGCTTTAGATGATGGTAAGACCGTTGTGGTAGATGAGTTTCATAGGCTGGGACAGGATTTTTTGGACTTTCTCCATTATACTAATAAACGTGGTAAACTCATATTAATTTCCTCAACCCTATTTCTCTCCAAAAAGCTTGTTTCAACAAGGTCTCCTATTCTAGGTCTGTTTGCTGAAGTGCCCATTGGGCTAATAAGTCTTAAAGATTGCTTGAAGGCTCTTGGAAAATATGGTTTCTCTAAGAAGGATAGAATGGAGCTTGCCATAATGCTTAGAGAACCTATTTCTATAGATTATTTCGATGAGAAGAAGCCTGTGAGGGAAAATATAGCTCTCATTCTTCTAAGCTCTGTAAAGACTATCCCTGCTCTAGTCGGCGAGGTTTTTTACGAGGAGGAGAGGGAGCTATCTGCCATTTACGAGGGGGTTTTGAGAGCTGTAGCAAGTGGTAGATCTGTTTCAGGAGAGATAGCCAGTTATCTGTTTTCTAGGAGGTTGATTAAAAAAGATGATGCGAGCATAATCCAACCTTACTTGAACAACTTGACTTCACTAGGGCTGGTTAAAAGGATAGAGGTTTTAAACAAAAGGAAATATGTCTACAAGCTTACTTCCCCACTGTTAAGAATGTTCTTTTACGCTGATGAGAAGTATAACATATCTGAAAGGAGGCTCAGCAATATTGAGGCTTTGAGGATAGTAGACGAGTTAATGCCTAGGATTATTGAGGATAGCATTAGAGAATTCTTTGCGGAAAAATACGGATTGCGTGAAAGCGTTTTGCAAGCTAAGGATTTCGATGTTGACAGTTGTCTTCTGAAGTTTAACAAGCCTGAGATTGTTTTAGAAGTCAAATGGGGTAGAATCAACAGTACCGATGTAAGGAAAGCTGAGGAAAATTTAGGTAAAGTGCCGTCTAAAAGGAAGATACTCTTTGTTCCAGATAAGAGACTGGTTAAATCATCGAAGCTGGAAGTCTTAGATGTGGATGATGTTTTTTAAGAAGTGTATGAATGTTTACCTTGTTCTTCTCAACGCATGTCCGTATATTGGCTCTGCGATTTTATAGAGCCCGTTTTCCTTCTCCACCAATCCGGTTTTAACCGTTTTGAAAGTAGTTAAAGTATGTTCGATTCCCTTTTCTAACACACTGGTAAGCACCTTCGCCTCTTTCTCCATATTGTAAAGCTATGAAGCTGATTAACGGGTTTGAGAAGAAGATTGTAATAATGTTGAAAGAGTATGCTAGAGTGGTTCTGGAGACGTTGAGAAAAAAATGTGGTGGAAGCAAATTTACCAGAGGCTCATATTCCTAGATACGAGTTGGAAAATTCAGAAGCAGGAAAATAACAATGTAGCATGATGATGGAAAAACGGTTTTGGGAGACGTATTAAATGTATTATTCTTTTTCAACGAATTGGTTAAAGCCTTGTTTACATGCATCTTAGTAAAGTCTCTTGATGAAAGTAAAATTGTCAAAATGCTTGTCGAAGCTGTATATTTCACTAATGTTATTTTTCCTAGAAATTACGCATGCTACTGCATCGTTAGGGCTTACTTTATATCTCGATGCTATTACTAGGGCCTCCTCATAGTCTCTCCGTTCTACTCCTTCTATTCTTATGTTCTCCATAGCTAAAATATCTTCTAGGAACTGAATGGCTTTCTCAAGACCTAGCCTTGCTTCAATTATATTGAGGACTTCGGACAAATGTACGGTTGACGTGATAACTTCCTCCCCTTTTTCAACGTTCTCGATTATAGTCAATGCTCTTCGCTTAATTTCCTTCTCCACATTCCTTAGCCTTCTTTTGGGCTTGAGGTAAGCATGTAGGAAGACTGAGGAATCCAGAAACCTAGCCATACATAATCTTCCTCAGTTCATGAGGATCTGTAAAATCGCTTACTTTCTCGATTTCAATAGAGTCTGCCAGATCTGTTAGCTTACCGCGTTTCCTAAGCGGTTTGATCAAAACTTCATCATCGCTCAGTTTCACCATCAATGCTTTCCTACCCCAATTCTTTCTCCATTCTGCCGGTATTACTATTCTCCCCGCTTTATCGATTTCAACGGTTTTTTCAGACATTTTTACCATATTACTGCATTTTTACCACATTTATAAGCATTATGGTAAGTTCTTTTTATTGGAATGAATCGCATTTTTCTAACTATATAAACGGGAAGAAAGAAGGCGAACTTGAATACGCGTATCCTGTCAGTGGTGTAGACATAGGCGATAGGCTGGATGGGTCTTCTTTTTAAGTTATCGAAGAATAAATCGATTCACCATTAAAAGAATGATATTGCAATTCTTCTCAGGTTTTTTAAATGCTTATATTCTTTCAGAGCATAAAGTATTCATGAGAAGAGATGAGGTCGAAAAGCTACTGGATAGGTCGAGGAAGTTTAAAAATGCTGCTGAATTCCATTTTTCCAGGGGGGATTATGATTTGGCTGCATTTAACATAGAGCAGTCACTACAACTTTTCCTGAAAGCGAAGTTGCTGGAAAAAGGTGTAGAATTCCCTAAGACTCATACTTTAAGGAAGCTTTTTCTATTACTTGGAGAAATCCTGAATAAGCCGGATGAGTTTAAAAAATTTTCAAACGAAAAAGCATTAGAGTTTGCAAGCCTAGAGGATGCATACATCACTGCCAGATATTTCCCTAGGGATTTTGAGAGGGAGGAAGCAGAGAGGCTTTTTGATTTCGTGAAGGAGGTTGAGGAATTAATTGGAAGAGCTTTTAATTAGAGAAGCGGTTAAAAGGGAGGAGGTTTTCAGAAACCTGCCGGAACTCTTAAAAAGGATTAAAAAGGTAATGAGCGAAGCAGACGGAGAATCCAGAGTTTTTCTTTTCGGTTCCGTGTTGAGAGGAGAACATGTGTTGACTAGTGACATAGACGTATTGATCTTAACGAAGTTGAAACCTTGCGAAATTATTGCAAAGCTGAGGAAAGAGGGTTTTGACGAGCCCTTCGAATTCCATGTGACGGATGAAAAGACATTCGGTTTTTACTGCAAGATCATCGGGGAATTAAGAGAAATTTAATAGAGCACATGCCAATCATATAATGTGGGTTAAGAAGAATTTTCCATGGCTCTCGGGCTACGTGGACATGCTCTAAATGATGCTTTGTTATTAAGTAATGGATCTGAATCATAAATCCTACTTGTCTCTTTTGTAAGAAATCGAATGTTAGAAGGAAAATTTAAATAGTATTACCCGTAATACTTTTTAATGTGGAGAAAGAGGAAAGCAGGGTAACCATTAAGTACCAAACGACCATACCTAGGAAAATAAGGAAGCATCTTGGAATAAAGCCTGGTGAGAAGGTTGAATGGCATGTGGTCAGGGGGATGGTTGTTGTAGATGTTCCGAGAAAAGTGAAAAATCCTGTGAAATTTCTGACTTCCCAGATAAAGCTTGACCTAGATGCCGTAAAACTTGTGAGAGAAGCTAGAGAGGAATTCAAATGATTTATATTGATACAAATATTTTCATTTACGCTATAGAAAATCATCCAGAATACGGGGAAGCCTGTAAAAGAATCCTTTTGGATATAGAAAAAGGCAGACTTAAAGCATGCACATCCATTTTAGTTTTAGTAGAAATAATCAACGTCCTTACAAAAATAAATAAAGTAATCGAGGAAAGAGGTAAGAAACCTTTAGATATAAGGAGAAATGTTGACGCGATATTATCGCTTCCAATTGTCTGGTTTGACATAAACTTCTTAGTTATTAAGAGGGCTTCGGAATACACGTATCCCGTTAGTGGTGTGGACTATATTCATGTTGCAACTATGGAGATAAACCTCGTATGGGAGGTTATTTCAGCCGACAAAGAATTAGACAAAATTAAGTTAATAAGAAGAATAGACCCAAAAGAATACAGATAGCAAATGTACAGTATTAGGAGATTTATTTGCCACATTGAGTTTTTCTGGTCTTATCTAAGAAAATCCATTTATCACTCATCCTTTTTCCTATTTCACCTCATTCTTCTTAATGCATATCTGTATATTGGATCTGCGATTTTATAGAGCCCGTTTTCCTTCTCTACCAATCCGGTTTTAACAAGTTTAGATAGTAGGTTTGAAACGTTCCTATCATAGGCTACTCCGTGTTTTGCAATCAGCACGTTTTTAACCTCGGCCCACTGTAGTGGGCTAGTAGAAAGGGCCTTAAGGATTGTGATATACTTGTCCGAGTTAAGCTTTTTCAGAAGTCTTGAAATTTCTAACTCGGCTATTTTAGACGCTTTATTAATGGTGGCTTCAAGAGCTTTTTCCCCAGCCTCCCCCATGCTTACTGAGACAAGACCATAGTAGGATAACCACCCTATTATTCCATCAAGCTTTTCAACAGCATTCTCCAAATCCTCCTGCTTCACCTCTAATCCTGCCTCCTTAAAGCCCAGTCTTAGAAACTCTATAGATCTTTCCGCATTCAATCTGTTTAAATGTATTTCCTCCACATACCTACCGTAGAGAGGTGATTCGGGATCTTCCATCTTTAGGAAGTCGTAGAGAAGTCCCGCCTCCGAGCCCGTTAAAACAAATTGCAAATAGTCCAAATAATCATAGGCATGTGCAAGTAGGGTTGAAAAGTCTATTCGAGACCCACTTAAGAGCTGAGCCTCATCAAAAGCCATTACTACTTTCTCTCCTTTCTCTCTAGCCCAATCATTAACTTTCTCAAGAAGTTCAGGCAGTAGGTTCCTAGACTTGCCCGCTGCTACCGAAACCCTGAGACCAATTACTTCAACTCCTTTTATCTTCTTTAAAACTTTTAAGAAGCCTTCTTGCTTTGAGATGAATGCATTAAGCCCTTCTTCTAAGAGTGTTGCCAATCGCACTCCCGGAATATGTTTAAGCCCTTCGAAAGAGCGTAGGTCAAATATCAAGCTTGGCTTACCCAGGCTGTTTAATACGGATCTCAGCAAGGAGGTTTTCCCAAGCCTTCTAAGCCCGAGGATAAGTACGATAGCGCTACCCTTCTCTAGCGCATTTACTAAAGCCTTTACTTCTTTCTCCATATTGTAAAGCTCTGAGAGGTTTGTCTTCGGCCTGTCTGAGAATAGCATCATTACTATTAAATAGCGGTACTGCTATTTATACATTATACTGAAGCCGGAGATTGTTTAAGTAAAAATGGAAGAAAATTGCCAAAAAATGGAGGGCTTAGGCTTTCTTTCCTAGGAGTGATTTGAGTATACTCGTCACAGTTATGACTATTACCAAGATGATTATCGTAATCCACAGTTGCTCATACCATTTCTTCTCAGGCTCTATTACCGTTACTGAAAGGGGGGCTTCTCTCACGTTTTCGCCATAGGTTGCTCTAATAGTTATAATATGTGTTCCTACGGGTGCGTCTTCAGATGCCCTTAGTGTTAGAGTCGTGTAAATCGGCGGAACATCGGTATCTACGAGAAATCCGTAGGAAACTCCCTTCGGTACTCCTACAATTGAGAGAGTGATTTTCTGACGGGGTTCTCCAGCAGTGCGTTCAACGTAAACGCTAATCTTTGCCGACTTCCCCTTTTGCAGAGTTATACTGCTTGGAACCAGCGTCACCTGATAGTCAAAGGCTTCAGCGAATTCCGCTATCAAACTCGCCGGCCCGCCTATCCAAATAGAAGTGGGATTGCTGAAACGATCATATACCACGTTGTCTGCTACGATTGTTCTCCATATTTTAAACTCATACTTTGAATAGGGGATTGCCGTTATGTTCACAACAGAGTATTCGTCAAACCAGTAGACCCCGGGTCTTGGGTCAGTTGTCCCCTTGCCAGCTTCGGCACCTATCTCAAGCCTGTACTGAGCCCTGTAGGATGCTTCAATACAGCCACCGCCAAGAGGGACTGTCAGGAAACCCATAGAGGAGTTTGAAAGGCCGCTTACTGAATCAAGCCTGTAACGCCTATCTTCAACTGTAGAGTCGACGAATTCAATCCACCTGTATGCATGTGTCGAACCAGTTTCCCATGTGAAGCTTACTGGCAGCTGGTAAGCCTCGTAAGATTGGTTATCCACTATTAGGATTGAACTGGCTTTAGGAACTTCTCCTAGTCCGCTTGCCTTAAAAGTTACAGTAGCCGTTTGCAACCCGCCTCCGGAAGGCAGCTGTTTTCCCCGGGCATACGTGGTGTAAAGCGTGTACAGGACATCGGTAACATAGTTTACCGCTAAGTTGATGGAATTTAGAACCCTCTCGACGAATATGGGGTTGTTCCAATCGTAGTTTCTATCCATCCAGATGCATGTTAAGCCTCTTCCAGAGTTGTCGAAGGTTGTATCATATGCTAGTCTTACAGTTGCTTCGTATGCTGTGATTATCTCCAATTCGCCGTCGAAGACCAGATATCTACTCCACTCTGAATTGTAACTTGAAGTCTTAGAGTTCACATAATTCTCATAGTCGCTATGATGCTCTTCGGCACCCCAATCTGTTCCAGCGCCCATAACATGACCGAATACAGCCATATCCACTATGTAATGAGTCATGGCTCCGGCATATTTCGCAGCTGAAGCAAAATCCCCAGAGAGCATAAGGGTCAATGCTTGATTGAAAGTTGCATTAGCCCGCCGCGCAGCTGAATCATCTACTAAAACCCCCTCTGCATTGAAGTATACGTGATGGAGGTTCGTGTCTCCTATTCCGTCTGGTGCTCTCCCATTATCCGGAAGCTCCGTCCCGTAAAGGTACCAGTTTAAGTTGCTGACCACCCATTGCCTAGCCTCGTTTGGAAGCCAATCTAACGCGTGCTCAGCCATCCAATCGTGAGTACCATACTTAGGGTTATCAGGGCTTGAGCTATATCCTCCATTGCCCCAAGCATAGCATGAAATCGCTAAATAGGATTTTGTAATCAGAAGGAATACTAGTATGGTAAGGATCTTTTTATTAAAATGGATTAGTTTTTTCATCCCTCTTCCCTCTTATATCCTAAAATTATTGAAGGGGAGCATATAAATGGCACCGAGAAAGTTTCCCTAGTTCACTAAATCTATGCTTTAAATCAAAGCGTTTCGACATTGAATATTAAGACGATTATATTCCGGGTAAAAAACTCCTTGAGTCATGGAGGAAATAATGGCATTTTGGGTTAGAGGATTATCACTGTAAATATATCTGAGAAGACGGAGCCTATGATAAGTACCTACGATGTTTCTGAGACAATTCTGGGTGTGGCATCTTCCTTCCAGCTTAATACCCATATGCCACGTTCTCTGGCTAGTTTTACAGCAGCTGGGGTGGCGTAGTCTGCGTAGATGACTTTTACAATCTTTGACCTAATCAATTCTGGTTTCATTCTCTTTAAGATTTCTATTTTCTCTTCCAATTCGTGTATTAGGTTTATTCCAAGTCTTACTGTCGCCTCACCAATTATACAGATGTCGTCCGTAGCACCATAAATGTTTATTTCCTTATCGCCAACGAATATCCTTCTTAATTCAACCTTTAAACCGAGCTCGTTTTCCAATCTATGCCTAATAACATAAAGCCCTTCTTCTTCAACCGATATTGTTAATCTGTCAATGGTTGTTGCAATCCTATTTTGAGTTATGCGTATGTCTCTAACCTCCTCCCAGAGCTTCTCCTGCCCTTCCCACAGCTTGTTCTGCCCTTCTCTGAGTAGCTTAACCTCCTCCCAGAGCTTCTCCTGCCCTTCCCACAGCTTGTTCTGCCCTTCTCTGAGTAGCTTAACCTCCTCCCAGAGCTTCTCCTGCCCTTCCCACAGCTTGTTCTGCCCTTCTCTGAGTAGCTTAACCTCCTCCCAGAGCTTCTCCTGCCCTTCCCACAGCTTGTTCTGCCCTTCTTCAAGTCTATCTAGCCTTTTCAAAATTTCTGACAATCCTAAGTAACCCGCTACGGTATAACGGAATTCCCTATCCTTGTCCAGTAGTTCTATGAATTCTTCTTTTAGTTTACTCATCTCCTCTAAAATTCTACTGGAAAGTATTTAAGCATACCCGTTTTTTTCCAAGTCTTAGAGCCCAGTGTCCCTCCTATTTCTATGGAGTATTATGAGGATTTCAGATAATTCGTTGACGATAAAATCCGGTTTGGCAACTTCCAACTCGAACCTTGGCCTTACTCCTCTGAATACTGCTATCGTATACGTGCCCGCGAGCCTTCCTGCTTCAACGTCTTCAGGCCTGTCTCCAACCATGATGGCTTCAAATGGTCTTATGTTTAAAATCCTAATTGCCTTTAAAACAGGCTCGGGTGACGGCTTTGGATTCTCAACATCGCCGGAAGAAATAGCTACGTCGAAAAACCCTCTTATCTTAAAACTATTCAAATAATGCGGGAGCTCCTCCTTGCTAGTGTTTGAAACAACGCCTAACAAATACCCTCTATTTTTTAACTCGTTGAGGACTTTCAACGAATCTGGATACAGCCTGCCATGTTTAGGCATGTAATTATAAACCCATTCTCTAAACATTATTTTAGAGAATTCCTCAAGACTGGTCTCCAACCCGGTTTCTCTAAGAATAGTCTCAACTATCACCCTAGATGGTTTCCCAACTAGCTTAACGTTCTCATTAAAACTCCTCTCGGGGATACTGAATTCCCTAAGTATATTGTTAACCATATTGTGGAATGCCTCCATTGTGTCTACTAGAGTCCCGTCCAAATCGAATAAGACTGCTTTAACACTTTTCAACGATTCAATCGCACCCCGTAGCAAAATCCTGTTTTATTAAAGTTATGCCTGTGTTTCTTGCTTTTCATTAAACGATTTCATCCGGAAGAACTACACTCCCAGCATAGATCTCTTTCTTCATTCGTCCAGAAAACCCTGCCGCACTTCCTGCACGTGATTCTCTTCAAGCCTTCCGTCCAAGACCTTTCACATATCCTAAAGCTCCTATGCAAGGGGAATTCTATCGCTTTCCTGGGACAGAGTGGCATGCATGATACGCAGCCCTCGACGCAATTCTGAGGGTTTGCGACAAAGGCCTTCCCGCCTCTCAACGCGAAAACATTATGGGGACAGAAATCTATGCATTTGGGCTTCGACCCTTGACACCCGTCGCACCGGTCTGGGAAAACGATCGGGTACCATGTTGTAGTCATTAACGCCGATAAATAGCAGTTTTGATTTTTTAAGGCTTACTCGAGGAAATACATTTATTAATAGGCTCTATCCAGCCAGATAAGGCTGGTGAGAGAAATGAAGCCTGTTTCAACAGTTTCTAGCGTGGGGAAGAACGTTAGGCTTAGGAGAATACTGAAAGACGGCAAGGCCGTCATCCTAGCCATGGACCATGGTATTGAACATGGGCCAAAAGACTTCATAGAGCCTCACCTCGACCCGAATGTAATAATCGACAAGGTTGCCAAGGCTGGTGTCGACGCTATAATGCTTCCCAGGGGCTTGGCCAGGCTTACTTGGGAATCCTGGGCAAATAGGATTCCGTTGATCGTTAAGGTTACTGGAAAAACCTCGCTGAGGCCTAAGGAGAGGCAGTATACTCAAAACCTTATAGCAACAGTTGAAGATGCTGTCGCACTGGGCGCCGAGGCTGTTGCGGCAACGGTCTACTGGGGTGCTCCGGAAGAGGAGCAAATGCTCGAGCAGTTTACTGAAATAGCCGCTGCATGCGAAGTCTATGGAATGCCCCTTCTAAACCTGGCTTACCCGAGGGGGCCGCATATGCCTAATCAAAACGATGTCGAAATAGTCAGGTACGCTGCTAGAGCAGCTGCAGAAGTCGGTGCAGATTTGATAAAGACATACTGGACGGGTTCTGAGGAGACTTTTAGAGAAGTCGTTAAAGCCACGCCTGTCCCCGTCCTAATGTCCGGTGGAGCCAAGACCGAGGAGCCAAGGCAGTTCCTGGAGGTTACGAAGCAGGTTATGAGGGCTGGTGGCAAGGGCGTCGTCGTTGGTAGGAATGTCTTCCAGAGGGAGAACGCTACAGAGATGGTCAAGGCCATAATGAAAATAGTGCATGAGGACGCTTCAGTAGACGAGGCAATGAAGCTCTTAAAATAGGTTTTTCCAAACCTCTTTCAAATATTTTTAAAGTATTTTTCTATACAACTCAGATTCTGGAGAGTAATACAACGCCACTCGGCTCGAATTCTCCCCTTTTCACATAGCCGGAGGCCCTAGAGACTTTCTCGGAGAATGAGACTATGTCGCTCATCCACGGCATCGCCTCCTTTGGAAGCCTAGACTGGCTTTCACCAACCCATTCATAGGCTTTTACTTCAACGTAATCCGGCTTTGATACTTCCATTAACCTAGAGTATTCCTCAGGATTAGAGTCGTTAAACCCTTTCACAACGGTTATCCTTAGTACGCGCCTTGTTCCACTGAGGCTTGGGAAGATCTCCAACGTTTTGAGAAGCCTGCCCCAAGCATTTTTCACCAACGGCCTAGCAATCTTCTTGAAAACATCCTCGTTCGCAGCCTGGATGCTAACGTACAACTGGTCTGGAAGAGGACTAAGCTTCTCGAGCACCTCAGGCATGCTCCCATTGGTAACAAGGTATGTAACCATCCCCCTCTTCCTAGCCTCTTCTATCAGCTCGCCGAGCCTAGGGTATAGGGTTGGCTCACCAGTTAGGCTAAATGTTACCATCATAGGGTTGAGCGATTCTTCAAAAACCCTCATATCTACCAGCGGGTTAGACTTATACCCTATGAGTAGGCTCTTCCTAAGCCTAATGGCCTCCTCGATTATATAAGAAGGATCATCGCTTTCAACCTCAGCCGGGTACTCTTGCCACACGTAACCTGGTCTATCGCCTGAGTGTATCCTCCAGCAGTAGGTACACCTGTAGTTACATCCTAGGAAAGGTGTCATTTGCATGCACCTGTGGCTCTGAACATTACCGTACCAGAGCTCCTTGTAGCATGCCATACCCTTTGTAAGTCTCCTCTTAGTCCAGAAGCATATCTTTACCGCGGAATGTTTCCCAATTATCCTATACTGCTGCTTTTCGAGAAGGCTTCTAACGTTCTGAGGTAGCACAAGTTTAATCCAATATTTTTCTCTAATTAAAAGTTTAGGGAGAGAAGGAGGATCAGTCCCAGAACCCCTGAACTATAAGATGTTTTAAATGGTCTGCTTGGATACTAGTTTTATAATTGCCCTTATAAAGAGACCCTAAGGCTGAGGAGAAATTAGAAGAATACGTAAATAAGGGGGTGGAATTATCTACAACACCTATAGTAGCATGCGAGTTGTTTAAAGGGGCTTACAGGTCTAAGAGGAAAAATTTGGAAGTTATGAAAGTGAGGGAGATTCTTTCAAGGCTTAAGGTTTTGGACTTTTCGATAAGTGCTTGCGAGAAATACGGCAAGCTCGTAAACGACCTTGAACGTATGGGGGCTCCAATCAGCGACTTGGATGCTATGATAGCCAGCCTAGCCTTAACCCATAATGAGCCTTTAGTGACTGCTGATAGGGAATATTTCGAAAAAAATACCTGGCTTAATCGTAGAATCATGGTGAATCTTTAAGATTAGAGCTATTCGCTATCACTATCGAGACGGCTTCACTAAGGCTTCCTACGATAAACTCAGCACCGTCACACTTATTCCCCCTTCTTGAAACGAGTATAAACCTCATGCCTGCCTTGCTTGCAGACTCGTAGTCGAAACAAGTATCTCCGATGGCGAAGCATTCTTCAGGCTTAACCCTCAACAACTCCGCTGCCTTAAGGAAGACGTCGGGCTCAGGTTTTCTCCTAGCAACCACGTCCGACCCGACAAGCACGTCGAACATATTCAATATTCCAAGGTTCAATAAATATTGTTTCAACCTTCGCGATGTTTGGGAACTCGCAACCCCAGTCTTAATCCCATTGTTTCTAAGAAGGCTTAGAGAAGACTTAACGTCGTCGAAGAGCCTCATTCTAGGGACGTACTCAGACTCGTAGACTTGGTCCTTAAGCCTCCTCAGCTCAGCTGCCTTAGCCTCGTCCCCACCAGTTATCTTCAGGGATATTTCCGGACCAGCTAAGCCAACATACTTCTCAATCTCATCCGGTTTTATGCTTATGCCAAGCATGCTCGCCGCCCTAGCCCAAGCCTCAGCCAAGGGTCTGACAGTATCCACAAGAGTGCCGTCGAAATCGAAGATGACTGCTTTAACCCTCTTCAAGCTCATCTTAAGATGCTGAAACTACCATTCTGTGAGTTTTCTAACTGTTTCAGCGTCAAGCCTCTTAACCAATTCTATCACCAGCCTTACAGCATTATTAACGTCGCTTAGACTCATTATCGATGCTGCTGAATGAATATGCCTAGTCGGAACACCTATGACTAGGCTCGGGCATCCTACTTTGTGTATATGTATCCTCCCAGCGTCAGTACCGCCTTTCGCGACTAGCGATAATTGATACGGTATATTGTTTTCCTCAGCGACTTTTATTGCAAGGTCTTTCAAAGCCTGGTTTGGTATCATTGAAGCATCCATCGTAACTATACAGGGTCCCTTACCCATCTTTGCTTGAGCCTGGCCAGCTGGTATACCGGGAACATCCCCCGCTATATCAACCTCAAGTACTATTGCCACATCTGGATCAACGAGGTTGGCGATTGTAGTAGCTCCCCTTAGACCAACTTCTTCCATCACTGTTGCAGAACCATAGACAGTATTGGGATGCGGAATATTCTCTACTCTAAGTCTCCTAACGACTTCCATGGCTATTGCAGCACCAACTCTGTCGTCGAAAGCCTTCCCCATCGCAACCTCCCCGTTTTTCATCAGGGTGAAATTGGAATATGGTACGACTGGGTCTCCGATTCTAACACCCATGTTCTTAGCCTCTTCTAGCGATGAAGCCCCTATGTCTATGAACATGTTCTCCTTGGTTATTACTTTATTGGCTTCTTCAGGAGGAATAAGATGTGGCGGCTTGGCAGCTATAACTCCATGAAGATCTCCCTTCTGAGTCCTAACTACTACTCTGGTAGACAATAACACCTGGTCGAACCATCCTCCCAATGGTGCGAAGCTTAAAAAGCCCTGCTCGTTTATGCCTGAGACTACGAAACCCACTTCATCAACGTGTCCTGCTAATAATACCCTGGGCCTTTCCGCACTCCCCTTTTTGACGAATGCCAGTGAGCCGAGCTTATCAGACATCATTTCATCGGCATAAGCCTGCATATAATTCCTAACCTTAGATAGAACCTCCCTCTCGTAGCCGGCTGGTCCAAAGGAGTTTGTAAGATCCTCCAGTACTTTTACTATCCATTCTCCAGACAATGTTGGAAACAATTTTACTGAGGTTGAATAAAAGCTTTGAGACTTTTTCCACAGTATTTCCACAATGCCCTTTAGGGAAAGATTAATATATTTACTGCGTGATGTTAATGGAAGGAGGTGGTTTGAATGTCTGAAGACTGGTTTGACGAATGGTTTGAAAAACTCGAGAAGGATTTGAGGAGGATGATGCGAAGAGCCTTTTCATTCTCGCCTTTCGAAGAGGACTTCTTCGACTTTTTCAAGCGTATTGAAGGAGAATTCCCAAAGGAGCTTATAAGGGAAGAAAAGCTCCCAGACGGTAGCGTTAGGAGGGAATACGGGCCTTTTATATACGGCTATTCTGTTAGAATAGGGCCTGATGGAAAGCCCATAATAAGGGAATTCGGCAATGTTAAGAGAAAAGTCTCTCCGATTAAGCCTGTTGAGGTTAAGGAGGCTACTGAGCCGCTTGTCGACGTGATAACCGAGGATGATAAGATTAAAGTTATAGCAGAAGTCCCTGGGGTAGATAAGCAGGATATTAAGCTAAACGTCGTCGGGAAAACGCTTCACATACGCGCAGAGTCTGAGAGGAGGAAGTACAGTAAGGACGTTGAGCTCCCCGAGGAGGTTGATCCAAAGACGGCTAAGGCCAGTTATAAAAACGGTATTCTTGAAGTCACTCTGAACAAGATTAAGAAGGAAGAGAAGAAGGGCGAGGAAATTCCAATAGAGTAGTCAAATGGTTCAAAGCCTAGTACTGGCTGGTACTCTCTTAATCCTATTGGGTTTCATAATAATCTTCTTAACCATATTTCTAAGCTTCCTCCGGGGCATAAAGAAAAGTGGGCAAAGAGAAGTTGAGTCGGAGAAACACGGCGGGGCAGTTGTTATGATAGGCCCTATTCCGATAATTCTCGCCTCAGACCCTAAGACAGCTAGGATATTGATTATTCTAGCAATAATACTAACCATCCTGCTTATTACGATAACTATCGCATACGGGTTGATGAGGCTTGGATAGGCTCAGCATACTGTTTCTAATAGGCTTCCTACTGGTAATCATAGGATTCATAACAGTTTTTATAGCATCGGTAACAGGCGGTGTAACGGGTGGAGGGGCAATGGTGGTTTTCATAGGGCCCTTCCCGTTGGCAATCGGCTTCGGAGAATATGCTCCAATACTTCTTTTGATAAGCATTGTAATTGCTGTTGCAATGATACTTATTACACTACTTAGTTTTAGAAGATGGAAAAAAAATAGAAAAAGTAACTGAGGAAACTGACTAGTCCTCGGGCTCGACTACAACGGCTTTTTCTCCAACAATTTTCTTAAACCTTTCAGCATCGCTCTTATCTCCAACTATCGTGCCGTAGTGCATCGGTATGAATATGCCGGTGCCTATGTCCTTAGTAGCTTGAGCCGCCTCTTCAGCATTCATCGTATAAGTTCCGCCGATTGGTAGTAGGGAAACATCCGGCTTAATATTGGCCATTTCAGGAATCCTATCGGTGTCTCCAGCGTGGTATATCTTAACATCGCCCAATGTTACTACGTATCCTACTTTACCATCCAACTTAGGGTGAAAAGACTTGCTGACATTGTAAGACGGGACAGCTTCAACCTTAACCCCCGACAAGTCTAAGCTAGTTCCTGGTTTAACTATCTTATGCTCCATATTCAATGTTCTGAACTTTGCTTCACACTCCTTTGGGCCAACTATTATCGTGTTTGTTCCAGATATCTTCTTAATATCGTCGACGCTAAAATGGTCGAAGTGATTATGCGTTACGAGGATTACGTCAGCAGTTGGACCACCCTTGATCTTGTAGGGATCGATGTATATCGTCTTCCCCCCACCGACTATCCTGAAGCCGGCGTGCCCAAGCCAATATATCTTCACACCCTTAACCTCTATCAAACTGAAACTAAGTATTTTGAAAAGGGTTGGATATAAAGTTATTCTTAAAGCCGTTGCCAGCTTTATGATGTTGATTTCAGAATTGCAATCAAATTTTTGCTCTTTATTTTTTGATCCTCAACCAGCATGCAACTTGATGTCCAGATTCAACCTCATTCATGGGTGGTTCCTCAACTCTACATATGTCCATTGCGTAGGGGCATCTTGGATGGAACCTGCATCCCGGAGGCCACGCAACAGGATTCTGAGGTTCGCCTGGTATTACTTTTCTCTCAACATTCCTATTATTTGGATCTGGATCTGGTATTGCTTCTATAAGTGCTTCTGTATATGGATGAAGATGACTAGTAATTACTTTTCTTATTTCTCCTAATTCGACTATCTTACCTGAATACATCACTGCCATTCTATCAGAAAAATACTTGACCGTGGCAATATCGTGCGTTATGTAGAGAAAAGAAATACCCTGGCTTATCTGGAGTTCTTTAAGTAAGTATAGAATCTCAACCCTAACGGAAGCATCAAGCATCGATACTGGTTCATCTGCGACTATAAACTTTGGCCTAAGTATTAGTGCTCTGGCTATGGCTAGTCGCTGCCTTTGGCCTCCACTTAACATATGCGGAAACTTGTTTATGAAATCTTCTATTGGAAGAAGTTTAACCTCCTGTAAAGCTTCTTGAATACGATTTATACGTTCCTCTTTACTCTTAACTCCATTTACTATCAAAGGTTCTTCAAGTATTCTCCTAACAGGGAAAAACGGGTTAAAACTGCTGAAGGGGTCTTGATAAATCATCTGGGCTTCCCTACGGTACCATTTTAAATCTTTACCGGATAGATGAGTTATGTCTCTACCATCGTAAATTAACCTCCCGAAGGTGGGTTCTATAAGTCTTAAACATGTCTTGCCCAGGGTGGTCTTTCCACACCCTGATTCACCTACTAGAGCTAAAGATTCGCCTTTTAAGAGGTTGAAACTAACACCGTCGACAGCTTTGGCGTAAAGAGGCGTCTTAAATAACCTCTTTATCGGGAACCACACTTTTAGATTTTCTACTTGTAGTATTGTCTTATTACTCAACTATATCACCCTTATATAACCAACACGCAACTTTTCCATTACTGGCAGTAAGAAGAGGTGGTTCCTCAACTCTACATATGTCCATTGCGTAGGGGCATCTTGGATGGAACCTACATCCCGGCGGTGGATCAATAAGATCTGGAGGTGCACCCGGTATAAACTCGAGAGTTTTATCGCTTCGTAACGTTGGTATGCTTGCAATGAGCTTTTGAGTATACGGATGTTTAGGCGTTGCATATATTTGTTCAGCATTCCCATATTCAACTATTTTTCCGCCGTACATTACTACAACCCTGTCTGCAAGTTCGCTTGCTACAGCCAGATCATGTGTTATGAATATATAAGATAAGCCTTTTTCATTTTTAAGTCTCTTGAGAAGATTAATTATGTTAGCCTGAGTTATAACATCGAGTGCTGAAGTAGGTTCGTCAAGTATGACTATTTGAGGATTGAGAACCAATGCCATTGCGATAACAACTCTTTGCTTCATGCCTCCGCTAAGTTCGTGAGGATATCGATCAGCTATAAATTCAGGCAATCGAACTAATTCCAGAGATTTTTTAGCTATGGCTAGAGCCTCCTTTTTAGAAAGCCTCTTATCATGCTCCAAAAGTGCCTCTGCTATCTGGAATCCTATCTTCAACACAGGGTTTAGAGAATTCATAGCTCCTTGGAATACCATAGATATTTTTCTCCAAAGGATTCTTTCTCTCAAAGTCTTCTCGTCAAGCTTACTGATATCCTCATTATCCACTATAATACTGCCTTGATAAGTATTCACGTTCCTAGGTAGAAGCCTCATTAGTGCTATCGCCATAGAGGATTTTCCACACCCTGATTCACCTACGACGGCAAGAGTTTCCCCCTTATTTAAAGCGAAACTGATATTGTCAACTGCCTTGACTACTCCTTTCTTAGTACTGTAATACAGTTTTAAGTTTTTAACCTGAAGAATCTCGCTCAATACTCATCTCTCCCTAAGTCTCGGATTCACCACCTTATCAAGCGCTAACCCTATGAAGGCGAAAGCGATTGCCGTCATTATTATTAGCGTTGAAGGTATTAACACCCACCACCATAATCCATGAACCACAGCACCGCCTTCAAAAGCATCGCTTATAATCTTGCCCCAAGTAGGCATTGCTGGGTCTCCAAGACCTAATAAGCTTAAGGCGGCTTCAAGAAAAACATACGAAGGAACCGACAATACTATATTGGCTACAGTATATGGTAAAAGCCTGGGTAAAATATGCAGTAACATTATCCTCTTTCTACTAGCTCCATAAGAGACAGCAGCTTCAATATATTGTTCATTCATTACCTGAAGTGCCATGCTTCTAGCAGTTTTAGTAGCGCCTCCGAATATACTTAAAGCTACGACTATAGCTAAAAGTGTCCATATATTTATCTTGTATATGACAGATATTGTTATGAGTATCGGCAGGAAGGGAATAATCATGTAGATGTCTGTGACACGCTGAATAATTTCGTCAACTAGACCTCCATACCACGCGCTTAAGGTTCCTAAGAGAGTTTGAATGAAGCTTGTAAGAATCGCTGCTATAAGCCCAAATGCCAATGCTACTGGTGCACCCCATACTATACCTACAAATAGGTCTCTTCTCTTACTGTCTGTGCCAGCTAGACCATAAACCCTCCCATAAACTATAAGCTTTGAATCAATAGTTGCGTTCCTACTTGTGGTTTCAGCCTCGATTTTAAACCTATAGGTGCCCCTTAAAATATTAAAACCGCCAGAAGGGTTTAAGTCGGAGAACAACAATACCTCTGGCTTGATTGTATCCGGCGGAACTGTGCCGAGCTTAGCCATAGTGTTTAACAATCCTTCTTTGACGTCCTTTCTAGTACAGAAGTAAATTGGATTAATGCCATCGTTAACTACCAATCGAGATAAATAGATTTCGACACCATTAGGCTGAATCCATTTAAGGGTTACAAGCATTCCATTACTATTGTTAACATATAGTATAGCATTTACCTCAGAGGGATAGTATTCGTAGAGATAGTCCAGCTTGGCTTCAAGCACGATATGTTTTAAGCCTGCAGTTTCAACATAGTAATCGTATTTTGCGAAGTCCTTCTCTCCTATTATTATCGTTTCAGGCAGTTTTTTGCTCAGAAAAAAATTAATCCATGAGGGAGGAGCCAGCCTCGGATTAAACTGCCAAAACGTGATATCGTTCCATTTAGAGGAAATATCGAAAGGTACGTAAACCAAGGCTATAATTGAAAGTCCGATGATTATCGTCAATATTAATACTCCAGTAAGACCAGGTTTTGAGCGAAATATTGCATCAAAAATATCCTTAGATCCTCCGGTTATGCTCAATCTAAGCTACACCCCTAATTCTTGGATCCATAAGGCTATAAGTCAAATCTAGAACTAGTACGGTAACTACAAGGAGGTAAGCGTAAACTACAGCTAAACCTATGATTACAGGCGCGTCAAGAGCGCTTATGGCTTGACTGTAAAGACTTCCCAAACCAGGCCAGTTAAAAACGGTTTCCGTTATTATAGCGCCTTGCCATGAAGTTATTAGTGAAAGAGATATCGAGGTAACTATCGGAGGCAAGCTTGGCCTCAAAATATGGCGGCGCATAACAATTCCCTCGGGCAATCCCTTGGCCTTGGCCGTTATCACAAAATCTTCTTCGGCAATTTGAACCATCAGGTTTCTGGCTATGTATGCCCAAGCACCAAAGAGCGAGAACACCCATGTAAATAATGGAAGTGACGCATGGTAAAGTATATCCAAAAAGTATCCCAGAGGATCCTGTGGAGGGGGTACGCTTGCAATCCCGCCGAATGGTGTAAGACCGAGGTAATAGGAGAAAACCATTATAAATAGTATTCCGAAAAACCATGGTGGAATAACCTCCGTTACTATGGCAAAAATCGAGAATATTTTATCGAATAATCCTCCTGGCTTCTTAGTCATGTAAACACCTACGAGCAAACCTATAATCGAATAAAGAACTGTTCCTGTAGTAAACAATAATACGGTTATAGGAAGTCTTTCTAATATTATGTCTGCTACACGCTTAGAGCCGCTAGCGCTCGTTATGAATATAGCTCTTCCGAGGTTTAGTGTTAAAGCATCTATAAGGTAGTAGAAACTACGCTCTATGAAAGGCTTATCTAACCCTTTAGCTTTTATGGCTGATTCAAATCTCTCGTTAATAATCCTTGTCTTCTCTTCTTCTGGAAGTTGTGCCCAGCCTTGGGTTCTGGCCAAGTTAGTAGTTATATCATACTTTATTTGCGCTGAGAGTATTTCATCTATATATCCTCCAGCATTAGCAATTACAATAGTTATGTAGGTTGCTATTATCAGCGTCCCAAATAGAAGGGTTATTCTCTTAGCCAGGTATCTGAGTATAGACGTGGCTCCACGCATGCTTAGTAATCCCTCTTAGAATAAAAAACTAATATTTAAGTGTTAAAAAGGAAAGAAAAATGAGGAAAGAGTTTGTTCTTTTATTTCTTTCTGAGCAATAGGATTAATGCTACTAAAGCTAATAGGATGCTTAGTGCCGCAAGTACTATGCTGATATTGACTATGCTCTCCATTGAATTTAATCTGTTTCTAAGTTCAGAAACGGATTCGGATAATGTTTCTATACGATTTTCGAGGGTCAAGATCTTTGTTGAAAGCTCAGCCCTTAGGCTTTCCGAGAGGCTTTCAAAGTATGAGATGGCTGGAGTTACTGTGAAGGTGTACTCGGTCAAGTATGGGAGTGCAGCTTCTTCACCTACTGCTATAAGCTTTAACGAGTATACTCCAGCAGCTAGTTTAGAAGTGTCTTCGCCCGTAAGCTCTATTTTGAAAACACCGCCACCGTAAGCTCTAGCTATGCCAGAGGCTACTAGATTACCGGACGCGTCTGTTAAGAGGTATTTGACAGATGCCCTATCATATGGTTGACCGGCTACCTCCGAACGAAGGGAGAAGCCTGCAGCCAAGCCTGAAACCACTTTTTCAGGAGCATCAGTGACTCTTACATTAGGAATCTTAACCGTGAGCATAGTGTCCCATTTATCGGCTTTAAACGGATATTCTCTGAAGGCTTCGAGCGTGACTTGAAGAGCAGTTGTGTCAGCTGATGCAAAGACGTAGGGACCATTACTGACCCAGAAGTGTCCCCTCGTCTTGTAGAAGGATTTGAGTGCAGACCATCTTGCAGCAGCTTCACTCGCATCGACAAAGCCTTCGAGCTCTGGTGGAATATAGTTCTCTTGAATCGTAGCTAGTATCTCAGAAAGTATGTTTAAAGAAGAGCCTTTCGTGAAGTCCAGCTGATCTACACCCCATTCGTCAGCCATGTCTACGGACCATGCTACCTTCTTATCAAGCACCGCCTTATTTGCAAGAACCAGAAGCTCCCACGGAGTATCTGTCCAAACACTTGCCGTAGAGGCAATGTAACTTTTATCCACATGCCAGTAGTCGAGGTATACTTCGACAGTATCGTCTGATACGAATCTCAATCCCTTAAAAGTTTTGACGAAAATCGTCCTGCCCGGAGAAGCGGCCACAGGATCGTACAGAGGCGATGTTTCTACAGTAACTTTAAAGGTTTCAGCTATACCGTATAGTATATCAGCCTTAGTTATGGGCTGTCCATGATGCCACTTGCCCCAGGTAATCTTAAAAGTCACCTTGCTTGTTGCATTTACGCCAGGGCCAACGGGCTTGAACTTCTCACTCGTAAGATCGTATTTTAAAGCATCGCTTGGAACATCCAGCTTACCGTCGGGGCCTGCTGTCTCCACGGTGAAGCTTGTCCTAATAGGTATGTATAGCCCAGTATGCGGGTGTGGAAAGACTCCAGCATCAGCCACAAGGTAGTAGACATACACGTCGTAAAGCCAGGAGAAACCTGCTATCGGGTTAAAGCCTTCTATGAACATTGCACGATTACCCAGCTTAATGTCTCCCCCTGCTCCCGTCTTGTATCTTAGTGTTCTGAGGTACCAGAAGCTCTGACCACCGCCATACAGGTCGATCACCTTGTCCCCAAGCTTGCTAGATGCTGGAACCGGCTGAATCTGATCGACAATCCACACATGGACACTGTCTTCCAAAGATAATTCACAGATTCGCTTTAATAATTCTATTCTTTCTTCCATTGACTTGTACTCTGCATTGTTTAACTTGTCCAATGCTTCTCTAAGTAATGGTAAGCCTCTATACTCTTCGAAAATTGGCGCATTATCTGGAGAATAGAGGAACCAAGGATCGCTGTCATCGTATGCCGTTATGCCGGTAAATGCCCATCCTGCTGTGTAAATGTGCCATTCACCTCTTTTCGAAGGCTCATATGAACCCCAAAGTAGGAATGCGTCACGACTTCTCTTATAGAGTCTATTCACAGTAAACCCTATTTTTTCAAGTTGGTTGGCAATGTAGTCACCAAAGTCCTTTCTTTCATCCTCAGGCCTTATTAGAAAGTTTATTGTTATCGGTTCACCCTCATAGTACCACTTGCCATCCTTATACTCTGCTCCTGCTTTAGCTAATGCTTCGAAGATTTGGCTCTTAGCCTTATCGAAATTGTACGCGTATTTTGCCTCGAGTATTTTGGCATAGTCTACAATCCTTGAATAATCTGGAGAAACCGCTCTGAAAATCGTCCATCTGGGAACAGCCCTGCCTTTGAATATCTCGTTAACTATGTAGTTCCGGTCTATAAGCCAGTTTAAAGCTTCCCTGACTTCTCTTATGGTGAAGGGATTGAACCCTCCAGTTGTCTCGAGCGGGTTTATTAGCAGCTCATTCGCTCCACCATAGGTCTTTATGAGATCTACCTCCGCAGACTCCTCTGCCTTTTGAATGTTTTCACTCAATCTCAAGTAATAGAGCCATGCCGTCATCTCGCCTTTCTCGATCATGGGAACTACCTGCGTTTCATCAGCCTGAAGGAATATTATCACTCTGTCTGGAAATGGGCCATATGGTACTTCGGGTGCTGCACTTAAAGGTATAATCTGCACTGTAAAGAGAACTACTAATAAAAACATTGAGGATGATAGAACTGTTTTTCTAACACATTTAACTTCTTTCATGGTCATATAGGAATTATTTATCATCTTAAAAAATCTTTCCTTAGAGCTATTACACGCTGTAACCGATGGTAAGCAAGACGAGTTTCAATCATTCCCTCCATGTTCCCAGCGCTTTAAATTCTTAATCCATACAACGAGCCTCTTAAGGCCTCAAGCTGGTTAATTTCTACATTCAAGTATTCTGCAGTGGACTTTAAGTCCACACCAATTTTCTCAGCCTCTTTGAGCAGGTCTTTTAGATGTTTCTTCCACTCTAAGTCCCTAAGCAGGTGATGATCTAATATTATCGTCGAGGGAAAAGCTTCCCTCATTGTTTTAACAATATTTCTAAGGCTCGCCTCCAAAGCTTCAACGGGATAGTTTATACCTAACATATAAGTTGAGGGTCCGTCTACGAAAATTACATCTGGCTTCTTGTCTATTACGAATTTGATTTGAGAATCTAATGGGAAACCCTGTACATCGCTCGTGAATAAGAAGCTTTGGGAGGAATCCTTGACTCTCAGCTCTACTACGTAGCCTAGATGATCATCAGGACCATGGGGAACAGGATGGGAGAATTCAAGGCTAGTCTCACCAAAGAAATACTCCCTACCGTCTGCAGTAAGAACTTGTGCAGCAATGGGTCTAATCTTTTCCAGAAAAATTCTTGCCCTTGTTCTCTGGTTGAAGTTTATCATGTTTTCAGGATCCTTGACTATTACTATCCTCCCACCGTAGATCTCTTCTAGGAATCTTGTTGAACTATGATGGTCGTAATGATAATGTGTTACTACGATGACTTCACAATCCCTTGCTACAGAAGCTATTTTCTTCCAATACTCTTCGAGGAGCTCAAGCTCTTTCCGGTGGGGTGGTAGGCCGTATCTACGAGGTGCAACGGCTGCAGCTGGGTCTATAATTAGCTTGAGGTCTCTGGTTTCAACTAGTGTCGCCATGCTTCTTACACCCATCGAGTCAGAGCATAGTGGCTCTATCTTCAATCGTGTACATTAAATCGAAAAACAATCCCAGGATAAATATTTTCTAAAGAGGAGGTTCTAAGTGTTATCTCTTATAGATTCCTACTCTACTCCCTTGACCCACTTTGAGAATTCTAAAGCCTTCTTTAAAATCCCCTTCTTTATAAGAGAGCAATAAACTTCTCTCCCCTTCTTAACAGTCTTTACTAATCCGGCGTTTTCAAGAATTCTAATATGGTATGAAACAGTTGGTTGGGAAAGGTTGAATTTTTCGACTATGCCCGTTATCATCATGCTTTCGCTCTCTATTATTGAGAGTATTCTCAATCGAGTCGGGTCTGCAAGGGCCTTAAACACTTTAGCTGCTTGCTTATATTCTTCATCCTCTTTTTTAACAGACAACTCACTTCGTTAATAGAATTCTAGAGATTAATATATAAATCTTTTGGAGCAAGATTGATAAAGAGAAAAGCCGTTAAAAGTATTGTTTGAAAATAAAAGTCTTAAGTTAAATATATTTTCAAATCTATTTTTCAACCGCGGGCGATTTCGTCTATGAGACTACCGTTATGGTCATAAAGTTGAATCCTAACCGGCATTCTTCCTATGGCATGTGTTGCACAGCTAAGGCAAGGGTCTAAGGCGCGTACGACTGCTTCGACTTTATTGAGCATTCCCTCGTTAAGCTTTTTTCCATTCACGTATTTCTTAGCAACCTGAGCTACGGCTTTGTTAAAAGCAATATTGTTATTTACAGTTGCGATTATAAGGTTGACCCATGTTATTCTACCCTGCTCATCAACTTTATAATGGTGGAATAATGTGCCCCTTGGTGCTTCAATAACTCCCACACCCTCTCTCTTGTTGAGAGATGCTTTCGCTTGGACTTCGGTGCTTAAGATCTCAGGATCCTGAAGCAGTTCCTTAACTTTCTCTATGCAGAAAACGATTTCTATCAAGCGTGCATAGTGGTACATGAAAGTGTTTTGGACAACTCCATTCTTTCCAAGCTTCTTGAATTCTTTGAGAAGATTATCTGCCATCTCGGTTCCGCAATGTGAAGCATTATTCAGCCTTGCTAACGGGCCTACTCTATATGCACCATCGGGATAACCTACATTCTTCAAATAGGGGAACTTCATGTAAGACCAGTCTTCAACAGCCTCGCCAATATATTCGAAATATTTAGAAGGGTCTAACTGATCCGCAACAACTTTACCCTCTGGGCTTAGAATCCTTATATTACCATCATAATGTTCAAGACCACCGTCTTTCGTCACGAGACTCATATAGTAAGTCTGGAAATCGCCGAAGTCCCTCATCTCGTTTTTAAAGTTCTCCATATTCTTATTGAAGAGTTCAATACTGTTTAAAGCGATTTCAATAGCCTTAGGCACGTCCGCAAGTATCTTGTCAACACCCTCTTTGGATAATGGTGTTTTTACTCCGCCCGGCACTATCCAATCGCTCGAGTGTATCCTCCTCCCGGAGAGTGTTTCGATTATACTCTGCCCAAACTTCCTAAGCCAAACTCCCTGTTTAGCGATCTCAGGATATTTCTCAGCTAGACCAAGGATGTTTCTCTTAGATGGTTCCGAATCCAAGCCGAGAAGGAAATCTGGAGAAGATAGGTAGAAGAAGCTTAATGCATGCGACTGGATTATCTGACCCATGTGCATAAGCCTTCGGAGAAGCTCCGCAGTCCTTGGTATTTTCACTGCTAAAAGGTCGTCGCACGCCTTGGCTGAAGCGAGCAGGTGGCTTACTGGACATATGCCACATATCCTCGATGTTATCCCTGGCATTTCATAGAAGGGTCTTCCTTCACAGAACTTTTCAAATCCTCTGAAATCGGTTACGTGAAAACGTGCATCTTTAACCATTCCCTCCTCATCTAGATGTATCGTTATCTTAGCATGGCCCTCTATCCTTGTCACGGGGCTTATAATTATCTCCCTGCTCATTTCCAACTCCTCCTAACCGTATTTAAACCTCCCTTCTAAAGGTGGGACTCTTCCCTCGAGCAACTCGTTTAAAACATAGTTTATCAAATTGGCTGGTGGTGGGCAGCCTGGAATGTAGAAGTCTACTTTGACAACCTCGTTTAAAGCCAAGACTCTTTTAAGAAGCCTAGGGACATTGGTAGGAGCGTTTTGCTTAATGGTCGCGTTCTCAACATACGCCCTCTCCAAAACCTCTTCAACGCTATTGTTTAAACTGTTTCTCAACGCGGTTACATTGCCGTTTACAGCGCAGTCTCCGAGTGCTATTAGCATTTTCGTATTCTTCCTGATTTTCTTCAAAAGTTCTAATTGTTCCTCATTACCAACCGCTCCTTCAACCAACGTTATGTCAACGTTTTCAGGAAAATCCTTAATATCTGCAATCGGACTGTAGACGAGCTCAATCTTTCCTGCGAGCTCTAATAGTTTCTCATCTTGATCTAAGAACGACATGTGGCAGCCAGAACAGCCGCTCAACCAGACTGTTGCAAGCCTTACCTTAGCCAATTGTCTTCTCACTCCTCCTGCTCGTCACGAATGAGGCGAGCTCTTTCCTCTTAGATTCCGAATGCGGCTTACCCTTAACATACAATGCGCCAACTGGGCAGACAGCAGAGCATTTCCCACAGGATGTGCATGATTCAGCAAAGCCCCATTTATCGTTTAGGTCGAAAATAACCTTGGAATTCTTCCCTCTAAGCATGAGGTCTATCGTATGCACGCCTTCAATCTCATCACAAATCCTTATGCAACGCGTGCAAAGTATGCATCTATTTGGATCGTAGGCGAACCTCTCATGTGTAAGGTCTAATTCATAATTGGTCCACTCTCTTTCAACCCTGAGGTGGTCAACTCCAAGATCGGTTGCGAGCTGCTGGAGTTCACAACTTCCGTTGGCTACGCAGACCGAGCAGACATGGGGTCTTTCCGATAGTAGTAACTCTACAGCCCACTTCCGATAGCGCTTAAGCCTTTCCGAATTTGTAATAATCTCCATCCCCTCCGCAACTGGCGTCACGCAGGATGCGAATACTCTTGGCGAGCCCTTTATCTCAACGAGGCAGACCCTACATCCTCCGAATGATGAAACCCCTTCGAGATAGCATAATGCTGGGATGTATATGTTGTTTTCCCTAGCAACCTTAAGTATGGTATCGCCTTCTTTAGCAGTAACCTTCTTACCATCTATAGTGAGCTCTATCATTTTACTCGCCTCCCACACCTCCGCCATTCTTAAAACACTTTCCCGCACTACACTTTTTCTCAAGGATGTGTGCAACATACTCGTCTCTGAAATACCTTAGCGTAGTAAGAGTTGGATTGGGCGCTGTCTGACCAAGGCCGCATAAACTAGCCTCCTTAATGAATTCGCAGAGCTCTTCAACTTTCTGAAGGTCTTCCAAAGACCCTTCTCCTCGCGTAAAGCCGTCTAGAATCTTATAGAGTTTGTAAAGCCCTACTCTACACGGTACACATTTTCCACAGGACTCGTCTACACAGAATTCCGTGAAGAACTTAGCCGTATCCACCATGCAGGAAGTATCGTCTAGAACAACTATACCCCCGGAGCCCATTATCGCACCGGCCTTAGTTAGAGACTCGTAGTCTATTGGAAGATCCAACAGCTGTTCTGGTAAGAAGCCTCCAGATGGCCCACCAACCTGGACTGCCTTAAAACGCCTACCGGGTGGAACTCCTCCTCCTATCTCGAAAACAACTTCTCTAAGCGTTATGCCCATCGGGACTTCGATTAACCCCGGATTGTTAACCTTCCCGGTTAAGGAAAAGCATTTGGTGCCAGTGCAGTTTTTAGCTCCTATGCTTGCAAACCATTCACTGCCCTTAAGTAATATGACTGGAATATTTGCGAGTGTTTCAACATTGTTTATCAGCGTTGGCTTACCCCATAGGCCTGATTGCGCTGGGTAAGGTGGTCTAGGCCTAGGCATTGCCCTACGCCCCTCGATTGAAGCGAGTATTGCCGTCTCCTCACCTGCTACGAATGCCCCCGCTCCCAGCCTCAGCTCGATGTCGAAGCTGAATGCTGTTTCGAAAATCTTCTCTCCCAATAATCCCATTGACCTTGCTGCTTCAATAGCTTTCTTCAAAGTCTCAACAGCTAGCGGGTATTCGCTACGCACGTAGATGTAGCCCTTACTCGCACCCACAGCATATGCGGCTATGGCCATTCCTTCTATTATTGCATGCGGATCTGCCTCCGCCAGGGTACGGTTTGCAAAAACACCCGGATCACCCTCGTCAAGGTTAGCTATTACGTATTTCGGAGAACCCGTTGCCCTTGCAACGTATCTCCATTTAAGCCCTGTTAGAAATCCTGCTCCCCCTCTCCCCTTTAACCCGCTTAAAGCAACTTCTTCTATAACCCCTTCGGGAGTCATCCTCGTTAAGGCTTTTAGAAGAGCGTAATATCCTCCCACAGCAATATAATCCTCTATTCTCAAGGGATCTATCTTACCAGCGTTTCTCAAAACTATTCTAAGCTGCTTCTTAAAATACGCCTCGTTGCCGTACAACATGCTTTTAACAGGCCTGCCGTTAACGATATGCTCTTTAACAATCTCCTTAGCCCTATCTGGAGTAACGTTCTGATATAGATAGTCGCCTGGCTCTATTAAGACCGCAGGGGCTATTGAACATGTTCCTATGCAGCCTGTTCTGGCTACGTAACACTCTCCTTCAACTCCAAACTCCTTTACAGCATCCTTGAACGCGCTCAATACTTTAAGTGCTCCGAATGGCATGCAACCGCTTGAACAGCAGACGTTTATCCTGTACCTGTAGGATTTGCGTGCTTCAGCCTCTTTTTGGGCTAGGCTACGTAATTCATCAGGCTTCAATCCTTCTCAGCCTCCATAATGGCTCTAATCTTCTTCAAAACAACTTCCGGCGTGGCTTTTCCAATAGTTTCTCCGTCTACAATGGCGTTAGGAGCCATTGCACACGCCCCTATGCACCTGGTTACGAAAAGAGAAAGCTTCCCATCCGCGGTTGTCCCGCCTCTCTTAACGTTAAACTCTCTCTCTACTGCTAAAACGAGGTCTTCAGCACCCTTAACGTAACACGCTGTGCCCATGCATACTGTGACAACATGCGTACCCGGCTTTTTCAACTTGAAAAGATTGTAAAACGTTGCTACTCCATAAACATGGCTTGGCGGTAACCTTAGAAGCTTAGAAATATGGATCAAGAGGTCCCTGTCTAAATAACCGTAGAGTTCTTGAGCTGTATGGAGTACTTCAAGTAGAGCATCCTTCCTATACTGGTACTTCCTAATAGCTGCTTCAAGAAGCATTAAACGCCTGTCTGCCTTTAAACCGGCCTGTTGAGCTCCAGCATCAGGCATTTCACAGCCCTCAGTTTCAATGATTAACTATATTTAAGAATTTGCTTTTCCGCGTTTTATAAACTGAGATTCTGCTTACTATAGTACAGTGTTAAAGCTCTCTCCTCATCCACAAAAGGTTTATAAAAAGATGGAAACGAGCCATCGGGTTAGAAAATGGCTTTTGTGCTGAAGAAGGAGGAACTTCCCCACTTCTCTAAGCACATAATCTCCAAGGAATATGGTCTTTTCGCACCCGTTAGGAAAGAGGCTCGAAGCATATTCAAAAGAATAGACGAGAATCAGGTTGGCGAGGTTTCTCTAGATTACATTAGGACTATCATGCCTCCTCTTAAAAGTCTCCTAATTCCTCCTAAAGAGACACTTCTGAAGATTAAAGACGGAAAGATCGAAGAAATGCTTCCGGGTCCTGAGAATAAGACTGCGATACTGGGTGTTCATCCATGTGATGTAAACGCAATGAATCTCTTGGAGAGAGTATATATGGATCGTCCCAAAGACCCCTATTTCGAAGCCAGGAGGAAGAACCTTATAATAATAGCTTTGAACTGTAGTAGTGCTGACGAGAAATGTTTCTGCACGTCATTTGGAACAGGCCCTTCTCTAGAAGAGGGCTTCGACCTAATACTTACCGACTTGGGCGATAGGTTTCTGGTTGAAGTAGGGTCGAGGAAGGGTTCAGAACTAATAGGAGACTTCTACATGCCAAAGGCTTCGAGCACAGACCTTATGGAAAAGGATGAAACAATAAGGAGGGTAAAAGGAATGATAAGGAGACATGTTAATACAGCTGGGCTCCAAAGGATAATGACCGGGGCGCTTTACAATCCTATTTGGAATGAGCTTGCAGATAGATGCACGGGTTGCGGTGCCTGCAACATGGTTTGTCCAACGTGCTTCTGCTTCAACGTTATCGACGAGCCCGAGCTGGATTCAGGTAGCGTTTTAAGATCAAGGACATGGGACGGTTGCCTCCTTTGGGAATACGCTGAAGTAGCATTGGGCGGGAACTTTAGAAAAGACCTCTCAGCTAGGATAAGGCAATTCGTAAACCATAAGATGAATTATTGGCTTAACCAGTATGGCGCATTGGGATGCGTAGGTTGCGGTAGATGCATAGAACAGTGTCCAGCGAAGATAGATATTACCAGTATAGTTGCTAGATTGAGAGGTGAGCTATTATGAGTAATGAATCTGAAAACCCGTATCTACCCGCCTTCGCGAAAGTAGTGGAGATTAGAGATGAGAATTCTACGACTAAGACTTTTAAACTAAGGATGTTAAACAATAAAGCATTGAGGTTTAGACCTGGGCAATTCGACATAATATCTTACTTCGGCGTCGGAGAATCGGCATTCTCAATCTCCTCAAGCCCTGAGGAGAAGGATGTTTTCGAAAACACCATTAGGAAGGTTGGCAGAGTAACTACTGCGCTCTTTAACGTGAAGCCCGGTGACATACTTGGAGTCAGAGGGCCATACGGCAAGCCTTGGCCTCTTGAAAGAGTGATGGGGAGCGACCTTATAATAATAGCTGGAGGAATGGGGCTGGCCCCTTTGAGACCAGTAATACACTATATTGCTAAACATAGGGATCTCTACGGTTCTGTCGACATTCTTTACGGGGCGAGGACTCCGGGAGACATGATATTCACTTATGAGTTTGATTCTTGGAGGAATATTCCAAATACTCGTCTTTACCTGACTGTCGACTATGTTCCACCGAATACGAAGTGGGAGTATGATGTTGGTGTTGTAACCGAGCTTTTGAAATATGTTAAACCGAGGATGCGTGATACTAACGTTTTTGTCTGCGGTCCAGAGGTCATGATGAAGTTCACTGCTCAATTGCTACTTAGAATGGGCTTCTACCCTTCAGAGATATTCCTCTCTTTAGAAAGGAGAATGAAATGTGGAATAGGGAAATGTGGACATTGTCAAATAGGATACAAGTATGTTTGCAAGGATGGTCCAGTATTCAATCTAGAGGAGATAGGGCTTCTCCCAGATGTTATTGAGTGAGGTGTTGAATGATGAATGGTAAATTGAAGGTCGGTGTATTTAAACTCGCATCGTGTTCAGGTTGCCAAATGGTCTTAGTTCATCTAGAGGAAAGCCTATTAGAAGTATTGAAATACGTTGAATTAAAATATTTCAGAATGGTTAGTGACGATGATCTTCCAAATGAACCCTTAGATGTGGCTATTGTTGAAGGAGCAGTAACTAATGAGGAGGAGGGGATTATGATTAAGAAGATAAGGAAAATGTCTAGGTTTCTTATTGCAGCAGGCGCATGCGCAGCCACAGGAGGATTGAATGCCATTAAGAACACCACTCCGGAGGGTGAAGTAGAGAGTACAGTTTATTCCTCTCCTGAATACATAAGGTCTGGGAAAGCATTCGGCTTAAACGAATATGTTAACGTCGATGCATACTTATACGGCTGTCCAATAGATGGGAGGGAGTTGATCAATACGTTGATGTCGCTCGCCATACGCGTCCCACCCTACATACCTGGCATCACAGTCTGTATGGAGTGTAAGATGAACGGTAACGAATGCATATTCCTAACAAGAGGAGAGCCGTGCCTCGGACCTGTTACGGTAGGAGGTTGTAATGCACTATGTCCTTCAAATGGTGTAACATGCGAAGGCTGTAGAGGTGTCTTGAAAGGGACTAATCCCAAGGGCTTGGAACTGGCTTGGACTAATGCGGGTGTTAGCCCAGATTTAATACGTTTAAAGCTGAGAAAATATAGTGATGTCTACAAGCTTTTGACGAGGTGATTAATATGGTTGATAGGACAATAGTTTATGATTACATAAGCAGGGTTGAGGGACAGGGATCTCTGGAAGTTACCATTTCAAACGGTGAAGTAAAGGATGCAAAACTCCAGATATTTGAAGCTCCAAGGTTTTTCGAAGCTTTTCTAAGAGGTAGGAGGGCTCTTGAACTTCCCGAGTTGACTTCAAGAATATGTGGCATATGCCCAATTGCGCACGCCATAACGGCGGCTAAGGCTGTAGAAAATGCTCTCGAAATATCATTGGATGAGAGGACTGTAGCATTAAGGAAGGCGCTAGCCCTATCGGGGATGATGCAGAGTCATGCTCTTCACATATACTTCCTTGCAGCACCAGACTACCTCGGCTATCCGAGTGCGATCGCAGCCTCTAAAGATTTATTGGATGTTGTGAAAAGAGGATTCAGGCTAAAGAGAATAGCAAACATGGTTTCTGAATATATAGGTGGAAGAGTAGTACACCCCGTCACGCTTACCGTAGGAGGCTTTACGAGGAGTCCGCCTGCTGAAAAACTTGACGAGATTATTAAAGCCTTAGATTCTTCTCTTCAAGATGCTTTTGAAACAATTTCTCTCGTTTCAAACTTCAAATATCCAGAATTCGAATCAGACCATATTAATATTGCGCTTTCAAACAAAGGAGAGTATGCTGTAACCGAGGGGGTTGCTAAAACAAGCTCTGGGGAATATTTCGATGGTAGAGATTACAGGAAGTATGTGAATGAAGAGCAAGTTCCATATTCAAATACTAAAAGGTCGATTTTTCGCGGAGGAAGCTCCTTTGAAGTAGGTCCTGTTGCGCGCTTTAACCTCAACTATGACTTCTTATGCGACACAGCTAAGGAGGCTGCTGAGAAATCCGGCGTAAGGCCTCCTCTTAAAAACCCGTTTAAATCCACAATAATAAGGGCAATAGAGATAATTCAGGCAATAGAGGAGATGAAGAGCATACTTAAAGAGGGTGTAAACGTTCCTCCCCCCCAGAAACCAAAGCTCCGTCAAGGTATGGGGGCTGCTTTAACGGAGGCTCCTCGAGGGCTCTTGTATCACTCTTATATCCTGGACAAGGAGGGTAGGGTTTCAAAGGCGGACATAGTGACTCCGACTGCTCACAATTCTTGGAGAATAGAGAGGGACGTTTACGAACTAGTTCCTTCAATAGCTCACTTAGATGACAATTCCCTCAGAAGCCTCCTAGGCATGCTTGTAAGGTCCTACGACCCCTGCATCTCCTGCTCTGTCCACGCTTTCACTGTAAGGCTCATAAGGGAGTAGATAATCCTGTTCAATCGCAACGTCTTTTAAAACCCCTGAGTTTATCACAGCCTCAAGTATGGCTTTAACAACTCCATTAACTGCCTTGAGACACTCGCCTGAAACTTTTTCGCCTAAATCGAATTTCTCAACGCCTATTCCGAGAATTTTTATATCCGTCTCTAAGGGTTTTCCAAAAGCCTCTAAGAGTAACGGAATAGGTATATCGTGCGTAGAGGCGGGTACGTAAGAATCCAGGTCTGTTGGATCTAGAATTGCCAACCTCTCTCCATTGGGGAAGGCGTCTACGATTAGAAGATGCGAGGGGTTCTTCTCAAAAGCGTAATCGATACATGAGTCGATTGAAGCCCCACATTCAATAGCTTCAAATTTTTCACTGTTGAAAGGCTTCAAGGCTCTGGCTACGAGTAGGCCAGCAGCATCATCGCTTCTCAACTCATTACCAATGCCTAAAATTATGAAAAGCCTTGCACCAATCAACCATTTTTTTAGAAAACTCTGTAATTCTTCAATCGAACAGTAATACACGTCCGTTTTTAACATTCGACATTTAAAAACATTTTGAAAATAATTTTGGAAAGAGGGAATACTAGCAGGTTGTTAGAGGGTAAAAGATATATACGTTCTTACGATTTCCTAGATTGATAGAGTTGAGTGAGGAAAAGATTTACGTGGGGGATGTGAGGCATTTCTTTTCGAGGATTAGCGTTGCAGTAATCGACCTTATCGGAGAACTTAAAGTTGGCGATGAGATACTTATCCAGGGTAAGACGACCAATTTAAGACAAAGGGTTGATTCTATGGAGATAGAGCACAAGAAGGTTGAAGTGGCTCCGCCGGGGAGCTCCATAGGCTTAAAAACCGTCGACAGGGTTAGAGAGGGTGATAGGGTATACGTTATTAGGGTTTCAAGCCAAGCTCCCTAAGCCTTGCTTCAATACTTAGCTTAACAGCCTCCCTGCTATTATACTTCGGCCTCCATCCCGTTGCCTTAATCTTACTTATATCCAGGTTCATCAGCTTAACGTCGCCAACCCATCCTCTACCACCCTCCACGCCCCCGGTGAAAACCTTCTCAACGCCTCTTAGACCCATTGACTCTATTGTCATGTCGGCTATTTCAGATACGGTGATCCAGTCTTCTGAACCTATATTATAGATCTCGTAACAGAGGTCTCCGAAACTTTTTAAAACATGCATCATGGCTTCAATACAGTCTTCAATCCAAACGTAAGACTTCCTCTGAGTACCGTCTCCGAGTATTTCAAGCCTCTTCGGATTCTCCATAAGCTTGTTTATGAAATCGTATATTACACCGTGGGTAAGCCTAGGGCCAACGATGTTAGCAAGCCTAAAGGAGACTCCTCTCATCCCAAAAGTATAGCAGTAGGAAGAGACCAGGCTTTCAGCGGCGAGTTTAGCCGCACCGTATAGGGATATTGGTTTCAACGGCCCATAGTCTTCGGGTGTTGGGAGTTTCAAAGCATCCCCATAGACTGTTGAAGAAGATGCGAAAACGAAGAATTTCGCTTTAATCTTCCTAGCGTATTCGAGAATGTTGAAAGTCGCAGCAATGTTTTCCTGGAAATGTACCGATGGTGTTGTTTCCCTAACATCCGGGTTGGCAGCCATGTGGAAAATATAATCGACGCTTTCCAATTCCCCTGTTAGGTCGATAGTCTTAGCATCTCCAATTATTATCTTGAGTTTACCGGTTTCAAAAGCCTGTTTAATATTATCAAAACTGCCCGTTGAGAAGTTGTCTAAAACGGCTACTTCCCAACCTTCCTTTAAAAGCCTGTCTACTAAATGGCTTCCGATGAATCCTGCGCCTCCAGTTACCAGTGCAGAAGGCAAAATAATCCACCTCAACTCGTCGGAATAGATGAAACACCTTCTCCAATGCCGGTGGTAAATACGCTTGTAGCGCCAGCATCCATGAATGCTCTTTCAACCCTAGAAGCATCCTCATCTCCTCTTACTAAAGCCAATAATGAGCCGCCCATGCCCGCACCAGATATTTTGACACCTAAAGCACCTGCCTCGAGGGCTGCGTTGCGCATTTTCTCGAGCTTCGGATGACTGACTTCATAGAGGTCGCGTAGGAAAACATGTTGCATGTTAACTATCTCACCCAATGCTTCCAACCAGTCTCCAGTAGGTTTTAAACCCAATTCTTCTAAACTAGTCTCCCTAACCCGCCTATACTTAAGGATTTCAAGAGCTGTTTCAGTAGTCTTCTGCATTCTAAGCGTGAAGAGAATTCTGTCTGCAAGCTTACGGGGCAGAATGTTTAGATAATTCTCCAAGTCTTCCTCTTTTAGAAGCCTCCAATCAACACTAGCGTAATCGCCGCTGAGTATTTTCCGCAATTTTTCTGGAAGTTGGGCCTCTCTTAGGATTTTAATTGCATTGTTCAACTCTTTTTGTCTAACCGGATGGATCTCGGCTGTGCTATGTCTAATACCTGAATCCGCTACTACAAATCTAATGCCTTCTCCGTTAAACTCCTCTATGCTTAAAACCGGTTTAAACTCGATCTTTATTACTCCGCCATAAGAGGAAGAATACTGGTCTAGCCTTCCACAGGGTATTCCCATGATATCGTGTTCGGCTTCATAAGCTAGCTCAGCCAACTCCATCTTGCTTAAGCTCAAGTTAAGAAGCCTCATATACATCGCCGCTAGAGAAACATGGAGTGCTGCGCTACTCGCTAGACCGGAAGCTACAGGTATCTCGCTATCGACGTAAATCGCTAGGCCAGTAATAATCTTCCCGTATTTTCTAGATATGAGCATGTGTAGGGAACGGAAATAGTTTCCAAACCATTTTCCCTCTCGCAACTCTACTTTACTCGATTTGAAAACATCCTCGCTTTCAACACCCTCCCTCTCTAGGCTTAACGATTTAACCCTTACAGTATCCGGTTCGCTTATTCTTGAGCATACGGTAAAGGTTCTTTTCTCAATGGCTACGGGTACGACGGGGAGCATTTTGTAATCCTGATGCGTATTAAGAAAGTCTACGCGGGCGGGAGCTGAGGAGAGGCAAAGTATGTTTCCATTTTCAGCTTTTGCTCTTTCACAAAGCCTTTTAGCAAGTTGATTCAACTGCATAAGGTTACCTGCGAGGTCTGTTTTTTAAAAAGGTTCCCAACTCTATGTAACCCTTAAATCTGGATCGTTGCTTTTATAAATCGAATGGGGAAAGTCTGCGTAATACACTATTCTGAAATAGGGTTGAAGGGCCGTAATAGGCCCTTTTTCGAGAGGAAGCTAGTTGAGAATGTAAAACGGGTTCTTAAGGGGGTTTGGGATGTTAGAATCGAGAGGCTCCAGGGTAGGCTTGTTTTCCCGGTTGATAATGCTGATCTACAGAGGATAGTTGAAAGCGTGAAGAGTGTTTTCGGAGTCTCATGGTTTGCCTTTGCATCAGTGTCTGAGCCGACCGTCGATTCCATTAAAAAAACCGTCTTGGAAGAGGCTTCTAAAATAGTTGCTGGAGGAGATGCGTTAAAGGTTGAGGTGAAAAGGGCTGATAAGAGCTTCCCCATAACGTCGATAGAGCTCAGTAAAATCCTTGGAGAAGTTCTCGTTAAGAACCTCGGTGTTAAAATATCGTTGAAGAACCCCTCTAAGAAAATATATGTCGAAATATTAAAGAGGGAGGCCTATGTTTTCACAGAGAGGATTAGAGGGCCCGGAGGCCTTCCAGTGGGTTCTTCCGGCAGAGTGCTTTCGCTAATATCCGGTGGTATAGATTCGCCTGTTGCATCATACCTCATGATGAAAAGAGGCTGCGAAGTTCACTATATCCACTTTCATCCTTTCTACGATAATTCTGAAGCTGAGAATTCTAAAGTTATGGAGATAGTTAGAAAGCTACTGCCCTACTCTGGTAGGACTACTGTTACTTTCATACCGTCTTACGAGTTTCAAATGGCTACGGTAAACATACCTGCTAAATACGATCTCGTTCTATTCAGGAGATTCATGTTTAAAGTTGCTGAGAGAATTGCTGAAGCAGAAGGTGCTAAAGCCCTTGTCACAGGAGAGAGCCTTGCTCAAGTAGCGTCTCAAACACTTGACAACATCGTGGCGATAAGCATTGGTTTAAAGATGCCGGTCTTTAGACCCTTAATAGGCTACGATAAGGAGGAGATTATTGCATTGGCAAATAAAATAGGGACGTACGAGCTTTCAATAAAGCCTTACAGGGATTGTTGTAGCATAATTGCAAGGCACCCTGAGACGAGGGCAAGGCCTGAAGTTGTTAAGGAACTTGAGGATAAAATAAACATGGATTCAATAGTGGAAAAGAGCATTAAGCTTTCCTCCAGGGTTGTTGTAGAATAAGCTTACCCGGCTTATCTCCCAGTTAAAGAATTACGAATCATTCTCTTACCCTCTTCGAATGCTTCATGGAATTTCTCGCAGGGGAAAGAACCTATTGCAATCCTGTTATCTCCACCGCCCTTGCCGTTAAAAGCTCTGCACAGTTCTTTTAGCACCTGTGCAGCATTAATCCTCTCTTCTCCGCTTCCTATCAGTATGTTGCATGTCCCAAACCATTCCAAGCCAATTATGTAAATAGAGTGGTTCCTACCTATTAATTCTCCAACGGTTTTCATAACGGCCTTAGTGTCAACGCCTCTAAGGATTGTTGCATAGAGTTTGGCCTCACCCATGGATTCCTCCAACGGGGTTTTCTTAACTATTTCATCGGTGAGGGCTGAAAGCCTTTTCCTCAAATCATCATTCTCAGTCCTCATGTTCAACACTGCTTTCTCAAGGTTTCTAATGGGTGTGCCGAGTATCGAGGATATGGATAGGCATAGGGTACTCATCTTGACCGCGGTCTCTAATGCCTTCTCACCGACTTCGAAATCAATCTGATATTCACCGCCGCTTTTAGAAACATGCGTCACAAGTATCATGCCACATTCCTTAGTGTTTTCAACATGCTTCCCTGTACAGGCTGAATAGTCAAACCCGTCGACTTCTACGACACGTACCCGTCCCTGTATCCGCTCCTCGTGTGCCCTTAAGCTGGGGAAGGCTTTCTGAGCCTCTTCTAACGAATCGAAAAAGTGCTCTTTAACAATCCTGCCTTCCGATATGACCTTGTTAGCCATAGCTTGAGCCTTAGCAAGCTCTTCAAAGCTTAGAGAATCTACTTCCAGGAAAACCTTGCCAAAACCATCGTATACTTCAACCTTCCTAACTTTAAGGCTACCCTTAATCTTCTGTAGACTGCCCATCAATACGTGTTCCGCAGTGTGTTCCCTGCTCAACGGGTATCGGTTTTTAAAAACAATGTAATCTTTAAAAGCCTTGTTGAACGAATGTCTACCAAGTGCTTCCGCTAATGCTTGACCCTTATAAGGTTAGGGAAGACTTCCCGAGCATAGCTGGAGACTACATATTTATGAACAATGCTGACTCTACGGGCATTCCCATTCCCGTTCTAGAGAAAGTATTAGCCTACTATAACGAGGTTAAGAGTAGGCCGGGTTCTGAAAGTACTCCTTCACAGAAGGCCTTAGAGCTATACTTGGATGCTCGCGATGTAATCCTTAAACACTTTGGTATTGCCGAAGATAACATCGTGTTTTCATCTAGTAATTTCCAGAGTCTTACAGTAATCCTTCAAAGCATAGAGTTTAAGAATAATGATATCGTCTTAATTTCTTCAAATACTCAGAGCAAGATTGTAAATCTTGTCGAGGAATACCTAAGTAAGAGCAGGGGTAGGGTTGAAGTATTCGATTTCGAAACCGAGAATTTAGAAGAAAAGCTTAAGACGATTGTTAAAAAGGGTGTTAAGGTTGCTTTAATCAATCATGTTTGTGGGGCGACTGGAACAATAATTCCACTGGACAAGGTCGTACCCGTTTTAAAGGATAGGGGGGTTGTAACAATCTTGGATGCTACATACTCTGCTCAAAGAATGCGTATTAACCTACCGAAGATAGGAGTCGACTATGCTTACTTTAAATCAGGCAATATTTTCAGTATAGAGGGAACAAGCATCCTCTATTTCTCTGAAGAGAGGGCCAATAGTATAAAGAAGACGCAGGGATACTTACTCATAAAACGCGGTGAAGAAGAGAAGCACATAGATACTGTTGCGCTCGCAGCAGCAATAAAATACTTGAATGAGCTGGGTTTCGAGGATATTTTAAACCATGAAAGGAGCCTCGTAGATGAAATAACTAGTATCGCTAGTGGGGACGGTATTTCTTTTTACCAGCCTGCTTCCAGAGATTCTAAGACTGGAATATTTTCATTAACCATAAATAATCTCCCGTCTAATCTCCTACAGGTCATTTTAGAGGACCAGTTTCACATAATTGCTGAATCGGGAAGCTTCGACAGCCAGTTCCTCCTGCAAAAAACCGGTGGTAGGAATGTTCTCCGGCTATCCCCAACCATTTTCAATACCATTGAGGAGGCTAGAAGAGTCGGAGAAAAACTTGCCGAAATAAGAGAGTCGTGGAGGGGGAAAGCTGTTGAAAAGGAGGCCGGTGAAGAGGAGCAGAAGCCAGAATAGTATGATTAGGGGAAAGACTATTTAACCGCCTTCATACAAAATATTGCCCAATGGCGAGGTATGAGTTTGCAGAGTTTAGAAAGTTGACCCCGGGGTATGATTGCGGGCTCTGTGGAAATGCTTCATGCTCCACTTTTGCACGCCGGTTGTTACTTGGAGTCAATAGCGTATCGGATTGTCCAATACTCCAAAACGAGGGTTATTCTGATAGTAAGAATAAGATTGGAGAAATGCTCAAAGACGGTGTTGTACACAGCTCCCCTTCTATAATAACGATCCCTGGCCTTAAAACTAAGTATGCTCATCCAAACTATTTCGAGGACCGCAATGAAAGGCTTCCAACAAGGTTTCTCGATTACGATACTGCACGGTACCTCTTAGGCTTAATCTGGGATATTAAAGATGATAAGGGGGCTAGGACGGAAGTGATTGATACCGTCTTCGGAAACTTGAGGTTCCTAATAACAACTAGCGGTAGAATATGTGTCAACATCGGTGAGCAAAGGACTGAAGAAAAGGAAATTGTACAAATACTGTATAAGGTTCTCTGGGGCGCAGTAGACTTGCTCCGCAAGGCTGAATATGCCCCAGGAACGGTTGTACACTCTTAGAATACGTTGGAGGCTGTTGCCTAGACTATAGCCTACCCTCCGGACCGCAGCTGACTAAGGCACCATTCCTCCAAAGGGGCCCGCCTAGACGTATTGATGAAAATCCAGACATGATGCTCCCATCTTTACATCGGATACTTCAAGATGCTACTGGAGATTATTATGATGATTATCTTAAACAGGCTGGTGAGATACTTATGAACATTGGGATGATTATCGAAGGCTTAGGAAGTAGTCAGGCCAAGAACATATCATTACTGATATCCAAGCACAACGATTTAATGAGGAAAATAGTTAAGGAAATTGCTTCAGTAAGCATCGAAGAGGCTTCTAGGCTTGTTGTATTAGCAGGACTTATCCTAAACCTTAAACGTGCTATCGAAGCTCTAGACGCCATATCTTTCCTTTTCGAAGGCAGTGGAGAGTCTTTAGAAGCGCAGAGGAAAAACGTTAAGGAAGCTTCTGAAATACTCCTAAAAGCCTTTGGGAATTTGAAGACGAGAAGGGAGAAGGAACTCGACGATGTCCTCTCAAGGTTTAAACTCCTAAAGATGACTCTCGGTGGCATCGATAGGATAAGGAGTAATACTATTGCCATACTTGTTTACAAAATGGCCTATAACGGTTATTGCATAGCAAGGGTTGCCAGGGGGCTAGTATGATTCTGGAAGAAAATGAAGCATTTTCGATTGTTTAATCAGAAAAACTCTACCTACGCCAGGTATCGTCTAGAAAGCTTCTGAAATAAAATATGGATTCTAAGAGCTTGTGGAGAAAATAAAAGAATCATTCAATTTAGTAGCTACTTGACAGTTAATTGATAGAAAAGATCCAGAGAGTTAAAAAGGCTACTGTGTTTTAAGCGCTTCTACTCCAGGAAGTTTTTCACCGGAGAGATAGCTGATTAAAGCTCCTCCCGCAGTGCTTACAAAGCCTATTTTATCGTAAACACCTGCTTTTTCAAGTGCTGAAATCGAGTGTCCGCCGCCTACTACGGTGAATGCTTTCGAAGAAGTTGCAGCCTTATAGAGCTCTATCGTCCCTTTTGCAAAGGCTTCTTCTTCGAAAACTCCAACGGGTCCATTGAATACTACGGTGTTTGCATTACTGATTTCCCTAGAGTATACTCTTATTGTTTCAGAGCCAATATCTTTCAACGGGTATTCAATTGGCAGTTGCGAAACCATGTATTCAACTCTGTCACCGTTAATATCTGCAGCATAATCGTATGGTAGCATTATTCTTTGAGAATGCTTGTTGAGTATTTTAGAAGCGTTTTCCCTAAACTTATCTAGGCCCTTCTCTTCTATGAGCTTGGAATTAACGCTTCCAAGCCTGAAACCTGCAGCTTCATGGAAAACTTGGGCAATCATGCCTCCAAGTAAAACCTTGTCTGCAATTCCCCTGTCTAAAACGTTCTCGATAACTTTGAACGTCTCCTTAGCCTTCGCCCCTCCCAATACGTAGAGACAGGGCTTTGAAGGATTGTCTACGACTTTCTCGAGAGCTTTCAATTCTCTCTCCATAACTCTCCCTGCTGCTGACGGCAGTACTGCTGTAAAACCTATGATAGAAGCGTGGGCCCTGTGGGATGCGGAGAAAGCATCGTTTACAAAGAAATCTGCTAATGGGGCTAATGCTGAAACCAATGCTCCTTTCGCATGCTCCTCAGCCGTCTTAGTCTCAGTTTCCTCGTCAAGCATCCTCACATTCTCGAGTAGTAGTGCTTCGCCAGGCTTCAACTCCCTAATGGCATTTATAGCGTTGACTCCAACGATGTCGCTAACATACTTAAGGTTCTTAACATACTTTAGCATGGCCTTATAATGCCTGCTGAAATCTGTGAAATCAGGATCTCCCTTCCTGCCCTGGTGTCCGAGTATCACCACCTTAGCATTCTTTCTTAAAAGCTCGTTAATAGTCTCGGAATGCTCTCTTATCCTAGAATCGTCTATGATCTCTAAGGTTTGAGGGTCTAGTGGAGAATTTATGTCGACCCTAAGGATGACGGTCTTGTTGTTAAAGTCAAAATCATCCAGGGTCTTGAACTTTAAAGCCATTTTCCATCTTCTGGAAAGATGTTTGAAGACCTTTTTTAAGTTATCTATCTTATTTTTAGACGAAATTAATGGGCTCCGGTTTCAACCTTGCCTGGAAGAGACCCGTATGGTATTTTGACAAACCCTTTTTGTAAACCACATATATAGATGAAGATAATGAGATTTAAAGCTGAACAACCAAGTATTGGCGATTGCTTTTACGGTGCTCGACTTATGCAGTATATACCAAGCCTGAAACCAGTGTGATAATGGTTCACGGAACGGGGCTGAAAGAGCTCATAGTTTTCGAAGCATGGAATGGCTTTTTCTAAGGGCTAATACAGGCGTGTCAGGGAAGTTGTCGCAGCCTATAAACTTAAGCAGGCTTAAAGAATTGAATTAAGGATGGAATCTGGCCCAGCGTTATCATTTAAAAACTCCTGAAAAAGTTTCTGCAGATTTTGAGTTAAAACGGCGTTTTATATAGTCGAAATCTTTAAAAACGAATAATCTAGACTCTTGCCCGACTGAAAAATGGAGCAGGAAAAACAGGAGGTCTATAAAGAGTTTAAGGAATATATCATACCTCCCTCTTGGAAGGACAGGGTTTGGGATATAGAGGATTTTAAGAAGTTTCATGAAGAGACTGTTAAGGACAAGGAGTCGGTCGAGAAATGGTGGGTTAAATGGGCTGAGCAATTACCGTGGTTTAGGAAATGGAGTAGGGTTCTCGACGACAGCAACCCACCTTTCTACCGCTGGTTTGTGGGTGGAGAGATTAACCTTGCCTATCTCTGTACGGATTGGCAGATTGAAAAAGGCAGGAAGAATAAGCTTGCAATAATATGGGAGGGGGAGCCGGTTAACGAGGCTGGCGAGCCGAAGGAAGTTAGAAAGTTTACTTACTACGATCTCTACAGGATATCTAACAGGATTGCTTCTGCACTCAGGGATAGGCTGGGTGTTAGGAAGGGTGAGATCGTAACTCTCTACCTTCCGATGATTCCTGAACTGCCTTTCTACATGCTTGCCCTCCAGAGGATTGGTGCGAAACACAGTATTGTCTACAGTGGCTTTAGCGCCGTGGCCTTGGCTGATAGAGTTGAAGCAGCCGGGTCGAGGATAATCGTCACGGCAGACGGCCTGTACAGGAGAGGAAGGATAATAAGGCTTAAGGAAGTTGTCGATGAGGCTATAAAAATACTGGAAGAAAGAGGACACCGGGTTGAGAAGGTCATCGTAGTCAAGAGAACCGATAGGACAGACGTGCCTTTTAACGAAGCTAGGGACATATGGCATACCGATTTCTTAGCGGGTATACCTGAGAACGTCAGAGTCGATGCTATTCCTCTACCGTCTGATGATTTCTCCTACATACTCTACACGTCTGGTACGACCGGTGCTCCCAAGGGTTCTCAAGAGTCTATAGGAGGCTATGCTGTAGGCCTCTACGCAACTATGAATATGATTTTCGACGTTAAGGATGACGACATCTATTGGTGTACTGCCGACATCGGCTGGGTCACAGGGCATTCCTACATAGTTTACGGTCCATTGATGACTGGGTTAACTTCAGTAATGTACGAGGGCGCGCCCGACTACCCCGGCCCGGATAGGTGGTGGAGTATTATAGAGAGGTATGGCGTTACCATATTCTACACGACTCCGACAGCCATAAGGATGCTTATGAAATTCCCAGACGAGCTTGTTAAGAAACATGATCTCTCTACGGTTAGGATAGCTCACTCAGTCGGTGAACCGATCAACCCTGAGGCGTTCAGGTGGTTGTATTCAAACGTGTGTCGTAACGATGCCGTTTGCTCTTCTACTTGGTGGATGACTGAGACCGGACATATATTGACGGGGCATCTCCCAGGGTTGGGTAAGATATATCCGCTTAAGCCTGGTACAAACGGATACACGCTCCCGGGCGTTAAGGCGGATGTTATTGATGAAGATGGTAACTCCTGCCCGCCGGGCGTGAGGGGGTACTTCGTCATAAAGACCCCGTGGCCTGGAATGTTGATGACGCTGTATAAAGATCCTCAGAGATACGTCGACATCTACTGGAAGAGGTGGGAGGGATGCTTCTGGACTGGCGACTATGCTGTTAAGGATCAAGACGGCTATTTCTGGATACTTGGAAGGGCTGACGACGTTATCAAGGTGGCTGGTCACAGGATAGGTACTGCAGAGGTTGAGTCTGCTATGATCATGCATCCTGCTGTTGCCGAGTCTGCATGCGTCGGCAAACCCGATGAAGTGAAGGGAGAGATACCGATGATATTCACCGTTTTGAAACACGGGTATAATGCTAGTCCAGAGCTCGAGCAGGAGTTGAAGATGCATCTGAGGAAAACAATCGGCCCCCTGGTGGCTTCAGATGCCATAATAGTCTTCATCAACGCTGTTCCAAAAACTAGGAGCGGTAAGATAATGAGAAGGCTCCTCAGAGCAGTGGTTGCGGGCAAGCCCCTGGGAGACATAACGACTTTAGAAGATGAGACTGCAGTGAAGGAAGTTGCAGAAGCATACAACATGATTAAGGAAGCGGTGGAGAAAAGGAGATAGAGTCTTATCGGAAAACCATTTTCCATCTCCTGTTTTCACAGCTTTTCCATATAAATAGTTCTTCGGTTGTTCGAATTCCTATTTTGCTCAACCCCATGCTTCTCAAATACTCGATTGCGAGTTGGAGGATTAGATTAGCATCGTATTTTTAAAACCGATGATCAAAGATAGCTATCATGGGAGAATATAGTTTACCGGAAAGCTTAAAGGGCCTATTGGAAAACGGAAGGGTTGAAGATGAGGAAGTGGCTGCTAGTCTTAATCGGATTCCTAATCAACATATGCATGGGTGCGATATACTCTTTCAGCGTCTTCAGAAAGCCTTTGGAGAAAATGTGGGGGATAAGTGCTGCGCAGAGTGGCTTGCCTTTCATGGTGTTTCTAGCGTTTTTCGCGTTGACGATGGCTGTTGCAGGGGGTTTAATCAGGAAATGGGGGCCTAGAAGGACAAGCCTATTGGGCAGTATTCTCGTCGGCCTGGGATGGGTGGGGGCTGGCTTTTCTCAGAACATAGAATTACTGACGCTACTCTATGGAGTAATAGGTGGAGCGGGTGTCGGCATTGTTTACGGCTGTCCTATATCAGTGGCTGCGGCATGGTTCCCCCGTAGGAGTGGACTTGCCATAGGATTAACGGTCATGGGCTTCGGGCTCTCAGGGCTGGTGATGGCGCCGCTCATGGATTGGCTTATAAGAACAGTGGGGCCATTGCAAACCTTCTTTTACCTCGGGATAACATTCCTAGCGGTTTTAACAATGCTCTCTCTGCCCCTACGTTTCCCTAAGCAGGGGGAAATTAACGAAGTGGTTTCTGTGGCAACCGTGGGCATTGAAACAGGTGTTGACATGAGGAGGAGCCAGATGGTCAGGACAATGGGCTTCTACGCCCTATGGTCGACGTATACGATAGGATGCATGGCTGGTCTAATGGCGATAGGGATAGCCTCACCATTCGGGAAGGAAGTTGTTAAGCTCGACGATACTATGACGGCTTTTTCAATCTCCTTGTTCTCAGTTTTCAACGGCATTGGGAGACCGTTATTCGGTATGGTAACAGATAGGTTCGGCCCTAGGAAGAGTGTACTAATGTCCTTTGGGCTAGTGCTTGCTTCCTTCCTCGCATTATACTTCTTAGGAGAGGGGAATCCACTGGTATACCTAGTTTCCTTCGGTATACTTTGGCTGAATCTCGGAGGATGGCTTGCGATGGCCCCTACTATAACAAAGATATTCTTCGGAGCCAAGTATTACTCTGAGAATTACGGGCTGGTTTTCACTGCCTACGGCGCCGGAGCTATTATAGGAACATCGATGTCTGGGATAATAAGGGATTTGACGGGTACATACTTATCTGTGTTTCCGGTGACGACAGCATTGACTATCCTTGGCCTCATAATCGCTATTTTCGGATTAAAGCCTACTTTTAGAAACCGGTTGTAAAAACAGATTAATCCTCTAATCCCATTCGTAAGCATCCTCATTATCGTTGAAAGTATAGTGGATTTTTCTAAACCTGCTGACGAGATCCTTGACTTCCCCTCTGACAGCGTCTGCAGAATCAGGGTCTTTAACGACCTTGGCTATTAGCTTCCCTATCTGGTCCATTTCCTCCCTTCCCATGCCCAGTCTGGTAACCTCTTGTACGCCCAGCCTCACGCCACTCGCCATGGTTTCAGACTTATCTGTCGGAAGCGGAGTCATGCTTGTTATTATATGCGCTCTTTCAAGGTTTTTAGAGACCTCCATTGCAGTACCCTCTTTAACTCTGAATATTACTTGATGCGATTTCGTAAATCCTTTATTGGCACATATGACATCTAAACCGTTGTTATAGAGGGATTCTGCTAGTGCTTGAGCGTTTGCAACGACGTTTCTAGCGTAATCTCTTCCGAACGCTAGGAATTCTGCGAGTGTGTATGCTAATGCTGCAACCCTGTTTATGTGATGATTATTGATCATGCTCAATGCAACCCTGTCTATGGCTTCGCCATACTGCCTCTTGCAAAGTATTATCCCACCCTGAGGGCCGAAGAAGGTCTTATGAGTACTGCCAGTTATCACCGCAGCGCCTTCTCGTAGAGGGTCTTGAAAATTGTCTCCCGCTATTAAACCCAGTACGTGTGCTCCGTCATACACTGTAATTGCCCCAACGTTTGCAGCGGCCTCGGAAATCTCTCTCACGGGCTGTGGGAATAGGATTTCAGAAGCACCCAGCATTACCATTTTAGGCATTACTTTAGCTATCATCTTCCTAGACTGGTCGACGTCTATATTGTATTCTTCAGCATTAAATGGCAGTGGGACCATGCTGACACCGTGATACCTGGAGACTTCTCTAAAACTACTGTGGCCCCCGTCCATAACGCTAAGCCCCATCATCGTATCCCCGGGTCTTGTAAAAGCACCTATTGCAACCAGGTTTGCGACAGTCCCGGAGACTGGTAATGTGTTAACATGCTCAACCCTGAAAAGCTTCCTGGCTAGGAATTGGGTCAATTCCTCAAGCTTATCTATATACTCGCATCCCCTGTACATCCTCTCATATAAGAATCCGACTGCATACCTGTGTCCCATGTCGCAGGTTAGGAGCTTTCTAACCTCCCTGCTCGTAATGTTCTCGCTTGCAATGAGGTTTAAGGAGGATCCTCTGAAAGAATGGTGGCTTCTGACTATTCCAAATACTTCCTCTGCAAGGCTTTTCTCAGACAATATGTGCGGCTTCAAGCAATCGGTATTTAAAAAAGTTTCTCAACTTCAAGGTTTTATACATAAATATCTGAAAGGGATAAACGGTTCTTAATGAAAAGGGTCGTGAGAAATAGGGTTAACCTAAGGATTGGGAAAACGCTGTTAGTAGATGGACCGGCTACTGTACAGGTTGCAGAAGGCATGGTCAATGTTATGGGGGCAGTGTTTGCTGAAGGCAGTACTCTGAAGATTAGGAGGTTTAGGAGGACTCCGTTTTACGCAGAACACTCTGACGCAAGCCTTATTGTTGACGGTAAGAACTATCAAATAGTAGATGGTTCAACCATACCCAGCAGTTGGATAGAATGCGCCGAGAAGACGGCGGGAGACGATTCTAAATTGATAGCCATAGTAGGCGGTACAGACTCTGGAAAAACGAGTCTAGCAACCTTCTTAGTGAACTACTATCTTAATTTCCAGGGTGAAGTCGGTATTGTTGACGGCGACCCTGGTCAAAACGATTTAGGAGTCCCAGGGACGGTTAGTGCAGGAATCGTAAGTAAGGGTTTAAGCGACCTATGTCAGGTTAGGCCTGAGATAATAGAATTCATAGGCTTAACGGCCCCGGAGACTGTGGCTGTAGAATTAAACGAGTCGATAGCCAGAGTCATAAGGAGGCTTATTCAAAGAGGTATTGGGAAAATAGTGTTAAACACGGACGGATGGATTAGTCCAAGTGGATTAAAGCAAAAGGCTGATCTCATGAATATGATTAAACCATGCTCGATACTATCACTATTGGGAGAAGAGGATTACAGGCTTTTTGCAAGCGAGATAGATCGAAGTCTGAATATAATTAGGGTTGAGGCACCTCCTTACGTTAAGAGGAGGAGTAGAACTCAAAGGAGGCTTCTCAGAATGTTGAATTATAAGAGGCATTTTGCAAAATCCAGGCTTGTTAAGAAGAGTATTAATGAAGTAATGTTCATAAATCATCCTTTCATGAACGGTGAATCTACAACTTTACCTGAAAGCCTTAGAAAAGGCCTGGAGCCGCTTGAGGTTAAGTCTTACATGGGGAGGACCTACGTTAGAATCAGAGAGAAACTAGAAGAACCCGTAGTGACTGAAATAGAAGGGGGCAGTATCATATTACTGGGTGAGGATTGGGAGAGGGGGCTCTTAGTCGGGCTTGCTAAAGGAGGCAGTTTTCTCGGAGTCGGGATAATAGAATCCTTAACGGATAAGGAAGTTGTTATAAAAACACCGTTGGCATCAGGATTCGACTCAATAAAACTGGGAGAGATAAAACTAGACTCTACTTTTAACGAGAAAAGCTTCCATTGGAGTCATAAAAGTAAATAATTGAAACTAAGAGTAATCCTGTTTTCAATCACGTTTATGCTTAGGCTGTTAAAGCGTTCTTAAGCTCTATCAAAGACTTGTCTACAAGCTTCGTCTCTGAAACAGCTTCGGAGAGGTCGACGCTAACTATTTCGGTACCTCTCAATGCAACCATTTTGCCAAAGATTCCTTTCCTCACCAATTCTATAGCAGCATAGCCCAGTCTTGTGGCGAGAACCCTATCGAAAGCAGTCGGTGACATTCCTCTTACTATATGGGCGGGAGCAACAGCCCTAGTCTCAAAGCCAGTTGCTTTCTCTATTTCCTTAGCTAGGAATTCCCCTATCCCGCCTAGGTATACATGTCCATATTGGTCGACTTTAGTATCCTTAGTTATCGGACCCTTATAGTCAGCTATTAAAGCCCCTTCTGCAACAACTATTGTTAAACTACCCTTCCCCTCAGCCTTCTTCTTCTTAACGAATTCTACGACATCACTTATCTTAAAGGGTTCTTCGGGTATGAGTATTAAATCAGCGCCGGCGGCAAGGCCGGAGTATAAAGCTATCCAACCCGCATGCCTACCCATTATTTCCACGACCATTATCCTATCCATTGCTTCCCCCGTCTTCTTCAAAGACTCTATTGCTTCCATAGCGGCGTTGACAGCAGTGTCGAAGCCGAAGGTATAATCTGTACCTTTAAGATCATTGTCTATTGTCTTAGGGACCCCAACGACTTTCAAACCTGCTTCATGAAGCTTCTTGGCTGCAGTAAGGGTATCGTCTCCACCTATGGCTATCAAAGCGTCTAAACCGAGCTTCTTAAAGTTCTCTATACACTTTTTCATAGTAGCCTCATCCTTAACAGGATTGGTCCTAGAGGTTTTTATTACAGTCCCCGCTTCACCGATCTTATCCTCCAGGTCTTTATAGCGTAAGGGGACAGTATCCATGTTGAGAAGCCCAGCCCAGCCGTATCTTATGCCGATGACTTCGATTCCATACTGTTCAGCCATTTTCAACACTGCTCTTATCACAGCGTTAAGCCCTGGAGCATCGCCTCCTCCCGTTAGAACTCCCACCCTCATCCCTCATACACCTTAAAGCCTACATCCTTCTAAAAGAGGGTTTTAACTTTTACCTTTGGAGTATTGAAGCCTTGCAGGCCACCAGGGGGATTAAGAGCTCGTCTAGCGTCAACGACCCGTGGGCCCCTGCCTTAACGAACTCGGGCTCGGTTCTCTCTTTCAAATCATAGTGGAAGATTAGCCTCTCCTCTCCTTTCGACAATGCCACATAATCCCCTACCCTATCTGAGACACATGGATTAGCTTCCCCAAGGCCGAAAACCCCCTTTTTGAAGAGCTCTAAAGATTCGAACAAGACGATTTCTCTAATGGCCTTACGGAAAATATTCTTGAACCCTTCAGATTCGTCCTTTACGTAGAAGTATGCCGCCCTGGATTCTCCCGCAGGTGGCATCACCAGGTGCTTGGTTATCTGCTTTAAGTCTTCCAGTTTAATCGCCTTATCGTCGCTTACTCTCGATTGGCCGTGGTCTGAAGTTATCAATAGTAGAGTCCTATCAGCGATTTTCAGGGGGACTTGGTTTATGGCTGTTTTCAAAAGCGTGAAAGTATTCAAGAGCTCCAGCTCAGCCTCTTGGCTAAAAGGCCCGTAATGGTGAGACTGAGCATCAAAACCGTCCCAGTAAGCCATTACGAAATCCGTCTTACCATCTTTCATAAGCCTGGCCAGGTTTGTTGCGAAGTCTACAGTCGTTAAAGCTGGAACTATCTCAGAGTCTCTATAAAGTATTGTAGAGAGACCGCTATTCCTAATACCATATCTTATTAGAGTCTTAGACCTGAGCCCAGACTCCCTGAGCCTCTGGGTTAGAACCTTAACTCCCAAGAGCCTCTCGGGGCTCATGCCGAGTTCGAAAATCCTATTCCTCCTCTCATCGTTCACAGGACTGAGAGATATCATATTAACCATTGAACTAAGCTCCTTCATGAATAAGACGTAGGCAACTATGCCGTGTTCTTGAGGTGTTAAACCAGTGTTGAAGCTTGTTAGGGCTGTTGAAGTCGTGGATGGAAATACGGAGGTTAAAACCCTGAAACACGACCCGTTTTTCAAAAACAGCTTCTCGAGGAATCCTCTAAGAGCTTCTGAGGATTTTACGAATACGTTAAAACCCATCGCGTCTATGATTATTAGTATAATCCTATCAACACCCTTGAATTCTGAGAAAACATCTTCTTTAAGAAATCTTCCCTTAACCTTAGCTCCCATGAACTTTGCTAAGCTGTTTGATAAATTCGGAAGCGAGAACCCATCGTATTTTGGTATGAAGAGTCCTGGTGAAAGCTTCCGTAGGCGAAGCTCTTCAATAGCTTCTTCAAATATAGAAGCCATACGAATACTCTAAGAACCAAGTATAAAAATACTTAACCGAGCTATTTACAGGTGGAATACTATTGGGGAAACTAGGGTTCACGTATCTAGAAGAGGAGGACACGCTCATTCTACATCCGCTGGAGCAAGGAGAGGCTACTGTAGTCTTACCCAAAACCGTGTTAAAGATTCTTATTGAAAAAACCGTGGAGGGTTTCAGGATCTCCATGCGGGTTGCCGGAGAAGAGAAATTTCTTAAAATGCTCATTTTAAAGGATGCTGGCCCAGCTGCCTTAAGGCTTACGGAGGATGTTGCAGCAAGACTGGGCTGTTTAAGGCTCAGTCGGGATCTTAAGGATCTGAAGATAGAGGGATTAAAGCTATCAGTAGGTAAACTGGAATTGGACTTTATCACCGTCCCCATTAAGGATTTTTAGATTTTTGGAAATCATTCAACTTCTTCAAACCAGGGCTGTTCCGGTCTTTCCCTTAACCTCTTGAACTTCTCTCTGAGTCTTTTAGTTTCCCTCATATGTTTTAATTTGGAACTTATGAGGAAGAATAGGAAGCTGAGAAATACTGCAATCATATACATGAAGAAAAAGGTTGAGAAGTCGAGTTGGGCTCTTAACATTTTTCAAAGTTTTCCAACGCTCCTCCTATATATGTTTTTCCCGTATTTCTCGTGTTAAAGCTTTTTAAATAACCTTTCAATAGGTTGATTGGCCTTGCTCAAAGCATATTTGCTAATAGTCTGCGAAGTGGGCTCAGAAAGGGACATTGAAGAAGAAATCCGAAAGGTTGAGAACGTTACTAATGTGGATGTCGTCTATGGCGAGTATGACATAATAGTAACGGTAGAGGTCAACGATATCAAACAGCTCGACAGTGTTGTAACACAGATTAGGCGTATAAAGGGTGTTCTAAGAACTATGACACTCCTATGCGATTAGGCTATTCTCAACCCGCCTATGCTCACTCTTGAAAAGGAAGCCTTCCAAGAATCGTAGTCCTTAACTATGAAGCTCGGCTGCTCCAAAGTGTTTTCTTTAGAACGATAAATCAGCGTGACTACTGGCCTGCTCAAGAATCCTCCCCTGCTGATCTTAACCTGGTCCAGTATGCTCAAGGGTACTTCAAGCCTTATCAATATCCTCCTATCTCTCCTACCTACGTGTTCTTCAAAGAAGATTCTCTGATTCGTCAATACTAACGCGCCTTTTAACGGTGCTTCTAGAAAAGTCGAGCCGCCTATGAACTTGGCAGAGTCTTCAAAAATCAGAGTCTCGCCTAACGGGAGCTTTCTTTCAGACATTTCCCCATTTCGACGAGGCCATGCGACTTTTTAACCTTTAATGCCATCTTGCTTAAACTCAGGCATTTTACGTTTGAAAAAGCATATTTATTTCTATTCAGCACGAAAATAATGGTTGAAGTAGATTGGGGGATAAGGAAGAGGAGACACAGCGTCTTGCCGAATTAAAACAATATCTGTCGCAGAAGAAAGAAATGCTTGAGGAGGAGCTTGAAAAGCTAAATAGCATAATCAGCGTCATAGACGACCTTCTCGCTTCAAAGAGTTTCAAGACTGGTATTGAGGTTATGAAAAAAGCTGAGGAGAAGGTTGAGGCTGAAACAGCGTTACAAAAGCTTGAACTCGTCTATAAGGGTACTAAGGTGGGTGAGATAGAGGTTTACCAGACTTATGCCAAGGTCATACCTCTTCCGGAGCTTAAGCTTAGCACAGTCACTTCTCCTTTTGAAGCGTTTTTAGTTAGAAAGGTCTTGGAGCCGATGAGGGAGAGGGATGTTGAAAGAGCTGCTAAAAACGAGCTTAGGCCAGATCAAATGTTTTCTTACGATATAATCGAAGAAGGAGGCTTGTTAAAATACATAGTAGTAAGGAATTTCAGAGATAGGATTAGGCTTAAAGAACTTGCCAACGCCGCGTCCTGGACCTTCTTTACAATGGCTTCTAAGAGGGGGAGCGTGCAAGCGGGCTTAGATGAACCTGATCAGGGTTGAGAGTATTTCCTTCAGCTCGTAGGTGTTGGAGGCAATATACTTAGCTCCGGCTTCTTTCAGCTTGTCAACACCCCATAAGTTGGAGGCTATTCCAACAGGCATTACTCCGGCTTCTTTAGCTGCTACAATATCTATTGGAGAATCTCCGATATGAACAGTTTCATCAGGAGGAGTTCCTGTAGCCTCGCATGCTTTAAGTATCAGGTCTGGGAAAGGCTTAATCCTCTCTACATCGTCTCTTGTAAAAACATGTTTGAAAAATATTTTTAAATTAGTCTTTTCGAGTATTACTCTAGAGGCTCTCTTGCAATTGTTAGTGCAAACAACCATGTTAACACCGGTTTTTCTCAACCACTCGAGTAATTCTACGATTCCGTTTTTAACAATCGGCTTATCCGCAGCCTCAAGCTCTAATGGCTCAATAGCTTCATATATGCTTCTCCTTAGGTTTTTTAACTGGTCTTCGCTAAGCCCTTTTCTCCGCATGAACATTATAGCTTCTTCAAGGTTTACCGATGCTGGTTTAGATTCGGAAAGTATGCTTTTTTCAACACCTTTCTCAATAAGCTTCTCGATAATCAACCTCCTAGCCAGAGGATAATTGTAATTGAATTCTATCAGCGTCCCATCTAGGTCAAAGAGTACTAACCTAACCATTTTCCTAGGCCTTTGCCTGTTGGACTGAGAGAACTACGCGCGTATCGGTTGTAGCAATAGACTCTACGTTCCTTATCTTCAAGACTGTTTTCATAAGCTTTTCAACATCTAGTACGTCAACCCTTATCAACAGGTCTATGTCCCCAGTCAATTCTATAACTTCCCTAACTTCCTCGATATTCAGCAGCTTCTGCATTACCTTCTCCCTGTTGAACCCTTTTGCTATTTTTGCTGTTACGAACGCTTGCAATTCGTAGTATATTACGAGTATTCAGATATATGTTTTTCCTTAGGTTTTCACTTGGAAACACGTGATAGTACTATTCGCGTATCTGTCGATTCAACACCCTTGATCTCAAGTATTTCGTCAACAATCCTCCTTAAATCTGCTTCAGAAGAAGCAGTGACCTCTATCAACAGGTCTATGTCCCCAGTCAATTCGTAAACTCTCTTAACTCCCCTTACCTGAAGAACCTTTTCAATATTCCCCTGGAAGCTGCTTGAAACCCTTACCAGTATTATCGCCTCCAAACCCTATCTTAACATAGGAAAAGTGGCTTTAGATAAGTCTTTCCAAAGATTGGCTTTCTACCTTACTCTTCAGGCGGGTGATTCCTTTATCAGTTAAGGTTAAATACACCATTGTTAGGGGGGTTTAGGAGATGAGAAGCCGTGTCTGAGCAATTTGTTAAGGTTAAGGACCTTAACACCAATTCTAAACACGTCAACCTTCTCGCCAAGGTGCTCTCCCTCTCAGAGGTTAAGGAGGTGCCTGCGAGATACGGTAGTTCAACGAACAGGGTGGCGGAAGCCAGGATAGGAGATGAGACTGGCACGATACTTCTAACGCTTTGGAATGAGAACATAGACCTGGTTAAGCCGGACGATGTTATAATGATTAAGAACGGTTATGTAAACGTGTACCGTAGGACTATGAGGCTTAACGTCGGCAAGTATGGCTCGATAGAGAAGAGCGATGCTCAAATAAGCGAGGTTAATACTTCGAACAATATGTCAGAGAGAGAGGTTGAGGGAGGGTATATTGGGAGAAGGTCCAGCCGTGGTCCTAGGAGGAGGTTTTAGGGAGACTATCCTAATTCGAGTCTTCTAACAACACCGTTTGGAGATGTTTCTTCAAAAACTATCGCTTGGAAACTGTAGATTCTCGTTTTTTTATCCTGCCAGCATCCTGGCGGTAGCCCTGCTTTTATACAAGTATAGGAGAGGAAGGTTTCTGCATCCCATTTCTCCTCTACAGCAACTTGGGGGAGCAGTAGGCCGCGATTAAAACCTCTTTCAACTATTAAACCGTCCCTGCCTATCTTAATCATGCTGGGGAGCTTCTTCCTATCGTCAACGTCTATCGGCTTAGGTGGAGTAAGAACACTTACATCTATGACTATAGAGTCTAACTCATCCAATGTGACTGGTGGGAAACGGGGGTCTTCAACTGCTGCGGCGACTGCTGCTTCAATGAGTGCAGACGCTAATGGTTTAATCGGCTCGGGGAATCCTATACACCCTCTTAACTCCCTCTGCTCACGTCCAGCGGTTCCAACGATCTTGTTTAAAGTTACAAAGACTCCACAAGGCTCGTAGAACAGTTCTTTCAAGTCAGCTGGGGGGGTATCGATAACTCCTTCTCTCAAATACTTTTCAATAGCCCTCCTAGCCATTTTAACTAATAATTCACCCTCTTCTAACGTCAGATTCATCAAACATTCCTTACTAAGACTCGTTAAAAAGGCTTATGAAAAGATTGTTACTAGGGCCTACCCTCAATAGAGTATTTCCTAAAGATAAATACCCTGATGAATCCGGATAGTAATAGTGTAAACCAGAGCGGTGAGTAAACAAAGTATAAGAATGCCAGGTTTCTGATTCTAAGCCTATAACCCATCTTCTTGGCGATCACATAGTATGATAATGAAAAAGCTATGAAAGATGCTAGCAAGGCTATTAGCGTCTTGGTGAAAAGCAGTAGTATTTTGATGAATAGTCCGTATGAAATCACTGTCGTGAAGGGTAGTAGGTTGATGAAAAATGAGGATAGCATGACTATACCAAGCCATATAATCCTGTCTTCCAAGAGCGTATTCATTAAAATCGTAATTAGAAATGGTGCTAAGGATGGGAGGACTATGAATAGGAGTAGAAGTATTAGAGACGGTTTTTCAATAACTATCTTCAACAGGTCGCGCCAATTCTCCTTAACCCATACTGCTGCCCCAATCCCCCATCTTACGCGCTGCTTGAACCATTCTCTCCAGCTGGGTGGGGCGTAATTAACTACATGGGGGCTTGTTATGAAGTTGAATCTCAAGCCAGCTAGATAGCTTCTTATGCCAAGGTCGAAGTCGTCGGGGATTTTATACCTGAATCCACCAATCTTCTCGTATGCTCTCCTCCATATTGCAAATGCTGCACCATTCAGCCCTAAGCACCTTCCCACCTTCTCGGCTAGAGTCAAGCTGCCGTAGTTGAAGGACATAAACTCGTAGTCTATCGTCTGTGCCAGAAGGCCTTTACCACCTACTCTTTTCATTATCTCGCCTATTTCACTACTCTTCATCGATTCCACTATCCTCGAGAGGAAGTTATTCTCTACGATGGATACATCATCGTCTAAGAATATCAAAAGGTCTCCTGAAGAATGCTCAAAGGCTTCTAGGAGTGCACTAACCCTTCCCAGCCTACCGTTACGGAAGATTGCTTTCACCGGTTCCCTTTTAAGCTCTTCAGCAATTTCAGGAAAAGGATTGTCAACAACCACCAGGATCTCCTTATCCTTATAATCGTCTTCAACAAGCTTTTTCACAAGTTCTATCAAGTACGGCGAGCCCCTGAAAGACGGGATTATTACTGAAATGCTTACAACCATTTCTTTTTCTCAAACTTCTATGGAATCTTTTTAAGTATTTAGTTACTTAGAAACTGGTGGAAAAATTTTCCATCTGTCGGTGAAATTTTGCATTTGCACACGTCATAAATAGTTGTTTTTATTAATTTGCGACGTGGTCGAGGATGATAAGAAATTTGCTTAAAATATTATCCATTGCTGCAGTGCTTTTAATCGGAATCGTCATAAGACAATTTTTAGAATCCCTATGGCTGGTTTTAACGGGTTCGGATTCAAATGGTCTTTCAAGCCTAGTCTCACTCATTACTATGATTTTTTCTTCAATACTGCTTCTGCCTATTAAGCAAGAGAATAAAGCGGGGATTATAGGGTTGTTCAAAGAAGTCTTAATCTTCCTATTCATCTGGATTGTAACATCATTATTTGCAGCCTTCTTACATCAACCTAAGCATGCTTCAATAGGCTTCATAGCTGCGTCTTTATACTTATTCTCTAGGCTAATCATTAATCGAAGCATCGGGCATAGGATAATGCTTGAGCTTAAAGAATACTCCAATATACCTAGGGGCAGTACTATACTCATGTCTGTTGCACCTGTCCCAAGGGTCTTCATTACACAGGGTTTTGGGTTGAGAATTATTTTAGAAATCCTAAAGGGTAATGCTGGGATTGCTAATGTAATCAATGAAGAGGTCTTTCTAAAATCGTTCAGGGAAATTAAAGTTGTTGAGCTTCAGGGAACTCTAGCATCCTTTGTAAAGGCAGTGGCGGAGAATTGGAACCGGGAAGTAGCGATATTCTGCGAAGCAAAGCTTAAGGGAAGTCTTTTCAAAATCAGAGTTAAACTCGCTTCTGACAGTACTCGGGCTATAGAAAGTATACTTAATGGATTTTCAAAACTAGATGGTATGGAAGATTTAGAATGGGCCATTGAAAAATGGTCTCTCTTAAAACCGTGTGTTAAGCCGATTAGACTAGTTGACAAAAGTGTTTTTCTACAGCCGGAAAATGTTCCCGAGCGTCTTTTTATTGTGGGAGAGTTAGAAGAAGTTGAAAAGGTTGCATTACAGGTTTGCTTTTCCCAGTTGAGAAGCAATTCGAGAATCGTCATAATCAATGGCGAGGAGGACTCTTCTTTTGAGAATAGGGTTGGGAAAATGCTTGAGGCTAAGGGTTTCAAACCCTATGGCAATGAGATTAAAACGTTCAGAACTAGTAGGGGAGCAGAGGTAATACTTATGAGGAAAGCTGATTTGAAAGAAAGGATTGTCAACAAGTTTTTGAGAAAGCCTATTGTTGCACTATGGTTGAGAAACTTTTCAGAAGACATTCAACTGAAAGCTCCGTTGAGGGTTTTAACGTGCAACATGCCTGAGGCTAATCCGGCTTTAGAAGCGGACGGCATATTGCTCTTAAGCCCGAGCGAGAAGATCTTGGAGTGTTTCATACCTGAGAGATACGGGCTTTCGCTTCGAGGTAGGATGGTAATGGTCTCAGCTAAGGGGGTGAGTATATTAGCATGAAGAGCATTCGACCAAGAGTGAATGAAGCGTTCGAACTCGTGGGCAAAGTGGGAATAGCCGGATGGAATTTCAGGAGGGTCCTCGTATTCCTTCTTTCAAAGCTTCTGAAGGATTACAAGATGATACTCCTAGACCTGAGTGATGAATTCAGTTGTATTACGAGAATAAACGGGGCAAAGTATTACAACGTCTTCGAACATAGCATAAACCCTATCAAACCGTCTTCTCAAGAGAGAGTTGAACAATATGTAGAGTCGCTAGTGGAGATAATTGATTACTGTCTTGGAGTTTTTAACATGAAGAGCATTATTACGAAAGCTTTTATTAACAATATTTCATCGTCTGAAACTACAATACCTGAAATAATATCCAAACTGGATTTCGAGAGTCCTGAAGGAGGATTATCGATCTACTCTCCCTTGGAACCATTTACATTCGGCACTTTAAGAAGAGTCTTCGGGAGGCGAGAAGAATTGGACTTTAACGAAGTGTTAGATACTGGTATAGTTTTCGACCTGTCGGGCCTTCCAACAGCTTCTTCAAAAGCACTGGCAGTCTTAATAGTATTGAACAAGCTCTCGCATATGGTGCCCAAACACCCCACAGTCATAGTTATTACCTACCCCAGTATTGTTTGGCCCAAGAATAGGAGATGCGATGCAGCCAAGCTACATGTTGAACAAGTTCTCATAGACGATTTGGAGAGGAAAGGCTTCATAATGGTTTTTGCTGAAAAGATGTTTTCAGAACTGTCTGATAAGATCGTAAAAGAGCTTGATGCCATAGTTTTCTCACCTCCCTCTGAGGCTCTAGACCCTTGGAATCCCTGGGGTTTATACACTAGGCTGGAGAATGAAGTCTTAGATTATCCAGCAGTGGTTTTAAACAGGAGGGGCGAGGTCAAACCCCTCATGTTCCCCTCAAGCATCTTGTTGAAACCCTTGAGTAAGGAGGAGCGTGAAAAGCTCAAGCCTAATCTAAGAGTCTTCAAGGAATATGATAGGTTGAAAGAAATTCTCAAGGAAGACTATGAGCTTGGGCTTAGAATAATAGACATGGTTAAGGAGTTAGGTGGCAGGGCTGTTTTAAACAGGCTGGTCGAAGAAATAAGGTCGAAAATAGGGGCCGGCGGGCTTAGGGCGCTTGCCACATTGTTGAGGCACAGTTATTTGAAACAAGTTCAAGAAGGGGGTGAGCAATACCTCGTCCTTAATGGGGGTGACGGGGGATGAGGAGGATTCTCACCGGGATAAAATCGTTAGACGAGCTTACTGGAGGATTTCCCACTGGGGTTTCAAACCTGGTTTACGGCAGTCCTGCAACGGGGAAGACAAGTCTTTCAATGACTCTCGTAGCGGAGGCTCTTAGAAATGCGAAGGATAGAGATGTTGTCATAGCTGTCTTAACTGAAGGCTGGGACATGGACCGTTTAAAAACAATATGTGCCAAGAGGAATGTTAAACAAGATGCTTTAAACAGGGTTAAGACGTATGAAGCCAATAGCTTCGGAGAGCAACATAAGGTGATAACTGAAGTAATGCCGAGAGATATTGAAGAGAACGATTGGGTCCCAACGCTGATAATCGTAGACTCTCTCGTACCACACTACCATGCTCAATTGCTCAACACGCCTCTTCAACACTTGGCTTCTAAAGCCAGAGAATTTCAGGGAAGACTGTCTCTAGAAATAAACACTCTGGTGAAAATCTCTTCTGGATACGATTCACTATTATTAGTAAACAGCTGGCGGCGTAGTAGTGCTGGCCGAAGCTTTCAGGAGAAATGGAGGAAGGACGTCATAAACGGTATTAATAGTAACAATGTTCTGATAGATCCTGAAGCGGGCTTTGGCTCTAGAGAATTTGATGTCATAGGTGGGCAGCATCTAGTCTACATGAGCAAGACCGTATTAAGAATGGTTTCGACAAGCCTTGGTGAGAACATTAAGGCTGTTATCTTAGAGAAGGCTCTTTCAAGGCCGACGATGTTCTGTTGCTTGGTGAAAATATCTGAAGCAGGTATTGAAACTCATGAGGGTAAGCCCGCTCCTGTTAGTGAAGTGATAAGAAGAGAGGTTATTGAAGACTAATGAAAGAAAATAATTATATACCAGTAAAACATCGTTCATTCATGCCAAAAAGGAAGATAAGAGTCGCCTTCATAGGAATAGGAAATAGTGCCTCCACCACTATACAGGGTCTGTTCTACTATTCCTCAGGCCGTGGGGACAGTGGCTTATGGCATCCGATAGTTGGGGGATATGGTGTTGAAGATATTGAGGTGGTTGCGGCCTTAGACGTAGACAGTAGGAAGGTCGGTAAGGACTTGTCGGAAGCTCTCTTCTCAGAGCCGAATATCGTGGAAAAACGTTGCGAAATACCGAGGACTGGAGTAATCGTTGAGAAAGGATTGTTGGAAGACGAGCTTAACCCGTATCTCGCATCTCAACTTAAAGTATTGAAGCAGGATAAGGAAGGTGTAGTTGAATACTTGAAGAAGAGCAATGTGGATATTGTTGTTAACACGATATCCAGTGGCTTAGACAAGTCTTCGATTGCTTATGCTAATGCAGCTTGTGAAGCAGGTGCGAGCTTCGTGAATGCCACTCCTACAAGCATTGCAACAAACCCGGATATTGTTGAAGCCTTTAAGAAAAAGGGTATTGTTGTCGTTGGCGATGACTTGATGAGTCAGCTTGGGGGTACTGCTCTCCACAGGGGGCTCGTACACTTTCTTAAATCCCGGGGCATTAAGCCAATTAGAAGTTACCAGCTTGACGTGGGTGGGGGTCTAGAAACTTTAAACACTATGTACGAAGACCTTAGAGACTTTAAGAAGCAAGTCAAGACTTCTTCTATAGCGGAAGAAATCGACGAGGGTTGGGAAGTCGTATCCGGAACAACGGATTACGTGGATTTCCTTGGTAACAACAGGGTTACTTACTTGCAGTTCACTGCAACGGGCTTCATGGGTAGTAGTATAATCATTAACGTTAACCTGAGGTCTAACGATGGTATGAATGCCGGTAATGTAATAATAGACGTTGTCAGAGCGGTGATGAAGGCTAGAGAAGACGGTTTAAGCGGAAATGTCAGTGATATCTCAAACTACGGCTTTAAGAAGACGCTTGAGAAAAAGCGTATCCATGACGCAACCATGGTCTTCGAATCGAAATACTGCAAGTAGTATACTTAGAGCATTAGTAGACTCGTGAATTGTTTTGAAGGGTTCCTACCTTCTTGTACTATCGGTTAAGAAGAGAATAAGGTTTAAGCCAGGGTCTCTACCCAGGGCTGAGCTGCCGGCAGGCTGTTATGTCTACGTTGGGTCAGCGAAGGGGCCGGGTGGCTTCGAGAAGAGGGTTTTAAGACATTTGAAGAAGGTTAAGAAGGCCAGGTGGCACATAGACTACCTGACGGGGAGGAAGGATGTTGAGGTTGAAAGCGTTTTCTATACCTCGCCCAGGTATAGTGAGTCGCTGTTAATAAATTTCCTAAGCTCCTTAGGCTTCCGCAAGGTGATAAAAGGCTTTGGCACTACTGACCATCCCGGCGATTTTTCGCACCTCTTATACTCCGGAGAGGATGAGGGGAAAACGATTGATAGGATAAAGTCTGCTATGGTTAAGAGGGGGTTTTATTTCATTCTCTTTGAAAAAGATTCTTTAAGGGGCTTTTCCAATCATACTAGGGATGTTCAAAAGGTGGGCTGGGGGAGAGTACGAGGTTGAATTAACGCTTAAGATCCAAGAGGTCGGCGACCGCCGTCCATTCAAGGCTGTTGAGTGGGGTAACGAGTTGATTCCCCTAGAAGAGTTTCTAAAGGAGGCAAGGGAGGTTTCTCCTTCTAATCCAAAAAGGATGGTTTTCGAATCTAAGGGTGTGAAAATGAAATTGAGGATAACCGGAATAGAGATTTTGAGACGGGGGGATAAATCCATCGACCTTAAGCTAATAGCTGAAAAGGAATAATTTTTCTTTCCTAGAAAACTCCGCCGATTCGAATAAACCCTTAAGAGAATAAACGTATCTTAAAAATCGTTATGGGAGAAGATTGGAGTCAGTTAGATCTGGAAAGGCTTAGAATGATAGAGATTGCGGCAAATATTCATAGGGTTAAGATAATGATGGAGCTTTCAAAGAAGGGGGATGGTACTGTCACCTCGCTGGCGAAGAGCCTCGGTTACTCCAGGCAATTAGTAAAGCACCACTTGGAAACTCTCAATAGGGGTGGGCTTGTCTCCAAGAGGAGGATTGGAAACATGGAGTTTTACAGCATTACTGAAGACGGGAGGACAATACTCTCCGAGATACTTAAAATCCATCTTGAAGTTGGGAGGGGGGAGGTCGAAGTATGTAAGCCAGTTGTCAAAGAGAAGAGAACAATAAATGGAGCTGGGTATCTACCAATAATCGCGGGAATAACCCCAGTCTTAATATCTCTCATAAAGGGGGTTTTTGAGAATCAACCCCTATGGATAATTGGAGGGCTCATCCTGGGTGTTTTACTATATTTGATTTTTTCAAAGCTTATTAAGGTTCTAACGTAGTGTACATTGCACCTGCTTCTTCTCTAACGATGCTGATTAAAGCCCCCGGCTTCACCAGGTTTCCAATTATAACTCTAACACCCTTCTCGGCAGCACTAAACCCTTCTTCAACCTTTTTGAAAATACCCCCGGTTACGTCACCGGCCGTTATCGATGCTCTCAAGTTCTTAGCCATACTTCTAGTGAGTCTTGGTATTAAGCTTACGCCAGGGTCGTGCTTCGGGTCTCCAGTGAATACTCCGTCGACATCAGTGCCGTAAATTAGTTTTATCGCATTAAGCTCGACAGCAAGACGAGCTGCAATCTGGTCTCCCGAGACTATGGTAAACCTTTTCTCAGAATAGTCCATTGCCACATCCCCGGGTAAGAGTGGTACTATACCGAGGTTGAGCATCATCCTAAGCGGCTCAGTGAAAAACTTCTCCACCTTCCCAGATGAACATGTTAAACAGCTTACGGGAGTAACTGGGACTGCTGGGACATTGTAAGATGCTAGACTTGCTAGTATTAGGTGCGTGAGCTCGTTCATCCTTAATTTTACTTTAGTTAAGCCTATTAATTGATCTGGATGGAAAAAGCCCTCTGCAATACGGTATTCCGATGCAACGACATGGCCGTAGGAGCCTCCTCCATGTACTAGTATGAACAGGTATTCTCCACGTAACTCGGATACTTGTCTTGAGACTTCTTCTATTGTTTGAATATTGGGTGTGAAGGGCTTGTCTTTGATTGTGATTGCGCTTCCACCAAGCTTTACAATTACTAAAGGCCTCATTTTCACTTATTCCGGTAAACAACGTAATCAGCTAGTTCTAATAGGGTCTTCTTAGCTTTAGAATCGGGTATAATGGACAATGATGATTTTGCTTTCTCTGCATACAGCCATGCTTCTCTAATAGCATTCTCCCTAACACCAGTTCTCAAAAGGATCTCCAAGGCTTTTTCTAAGTCTTCTTTGGAAATTTGTTTACTCCTTAAAACATTCAAGAAGAATTGTTTCTCGTCACCGTATATTCTTTCTAAACCCTTGAGTATTAGCATGTTTCCAAGTTTATGCTCGATTATGTCTTTCCCAATTTGCTTGCCCGTTTCAGAAGCGGAGCCAAACAAGTCTAGAAGGTCGTCGACTATTTGAAATGAAATTCCAAGGTTTAAGCCGAATTCCCTAAACGCTTCAATAACCCTCTCTTCAGCACCGGCTTCGACCGCACCCATCATCGCACTAGCCTCGTATAAAGACGACGTTTTCCTCGTAATCATATTGATATAATCTTCAAAGCTGACGTTTGTCCTTCTATGATCCACCACATAGGGCTCATCTTCCCTGCCGAATTGTTCAAAGAGAACGTCAAGCCTCTCGCCTTCAACAAGCCTCATTATGTAATAGTCGACTATGGAGAGTAGCCTCTTACTATTCTCTGATTTTAAAAGTAACTCGGAAATAACCTCTCTGTATTGCACGGCTGCGAGCAGGGCCATAGTCAGCCCGTATTTTTTCCAGAGCGTGGGTCTTCCTCTCCTAATCTCACCGTGGTCGATTATATCATCTATAATCAGAGTGTAATTGTGAACTAGTTCAATGGCTGCCGCAGCGTTCAGGGCTTTCTCAGGCACTCCACCGGCTGCTTCACAGCTTAAGAGAACTACCGCTGGCCGAATCCTCTTACCGCCAGTCTCAATAGGGTATAGGAGAACCTCTTGAAATTCTGGCGAAGCGTTTTCGGAAAGCGCCTCGTAAATAACAGGTTCGACTTCTCTAGCAATTTCATCCAGTTTCTCCAAGAGGTCCGAGTTGTTCTTCAATACGAAGATTAAGACTCCAACGCATATTTAAAGACTACTTAAGACGGTACAGCTAAGCTTTTATCAATGTCGCATTATGCTAGGGGAAGAATAGTGATGAACATCGCAGTAGTAACCTCTGGAGGAGACGCTCCCGGTATGAACGCTGCTATCAGGGCTGTTGTCAGAGCCGCCTCCGGTCAAGGTTTAAGAGTAATAGGGGTTGAAAAAGGCTTCTTAGGTTTAATAGAAAACCTGTTCAGGCCCCTTACTCCGAGGGATGTTAGCGGGATAATAAACACTGGCGGTAGTATTCTAAAATCCAGCAGGTGCGATTTATTCAAGACTCCGGAGGGATTGGAAAAAGCCTCTGAGAACCTGAAGTCTTGGAAAGTAGATTGGGTTATTGCCCTAGGCGGAGACGGGTCCATGAGGGGGGCTTTAAGTCTTAGTAAGGTGAGTGGCATACCTGTCACGGTCATAGCCTCATCGATAGATAACGATATCGCTGGAATAGATGAGACGATAGGATTTGACAGCGCAGTGAATACTGCAGTGGAAGCAATAGACAAGATTAGGGATACCGCAGTAACATACGACAGGGTTTTCATCGTTGAAGTCATGGGTAGGAATCGCGGCTTCCTGGCGCTGGAGGTTGCCTTGGCTTCAGGCGCCGAGTTCGCAGTAATACCTGAACACCGTATTTCAATAGAAGAAATTGGGAAGAGAATAAGGCAAATGGGAGAGATAGGTAAGAAGTCGAGCATAATAGTGAAGGCTGAAGGTGCCATGGGGGATCCCTTCCAAATGGCTTCACAATTAAGGAGATTAACTGGTTACGACTTAAGAGTGACTGTCTTAGGATACATCCAAAGAGGGGGCGTGCCTACTGCAAGATCCAGGAACCTCGCATGTCTATTCGGAAACCATGCTGTGAAACTGGCAATAGAAGGTAAGAAGAATAGGCTCGTGGGTCTTAAAGACGGTAAGGTAGTTGATTTGGATATTGAGGAATCATGTAGTAGCATTAAGAAAATAGACGAGGATAAATATGAATTGGTCAGCATACTGGCTGTTTGAATTCTTTCAACAGTTTTTTCGAATCCCTGAAAAGTACTTTTTCCTCATAAGCTAATTCGGAAAACCTATTTATATCCTATTGAAAAATCCTCCAGTAAAAAATAGATGTCCAACCAGAAATCTGAAGAAGTAGTTGCCTACAGGATTAACGTAAACGGTATAGTGCAGGGCGTCGGATACAGGCCGTTCGTATACCGTATAGCTACTGAACTCGGTTTAAACGGGTTTGTTCTTAACTCTGGGAATGGTGTTATAATCGAGGTTGAGGGCAAGCTTGACGATTGTTTAAAATTCATAGAGAGGCTTAGGACGGAGAAGCCGCCGAGAGCGATTGTTAAAAACCTGGTTTATGAAAGAATTCCCTTAAAGGGTTATGGTGAATTCAAAGTAGAGAAGACTGTTAATGGGGAAGTGGAAACCCTTTGCCCACCCGATGTAGCGGTATGCCAAGACTGTTTAAACGAGCTTTTTAACCAAGTTGACAGGAGGTATCTGTACCCCTTCATAAACTGTATAAACTGTGGCCCGCGTTTTACAATATTAGAGAAACTACCCTATGACAGGGTTAATACAAGCATGAAATCTTTCGAAATGTGCGGAGAATGTGTAAGGGAGTATTCCGATCCGTTGGATAGGAGGTTTAAGGCTGAGCCGAATGCATGTAGATCATGTGGCCCTAGTGTTAAGCTATATGGTAGAGACGGGTTGTTGAGAGTGTCAAACCCTATTTCGGAGGCTGCGAGACTGATAAACGAGGGCTTCATAGTTGCGGTTAAGGGCTACGGTGGATTCCACTTAGCTTGCGATGCAACCAATAGAGATGTCGTGTTAGAATTGAGAAGGAGGAAGAAGAGAGGCAATAAGCCCTTTGCAATCATGGTTAAGAATATTGAAGAGGCTGAGAGTATAGTCGAGCTCAGCGATTCTGAGAAAAAATGGCTTCTACACTATTCTGCTCCGATAATTCTCGCGAAGAAGAGAGTGCCCAATCCGGTTGTGGAAGAAGTCGCCCCCGGCATGAAGTATCTGGGCGTTTTCCTACCTTATACTCCAATACACCATATTCTCATGAGGGGGGTTAAGCCTTCTGCAATAGTCTTAACGAGCGGAAACGTTTCAGAGGAGCCGATAATCTTTAGGGATGAAGAAGCTTTTGAAAAACTTGGGAATATAGCGGATTACATATTGACGTATAACCGTAGGATAGTTAACTTTGCAGACGATTCCGTTGGGTTTGTACAAGACGATTCGTTAAGGCTAGTTAGGAGGAGCAGGGGTTTCGTACCGGAGCCTGTTGAAGTCGAATTGAATATTGACGGTGTCTTAGCAATGGGTGCTGACTTGAATAATACTTTTGCAATAGCGAAAAGGGGCAGGGTATTCCTCAGTCAGTACATGGGTGATTTGGAAAACATTTTCATCAGGAGAAGATACGTTGAGACCGTAAAGAGTTTAAAGCGGCTTCTCAATCTAGATTACAAGACCATTGCCTATGATCTGCATCCCGGATACTATTCTTCACAGATAGGGTTATCGCTGAAGGGCAATAAGATTCCCATACAGCATCACTATGCTCATATTCTTTCAGCAATGGCTGAAAACAAGATTCTAAACCAGGATGTTTTAGGCATAGCTTTCGACGGTACGGGATATGGGGATGATGGAAACCTGTGGGGCTCAGAATTCATAGTAGTCAGAAATGGGGAGTATTTCAGGAGGGGGCATTTGAAATATGTTCCAATGCCAGGTGGTGAAAAAGCGATTGTAGAACCCGTTAGGATGGCTTTCAGCTATTTATACGATGCGATGGGGGAAGATGCGTTGAAAATCGATATTGGAATAGGAGATAGGATAAAGACGTTTTTGAAAAAGATGATTGAAAAAGGGATCAACGTGCCGAGGACCTGCGGCTTAGGTAGATTATTCGACGCCGTATCAGCACTATTAGGAGTGTGTTTAAAGAGGACTTTTGAAGGAGAACCTGCTATTATGCTTGAAATGGTTGCTTCCGACGGTATTGAGGAGAGCTATCCCTTCAGCATAGTTGGGGGGAGAGAATACATTGTGGATACTGCGCCAATAATACTTTCAATAATCGAAGATTTGAAGAAGAACGTTCCGGCGAGTAAGATAAGCACGCGGTTCCACGAGACTATTGTAAGGCTTACAGTTGAACTTGCTGAGACGATAAGGCTTGAAGAGGAAGTTAAGAACATTGTTTTAAGCGGGGGCGTTTTCCAAAACAGGATAATCTCGTCCAGGATTAAGAGGGCTATGGAGGAACGTGGCTTAAGAGTCTTCTGCAATAACTTAATACCTACCAACGATGGTGGAATATCTCTTGGACAGGCCGTAGCCACGGGTTTTAAGACGGGTGGTTGATATGTGCCTCGGCATACCCGGTAGAGTCGAGGAAGTAAAAGGTGATGAAGCAATAGTGTCTTTCGGAGGTGCTCGTAGAAGTGTGAGGCTGGATCTTGTCGACAATGTTTCAGTAGGAGACTACGTTATCGTCCATGCGGGGTTTGCCATACAAGTCTTAGACCAGGAGGCCGCTCTGGAAATGTTGGAGATGCTAAGGGAGATGTTTAGAGAATGAGGTTCATACACGAGTATAGGGATAGGGAACTGGTTGTTAGAATAGCTGAAAAAGCTAATGAGTTTTTGGAAAGCCTTGGGAGAGAAGTCAAGATAATGGAGGTTTGTGGAACACACACAATGGCTGTTGCAAGACATGGTTTAAAAGCCCTTTTCAAAGATAGTCTCGACCTTATCTCTGGTCCAGGCTGTCCCATATGTGTTACACCGGACTCCGGCTTCTCGATGGTTTTTCAAGCAGCTGAAAAAGGCAAGGCCGTATTGGTTTTCGGGGATATGATGAGGGTCCCGTTGAACGGTAGGAGCCTGTTGAGCCTCAAAGGCGAGGGGCTCGACGTGAGAGTCATCTACTCTCCTTACGATGCTCTTAAAATAGCTGAGAGAGAACCCGGAAAAGAATTCGTCATGGCTGGGATAGGTTTCGAAACCACTTCACCCCTCTTCGCCTCAACCATACTCCAATGCGTGAACAGAGGCATTAGAAACCTTAGGCTAATAAGCCTTTTCAAACTGATACCGCCGGCTTTAAACAAGCTCCTGGAGGCAGATGATCTTGAGATAGATGGTATGATCCTCCCAGGACATGTAAGCACGATAATAGGTATTAAACCGTACGTTGAGCTCGTTGAGAAACACAGTATCCCAGCCGTTATAGCCGGCTTCGAACCCGTTGACATCGTGGAGGCAATTTACATGATATTGAAGCAACTAGTTGAAAACAGGAGAGAAGTCGAGAACGAGTATTCTAGGACGGTTAGGTATGAGGGGAATGTTAAGGCAATAAGAATCATGAGGGAGGTCTTTAAACCGGTTGACTCCGAATGGCGTGGCCTAGGTTTAATAGGGGAGAGCGGCCTAGCCTTAAGGAAAGAGTATGCTTATTTCGACGCTGTCGAAGAATATGGTCTGAAACCAGTTGAAACGGTTAAGCCCAAGGGATGCTTATGCGGAGAAGTCGTCAGGGGAAGCAAGAAGCCTTTTGAGTGCAGCCTCTATAAGAAAGTATGTAGACCTGATAATCCTGTAGGTCCATGCATGGTTTCATCGGAAGGTACTTGTGCAGCTTATTTCTATGCTGATTCTGGAAACGAGTAGCTCGCAACGCTTTGAAAGAACGGCTTATTAAGAACAGTGTACTTCAAAATCGATTCGATGAAGATGGACAGTGGTTATTTAACAGCAAGCGATGGTGTAAAACTATTCTACCAATACTGGTTGCCTGAGAAAGTTGAAAGGATACTCGTATGTATACATGGTGCTTCCAGCCACTCTGGAGAATTCGCCTACTTGGGGAATTACTTATCGTCTAAAGACGTGTTAACTTTCACCCTAGACCTGAGGTCCAATGGGCGTTCCGGAGGTGAAAGGGGAGATATCGAAGACATTAGAATTCAATTAAACGACATAGATGAAATGGTTAATCAACTCAAGGATGAATGGCGAAAACCAATTTACATGCTAGGCCACAGTTTAGGAGCTTCGTATGCTCTATGGTATGGTTCTGAATATTATGAAAAGTTAGCTGGACTAGTACTGGTTGCTCCAGCCATAAGGCTTAAGACGGGTTTACTGGGCATTCCTGCACCACTATCCGATCTTTGGAAGTTTCCCTTATACAGCGTTTTCATGCCAAGTAAAAAGTGGGATGTTTCAAGAGGTTGGCCGCAGCGTTTTAGAGAAAGCGAAGATGGCAAGTGTATTCTCAACGATGAGAATTGCGTGAAAGAATTTACATTCCGCTACTTAATCAACCTGAGTAAAGTAGGGGGGAGAGCGTGTTTAAAACTCGCTTCTAAAGTAAATATTCCAACTCTAATTCTTCAAGGAGTTGACGATGAGCTTGTCGAACCGAGGGGGGCTGAAGAGCTTTATGAAAAACTAATCGCCCAAGTTAAGGAATTGAGGATTTTTGAAGGGGCTGACCATTGCTTCCACGGATTGTTCTCCCTCAGGCCTTCAATGGGAGAGTTTGAACAAGAAAAGCAGCAAATATGTCAAACCATTTATGATTGGTTGACTAGGTTTTAAAACTAAGGCCTATTTGCGATTTTAACTCCGGAAAGATAATTTCTACAAGACAATTATTCTATTTTTTAGACAAATATTCAACGAGTTGTAATAGATGGATCTGCTAGAAAAAGCTTAATTTCTAATTAAGAGTTGAAATCTCAAACAAGGAATAGTCCTATGAGGGTTGAGAGAAATTGAATGGGAGGATAGTCTTAGAACATGGTGCCGGCGGGAGGCTAATGCACGAGTTAATTAAGGAAATATCTACTAGGATAAATGTTGCAAGCAGAGGGGTTGACAAAGCTGTTTTCAGAACGCCTAATGGCAAGATCGCTTTCACAACGGATTCGTTCGTAATGAAGCCTCCTGTGATAAAGGGTTGTGACATAGGCATGCTCTCGGTAAACGGGACTGTTAACGACCTCGTCACAATGGGGGCTAAGCCGGAATATTTGAGCCTCTCACTGATAATAGAGGAAGGCTTGGAGAGAGATTTCTTAATGAGAATAATAGAAAGCATTAGAGAAGCATCTGAAAAAGCGAGAGTAAAAATAGTAACTGGAGATATTAAGGTCGTTGAGAAGGGTGGTTGCGATAAGATTTTCATAAATACTTCTGGAATCGGTAAAGTCTACCGTGGAGTTGTATCCTCAACGTTAAACGCTAAGCCTGGAGATGTTATCATAGTTACCGGTAGTATCGGCGACCATGGTGCAGCAGTATTAGCTGCAAGAGGCGAGTTTCAGTTTGAAGTAGATGTTTCCAGCGATTGTGCTCCTTTAACAAGCGTTCTTGAAACGCTTGTTAAGAAAAAAGTGATTTTTCACACGTTGATAGACCCTACTAGGGGTGGCTTAGCCACTTCTCTCAACGAGGTTGCCGAATCCTCTAGGGTTGCAATAGAGGTTGAGGAAGAGTCCATTCCCGTGAAAGAAGAGGTTCAAGGTTTTTGCGAAGTGCTCGGCATAGAGCCTTTTTACCTAGGCTGTGAAGGTAGGCTTGTAATATTCACTCCAGAGGACTATGCAGATAGGGCAGTCAGGTCTTTGAAGAATCTTGAAGTCAGTAGAGACGCGTGTGTAATAGGAAGAGTCTTGGGCAAGTCTAAGAAGGGAGAAGTTAAGATTAAGACGAGGTCTGGCGGATTGAGGAGCCTGCCAATGCTTCAGGGAATACCTCTTCCAAGGATATGTTGAACCTAAACGTTGTAATAATAGTAATAAGTTAAAGCCTGACGCTTGCGTTTCTTTCTGAAGAACGGCGCTACTAACATGCCGGCTAGAAATCCGCCTATATGGGCCCAGTATGCAATGCCCGTGTAGCCTGGGAGCATGCTTTCTAAAAGCTGTAGGATAAACCAGAAGCCTAAGTAGACAACAGCAGGGAGCCTCACCATGAAAAAACGGTAGAAAACCCTGACTCTGGATAAGGGAAACATGACCATGTAAGCTCCCATAACCCCGGATATGGCTCCAGAAGCTCCTATAGCTGGGATTGTTGAAGAAGGGTCTATTAGAAAATGCGCAATGTCAGCAACTATTCCAAAGATTATGTAAAAAATGAAGAACTTGCCATGTCCCATCCTGTCTTCAACGTTATCGCCGAAAATGTATAGGAAAACCATGTTGCCAAAGATATGCATAATATCCGCGTGTAGGAACATTGACGTCAACATTCTGAAAAACCCCTCCAGGGGATTTGTTAGAAGAAGCCTCGGTATAAAACCGTAGCGCCGTATCATAATCTCATAAGTCCATGGGTCCGAGTATTCCAATAGGAAAACACCAAAGTTGATGCCTATTAACATATATGTGACGATGGGGTGTGTATAGCGCTCGGTCTCGTCCCCGGTTGGAAACATATTTAGGAGTTAGCTTTAGACTCGTTTATAGTTTTTAAATTTTTTAACAACAAGCTTAAAAGCATCTTTTCAAAAGCCTCACGTAACAAGCAAGCTTTGAGTAGTGCTGAGGAGAAGAGGATACTGAGAGCACAGCTGTTTTCTACGTGTCTAATAGGCTCGGTGATGCTTCTCGAAATCTCTGCAGGCGTCGTAACCAATAGCCTGGCAATCTTAGGCGATGGGATACATGCTCTTTACGATTTCATGATAACGGTGATGATTCTCGCAACCTATAAGATTAGCATCAAGCCTGCGGATGAGAGCCATACTTATGGCCATAGCAGGGTTAAGACCCTGGGTTCATTTACCAGTGGAATAGCATTACTCTACCTGGTTGCATACCTCATGTTCAGGAGCTTGAACGGGCTTGTCAACCCCTCGCGGGTGTATCTTGACGCGATAGGGTTCTTAGCCTTAGCCTATACGCTTATTGTAGACTTCGCTAGGATAACGGTTCTTTCAAAAGCATCTAAAAGTGAAACGAGTGTTAAAGCGGGTTTATTACACTCTCTCGCAGACTTCTTCGATACATTGATTGCTATTGCAGGCTTCTTCTCAGCAGGTTTCTTAAACATTGCGCAGGCTGATGCCGTAGCCGGGCTAGTTCTATCTGCGACAATGGCTTACCTTAGCATTAAACTGCTCTATGAAACCGGATTGGAGTTGACAGATGCTGTTTCTCCAAGCACGGTGAAGAGGATTAGGCAAATCCTAGAGGAGGAGTATGGCAGAGAAGGGGTTTCCTATCTTAACGTTAGGAGGGTCGATAGGAAGACATACGTTGACATAGGTGCACTGGTTTCAACAGATAATAATTTCTCTAAAATGCATAAGTCTATAAGGAGGATTGAAAACAGGATTTCGGAAGACTTGGGTGGTAGTGTCGTTGTCAGGGTCCAAATGATACCTAAGGCTTCGAGTAGTCTCTACGGGCTAATAAGAGATTCTGCCTTAAGTGTAGAAGGAGTTTCAAACGTTCATGAAATAACCTTGTCGAAATCGGGCGATGGGCTTTTAGTATCCTTACATGTAGAAGTATCCAATAATATGAGTCTTTCAGATGCGCATAAGATCGCCGACGAGATAGAGAAGAGGATTTTGGAAAATGTTGGAAACGTAGGTAGTGTAATGGTACATCTCGAAACTGTCAATCCGCCTTTAAAAATAGTTGAGACAGTAGGTTCAGGCTCTAAACTATACCAGAGCGTTAAGGATATTGTCGAAGAGGAAACTGCCCGTTTCAAAAACATTGAAGGGGTAAATAGAATACTGGTATTCCAAGATCACTATGGTTTAAAGAGGGTTGAACTTGCAGTAAGCATGGATGGGGAGACGAGCATGATGGAAGCTCATGAAACAGTTTCACGTCTAGAAGATTCGATCAAGAAAAAACTAGGCGATGTTGAAGTAATTATTCATGCTGAACCTAAAAATTGATTAGGCTAAAGCTTTTATCCATCCCAGGGAATATATCCATAGGTTGAAATGGTTGGAAAAAGCGTGATTATTGAAGAAGTTAAAACAGATTCTGAAAGACCGATAATACTCGAAGGGCTTCCGGATATTGGACTTGTTGGAACAATATCTCTTACTCACTACCTTGCTAAACTCGGCTTTAAGAAGACGGGTTATCTTCAAACGCAAGAATTCCCGCCTGTTTTAATAATAAGAGACGGGAAGATGAGTGATGTCTTCGAAATATACTATAAGGACAACGTTTACATTCTGAGGTCGGAGCTTCCAATACCCCAAAGGGGGGTTTACGAGATCGTCGACGAGATTGTCAACTGGGTAAAGTCTAAGAATCCAAGGCTTTTTCTAAGCCTGGGTGGAATACCTGACCCTTACAGGATAGATGTAAGCGACCCGAAAGTCTATGGAATACCTACAAACGAGGAAGCGTTATCCATATTGTCCAAGATGAAGAATGTTGAATTGTTAAGCGACGGTTTCATCTTCGGTCCTAAAGCGCTCATATTGAGGAAACTTGAGAGACTTGGGATAACCGGCTTGGGATTATTCGTCCAATCCTATCTGAATTACCCTGATCCGGGTTCGGCGGCGAAGGTTCTAACGATACTGCCACAAATAGGCCTGGAAAAGGTTGAAGTAGATTCTCTAATCGCTTCAGCCGAGGAGATAAGAATGCAGTATAGAGAGTTAATGAGGAGGACTGATGATGAGATAAGGAGAATGAGGCAAGTACAGCCTATTGCAGAACAGCTCGTGTAGGAGGTGTGGCATGAATGGAGGATTTTGAAAGGATCGTGGAGGAGGCCAGGAGGCTTTTCGAAGAAGATTTTAAGAAGTATAGGGTGAGAGCAATGGGGTGTATCGAACCCCTCTACAATATCGTTGAAAGAGAGGAAGAAATAAGGATAAGCGTAGACCTTCCGGGTGTTGAAAAAGAGGATATTAAATTGACGCTTCATGAAGACTCAATAGTAGTCGAGGGCGTTTGCAAGAAAATAACTCCGACTGTTAGGAGACTGTCCGGGGGGAAACCGCTCTACTACAGTGTTAGAATACCGCTTCCAACGAAGGTTGAGGAAGACTCTGCTAGGGCAAGGTATTCCAATGGTATTCTTGAAATAATTTTGATGAAGAGGAAGCGTGGTAGGAGAATACCTATTGAATAATCCCCAGTCTTTATGGGGTAGTGAAGGCGTAGAGCTTCGGGCTGTAAGGGGTAGTCAATGCATATACTGCTTAGGCTCACGTGCTCTTTGCGGGAGAAAACAGTGCCCAATACTTTTGAGATACAGTAAGCTGCAGCCTGTCGTAAAGCTTGAAAACAAGACGGTGCTAGATGGTTCTTCTCCACCCGGGGTATTCGTGGGTAGAATCGGCTATCCAAAGGTTGGAGTCGGCCCAATGATACCGCCGTATTTCGGAGATACTAGAATTCTAGACTATCCAGAGTCCTGGTGGAGCATAGACCTTGAGAAACTCGTCGAATATAGGTCGAGCCTGGTGAGGGGGATATTCAGAGTGAATGCTTACAGGCCCTGGGAAGCCGGTAGGCTTTTCCAGCTTACTCAAGAAATAGCTATGGCAAGCCAGCCTATTGAAGCGTATGTAGAGTTTTCAAAACCGGTCCGGGCTAGGATATTGTTGGATGAGGATGCTCAACCCTTTGGCCCCTATGGGCCTATTGAAAAGATCGAGGCTGGGAACATTAAGGTTAACCGCTTCATTGAGAAAGCATATTACGATGAGGATTTGAAAGCATCTGATGCTATCTATTACCTTTACTCTCTTGGAGTACCTGTTTCAACAATACAGAAGGCTTTCAGCGTTGCGATGTTTGGAATAGGTAAGAAGAGGAGGCTTGTTCCCACCAGGTGGAGCATAACTGCCGTAGACAGTACGCTGGCTGAGAGAATGCTTGAGAAGATTAGAGGTAACCCGGAGGTTGACGAATATGCCGTATATGAATCTGAGCATATCGATAACAGGTTTATAGTAGTCTTAATGCCCGGGAAATGGTCTTACGAATTCATAGAAATATTCCATCCGGGCTCGGTTTGGAATGTAGGTGGTGATGAAAAAATCGCAATAGGCTCTGATTACGAAGATATCGAGGGTAGAACAACCTATGCGAGAATAGGTGGCTGCTACTATGCTGCGAGGCTCGCAGTCGCAGAGTACCTCAATAGTATTAGAAGACAGGCTTCAGTACTTGTGTTGAGAGAAGCAGGACCAGGGTACCTCCTGCCTGCTGGAGTATGGCTGGTCAGAGAGAACGTAAGAAAGGCTCTAGCAGGCAAGCCGGTTAAGTTCGATAGTCTAGAAAATACGCTAGCATATGTTATGAGAAGGCTTAAGACACCTTGGCAACTTGTTTTGAAAGAAAGCTGGCTTTTGAAGAAAGTTAGAGAGAGGAGAAGGATTACGGAATACTTAAAAGAAAAATAAGGGGGTGGGCATGGTCATGAAGCAATCGAGTAAACCCAGGGACATCTTCATCTACAACACTTTGACTAGGAGAGTTGAGAAGCTAAATCCTGTACACCCTGGGGAAGTACGGATGTATGTCTGCGGCCCCACTGTTTATGATGTTGCCCACCTGGGCCACGCTAGAGCGGAGATAGTCTACGATTCTTTCCGCAGGTTCCTGGAATATTTGGGCTACAAGGTGATAATGGTTAGAAATATTACTGATATCGACGATAAGATAATAAACAGGGCTAAGGAGGAGAATAGGCCTGCAAGCGAGATTGCTCTTCAATACACGGTTAAATACTTCATAGATACTTTGAGGCTTGGAATAAAACATCCCACTTTCAATCCTAGGGTTACTGACCATATTCCAGACATAATCAGCTTTGTAAGCAAGCTCGTGGAGAAGGGGTATGCGTATGAGTCTGGAGGAGATGTCTATTTCTCGGTGAGGAAGTACCAGGGCTATGGGGAGCTCTCAGGCCAGTCGTTGGAAAGGATTATTGCCGGTGCCAGAATCGAGCCCGGTGAGAATAAAAAGGACCCGTTAGACTTCTCCCTATGGAAATCAGCCAAGCCCGGTGAGGTCTATTGGGAAAGCCCATGGGGGAGGGGACGTCCAGGCTGGCATATAGAGTGTTCAACGATGAGCATGAAATACCTGGGGGAGACCATCGATATTCACGCTGGTGGCATGGACTTGATATTCCCACACCATGAGAATGAGAGGGCTCAGTCCGAGGCTTTAACTGGTAAAAGGTTTGTGAACATATGGATGCACCACGGGCCTTTAACGGTTAAGGGAGAGAAAATGTCCAAATCCCTTGGTAACTACGTGACTATTGAAGAAGCTTTAAGAAGGTTCGATGCAGACACTCTCAGGTTCTACATCCTCTCTACACATTACCGTAGTCCACTAGACTACAGCGAGCAGGCTCTGGAATCAGCCAAGAAGGGGCTTGACAAAGTTAGGAAGATAATCCTCAGGATGGGCGAGGGCAATGGGGATGAGGAGGCTGGGGAACTCGAGGAAGAGGTTTTAAACCATCTTGCAAACGATTTCAACACGCCAAGGGCTATTGCAACACTCATGGATGCTGCAAACCGGATTATTGAAGATATCAATAGGGGGAGTGTTTCAAGAAGGTTCCTAGGGGGATTTTTAAGGCTCTGGAGAATGCTCGGGTTCTTCCAGAGCGGTGTTGAGAGGGCTACGGAAAGGGAGAAGAGGCTAGTTGAAATACTGTTAGATATTAGGAGTGCAGCAAGATCATCAGGGGACTATAGGCTTGCCGACAGGATCAGGGAGGAACTCAATAAAGTTGGAGTAGTGGTTGAAGATACTTCAAAAGGTACTTTTGCATACATCCTATAGGAATTGTCCTTGGGAAAAACTTAAAATAAGAGTACTGCGTAGATTTCCCAGACTCGGAAAAATGGAAAACAAGAAAGAACTTTCAAATACGGCTCTTGGCGTAGCACTATTAGTGCCAAAGCTAGAAGACGTAAAGATTCTTTGGAGCAAGTGTAAACGGGGAGAAAAATGCTAGGTATCAGGGTGGAGATTTGTTAGGTGTGGGGAAACCGGTTGAACATTTGTATTAATACTCTAAACCTTAACAAATTAGCTTCTGAAGAGGGTGGTCTAGAACAGCTTCTGGTAAAGCTAGTTGGAATGGGCTTTAAGAACGTTGAACTCGATGAGAGGAGCGTTAAAAACAGAGAGCATATTCAACAGATCTTCAATATTTTAAGGGAGAATGGAGGTAACATAGTTGCTTTAGCCCTCAGACTAAACCTTTTGGGGGGCGATGTTAAGAGCAATGAGAAATACTTGAACGAGGTTAAAAACTGGATAAGGTTCTGCGGGGAAAACGGATGCAGGATTTTAAGATTGAAAGCTATACCCGAGAAGGGTGGGGAGTATGCTGAAAAAGATTTCAACCTCCTTTACAGGAATCTGCTTAACCTTCTCTCAGCGGTGGAGAAGAATAATGTGAAGATCAGTATAGATACTAATGAGTCTGCTTATCTGAAATTGGAGAGGCTTATGGGTATGATTGAAGACATAGGTTCTGAAAGCATAGGATTAACTTTGAACATTAAGGATGCTAAGAATATAGACGATAAAGTTGTCGAGAAGCTCGCACCCCTAGTCAATCACGTGACCGTTAGCCAGAACAGTTTAAACAATCCTGAAAAGGGCTTTTTTAAAAAAGTGTTTAATACTCTCCGTCTAGCTTTCTACAACGGTTATGTTTCAATAGAATTCGCAAATATTGACAACGTTGAAGATTTGAGTAATTGTGTTAAACGGCTTGAAGAAATCATTTCAAACTGACCTAGAGCTTCTTGAAGAAGAAGCCTCCGACCTCTTCAGACCCCGATTCAGGCTCCTCGTAGCTAACTTCAATCTTATGCATCCTAGTTAAATCAGACTCTAAGCCCCTTAACTTCTCGGGCAAGTATATTCTATAGTTTATTTTCTCATTCAGGGGGATGTTAAGCTTCTTTTTAAGCTTCCAAACAGCTGAATTCACATTCATGAATAGGGTTGTCAAATCGCTGTCTATGGTTTCAACATCGTCTAGGCTTGGAAAAGACTGATTCATCACAGATTCGCCGTAAATGTTTCTAAACAAATAATCTGTTATGAATGGTATTATTGGAGAAAGACTAATCAAACAAGTCCTTAAAACCCTGTGTAGAGTATACCACGCTGAAACAGCCTCTCCCATGCTTCCCGTTAAATAAGCCCTTGGCTTAACGGCTTCTAAATAGTGGTCTGCGAAAAAGTTCCAAATATAATTCCTCAATAGGTTAGAGGGTCCGTAAAAATCTAGGGAGTCATAGTCTTTCTTAGCCTCTTCAAGGACTCTTTTCAACTCGCTTAACGCAATCTTATCTAATAGGCAGAGCTCTGGTTTCTTTTCCACATATTCGAATGATGATATGAACCTACTGATATTCCAGAGCTTGGTGAGAAATAGCCTCGCAGCCTTAATCTTCTCCTCCGAGAAACGGTAGTTGGAGCCGAGTTTGGCTTCGGAGGCAGCCCAGAACCTGAAAGCGTCAGCACCATATTCCTCGAGGTATTCATCTGGATAGATCACGTTCCCCTTAGATTTATGCATCGCTTCACCCTTCTCATCAAGACCGAGACCGCTTATCCTCACTTCCTTGAATGGTGGCGTGCCAACTAGCTGTATCGTCCTCAGAATCGAATAGTATAGCCAGGTCCTTATTATCTCGTAGCCCTGCGGCCTTAGAGAACATATCCAGGACTTTCTGAAAAGCTCCTCGTTTCTCTTATATCCGGTTACGTAAAGTTGAGATATGCTGGAGTCCATCCACGTGTCTAGGACTCTAGTGTCGCCTTGGAAATCAGTCCCGCCGCATTTAGAGCATTTAGCATCATCGCCTGGTTGCTCTTTCCAAGGCCTATAGTACCTTCCAGGTTTAGGAACGTATGGTTCCCCACATTTCTTACAATACCAGAGCGGTACTTCCGTAGCGTAGTATCTCCTCCTGGAAATGGGCCAGTCTCCTCTGATGCTGTTAATCCAATCAATAAGGATTTGCCTCATAGATTCAGGGTAGAAAATCATTTTATCAGATGCTTCTCTAACTTGCTCGACGAACTCCTCCTGCTTAAGATAGAGCTCGCTCATTTCTACAAATTCTAGTCTCGTCCGGCACCTCCAACAGACAGGTACTCTTTGAATAATATCCTCAGACTTTGCAAGTAGCCCTCTCTTTGAAAGTTCTTCTACAATCCTCTTCTTAGCTTCATCAACCCTCAGACCCTTGAGGAAGCCAGATTCCTCAGTCATGATAGCGTTCTCATCTATAACCCTAGTGGGCTTCAGGCCTAGTTCTCTGAATAACCTTATATCGGAAGTATCTCCATAGCTGCATATCATCACAAGCCCTGTCCCGAAATCCGGCTTAGCATAACTATTGGGAATAACCTTAACCTCCTTGCCGTAAATCGGCACTATCATCGTCTTACCCTCTAGCCTAACGTACCTCTCGTCTTCAGGATTGAATATGACCGCGTCGCAACCGGCTAGTAACTCAGGCCTTGTTGTAGCTATCTGAACGTCTTCACCAGTCTCCTTGACTTTGAAAACAATGTAATACAGTTTGGAAGGGATCTCTATGTATTCTACTTCAGCATCCGCTATCGCAGTTCCACACCGGGGACACCAGTTTGTAGGCCTCTTAGCCTCGTAGATTAGGCCTCTCTTCCACAATTCTATGAAAGTCTCTTGAGTGAGGCTCCTGTATTCCGGAGAATCAGTCCTATACATGTTTTCGAATTCGCTGCTTAAACCCAGTCTTTTAGCTTGTTTGATAACTTCTGCCTCAACCTGGTCTAGAGTCTGCTTGCAGAGATTGATGAAATGCTCTCTATCTACTTCCTTTACCATGATGTTGAACTGTTTTTCAACCATGACTTCAACTGGCAGACCGTTCCTATCCCAGCCGATTGGGAAGTGAACATTGTATCCTAGAAGCCTCTTATACCTTGCGACCATGTCTATTCCAACGTAATGGGCGGCTCCGCCGACGTGCCACTTAGCTGAAATGTAAGGTGGAGGAGTATCTATGGTATATATCTCCCCCGGCTTATTGGGGTCGAATCTGTACAATCCTTCTTTTTCCCAGATTTCGAGAAGTTCTTCCTCAAGCTTCGGAGACCATCTTTTCTCCTTTATTTTTGGCTCAGTCTTCAGGCTCATAAACAGAGTCTAGGGATTATTCTAGGTAGTTTAAATGTTTCTATTTCAAGGTCTAATCCTATGACTTACAGGCTTCATATTTTTCGTATAAGGCTTAATATCATAGTCATAGGTTAACTCTAGACGATTGAACGAATATAAGCCTGTTATAGAGCATATGGAGCATTCTGGCCACGGACATGCTCACCATGCTTCCGAATTTAAGAGAAAGCTGTTAGTTTCTTCAATATTGACGATTCCAGTGCTAATACTGTCTGATATGATCCAGGAGTGGTTTGGATTCAGTTTTAAGCCTCCTTTTCAAAGAGAGATGCTGTTCACATTGTCTTTAATAATCTATTTTTACTCCGGGAGTCCTTTCCTAAGAGGCTTAATAGATGAGATTAGGAAGCGGCAACCCGGGATGATGACCTTGGTTGGAACAGCAATCTCAATAGCATTCATATATTCTTCAGGGGCTGTCTTAATGGCGAGGGGGAGAGACTTCTTCTGGGAGCTTGTCACACTCATAGACATCATGCTCCTTGGACACTGGATGGAGGCGAAGAGCATTTTGGGAGCATCTAGAGCTCTAGATGAGCTTGTTAAAACAATGCCTACAATAGCCCACAGGATCGAGAACAGTAGAGTAAGCGACATACCCGTTTCAGAACTGAAGGTTGGCGACATCGTTCTTGTGAAGCCAGGTGAGAAAATACCCTCAGACGGTATGGTGGTTGAGGGAGAATCCTTCGTTAATGAGGCACTGTTAACAGGAGAGTCTAAGCCTATACGCAAAGGAGTGGGGGATAAGGTGATAGGCGGCTCAATAAACAGCGAAGGCATTCTTAAGATAAGGATCGAGCATACGGGAGAAGAAACCTATTTAGCACAGGTCATCAGGCTTGTCAAGCAGGCTCAGGAAAGCAGGTCTAGGACGCAGGATTTAGCGAATAGGGCTGCAGCCCTATTGTTCTATCTGGCGCTTACAGCGGGTATAATAACTTTCTCCGTATGGTTCTTGCTGGAAAATGCGGATTTCGCTCTTGAAAGAATGGTGACGGTACTTGTTATTGCTTGCCCACACGCGCTCGGTTTAGCTATCCCGTTGGTGGTTGCGCTTTCAACAACGATAATGTCGAGAAACGGGGTCCTTATAAGGGATAGGAGGGCTTTCGAAGCCATAAAGGATGTAAACACAGTGGTTTTCGATAAGACTGGGACATTAACTCGAGGAAGCTTTGAAGTGAGTGATGTAATCGCTTTTATTCCTGAAGACGAGCTTCTAAGCTTGACTGCAAGCGTCGAATCGAATTCTGAACACGTAATCGCTAAGGCAATAGTCAGATACGCTAGGAGGAGGGGCGTAGAGTTTTTAAAAGCCGACGAGTTTAAGGCTCTACCCGGTAGAGGCGCTTATGGAAAAGTTAATGGGAGAGAGATACTTGTTGGAAGTCAAAGCGTGCTTGAGGAAATGGGGATTAAACTGGTTGACAATAGGGTTGTGAAGCTTCAGAACCAGGGAAAGACTCTCGTCTTCACAATCGTAGATGGGAAACCCGCTGGTGTATTCGCCCTCTCCGATAGGGTGAGGGAAGAATCCTACGAGGCTGTGGAGATGCTTAAGAAGCTAGGCTTAAATGTCTACATGCTTACGGGCGATTCTGAAGAAGTTGCTAAATGGGTTGCAGGTGAACTTAAGATAGATGATTACTTTGCACGTGTTCTTCCCGATGAGAAGGCTGGTAAAATAAGGCTATTGAAAGAGAAGGGCCTCAGGGTCGCGATGGTGGGGGATGGAATAAACGATGCGCCTGCCCTCATTACAGCTGATGTTGGGATAGCGATAGGTGCTGGAACCGATGTCGCCATAGAGAGTGCTGACATAATACTTGTTAGAAACGACCCTAGAGATGTTGTGAAGACCATCAACCTCTCCAGAAAGACCTATGCAAAGATGCTTCAAAACCTCTTGTGGGCAACATGCTACAACACGGTCACCATACCCCTGGCGGCAGGAGTCCTATACGGTTATGGCATCCTCTTGCCACCAGCAATGGGTGCGTTAATAATGTCTTTAAGTACGATAATCGTAGCATTAAATAGTCAAACACTGAAAAAATATGAGCCTAAAGTAACTGGCTTAAAGGAGAAGAAGCATATTGTGATAGATCCAGTATGCGGAATGACGGTTTCCCCTGAAGACGCATACGGTAAATTGGAACATGGAGAGTACGTTATATATTTCTGTTCGAAACATTGCCAGGAAGAATTCAATAGAAATATGGGAAAGTATCTGGCGAAATTAGATGGAAGAAATAACATTGTACGTGAACATCATCATTAAATATAGCATGGTTACTCTTAAATAACCCTGGCAAACTCTTCAAAACTCTTTCTCGGAGGTCTTTTCAATTCTGCTTCTCTCTGCTTACTTGAAAGGTTACTGGTGGCTTCTTCAGAATGCTTTCCCACTACGATTAAAGTAATTAGAATAGCGTTCTCCGGAATTTCCAGAATCCTTTTAACTTTCTCAGGATCGTATCCGGCAATGGGGTGAGCCACCATTTTAAGCTCCGTTGCTCTTAGAATCATAAATGCTACAGCAATTCCAGTATCGAAGAGATAGTATTCTCGCTCACCTATGATGCAATCATATTCCTTCTCAGAATATACAGCGATGATCATAGAGGCTTTTTTCGCCCAATCGTTTCCACTAGACAATGCATTATGAATTTCTCTAAGCTTCTCAGGGTTTTTAACGAAGACGAATCTCCAAGGCTGGTTATTATAACAAGAGGGTGCTAGAGAAGCATGGTAAGCCAAGTCTTTAATTAGATCTTCTGTAATATCTATTGGTTCAATAGCACGATATGCCCTTCTTATTTCAATCGCCTCCTGAACATTCATGATAAATCTCTCTTCATCCTTCTTTTTAGCCTTTTCGAGAAGCTTTTAGATTTCGGGAAATGTTTAAATGCGATTTGCTAAAAAAATTGACACATGTCAACTGAAAACGTTGATCGAAGAGAAATAATTGAAGCGCTTAAGAATATATTGAAGGAAGTACACCGCGGTAGAGATATTGAAGAGATTAAGAGGAATTTTGAAAATATTCTTTCTAAAGTTTCTCCTCATGAAATACCTTTGATAGAACAGCAGTTAGTTAAAGAGGGCATTCCACTAGAGGAAATATTAAAACTATGTGATCTTCATGTAGCGCTTTTCAGAGAACAGCTTCAACCAAGGGAGCTCAAGGATATTCCCAAAGGTCATCCTTTAGATATACTTATGAAAGAGAATGATTGGATACTTAAGCAGTCGGAGGCCATCGAACTATATGTTTCGATTCTGCTTAAAGCTGAGAATGAAAAACAGGTTGAAGAAGGGTTTTTTAAACTGAAAGATGCTTTATTCGAGCTTTCTAAGATCAGGCTTCATTACAGGAAAATACAGATGCTTTTATTCCCATATTTGGAGAGGCGTGGGATTTCAGCTGTACCCAGGGTTTTATGGGGTAGAGAAGATCAGGTAAGAATTAAGCTTAGAGGATTATTGGAGTCAATACAGAAAGCTGATAAACCTTCCTACCGTTCTATGGTTAACGAGGTTGCAGAGAGGGCTCTAGAAGTAGCTAGGGAGGCTTCGGAGCTTGTTTTCAGGGAGAACAAGATTCTATTCCCAGCATTATATGCTCTGCTTAATGAAGGAGAGTGGGCTGCTATTGCCGAGATTTCTAAAAATCTAGGCTATTTAGTGAGCATTGAGGAAGAATGGCGTACTGATGCAAAGCCAGTATTGCCATACGAATTGGAAGTGAAGGTTAACAGCGAGCAGATGGATAGGCTTCCTCCAGAATTTAGGACAATGGTTGCTTTTCACGGCATTGAGCCTGACACTTACAAAATAACGGGTAAAGAAGATATCGATTTGAATACTGGCTTCCTGAATATCAATGAACTCACAGCTGTCTTAAATTCTCTACCGCTTGAAATAACCTTTGCCGATAAAAACGATAGAGTAAGGTTCTTCACTCAAAGCTTTTTCCACAAGGGCTTCGTCAGGACCAAGACGATAATCGGAAGAAGACTGGAATATTGCCATCCTCCTAGGCTTGAAAGCGTTGTTAGGAAGAACGTTGATGATGTCAAGCATGGGAAAGCTGGATACAGAGAGTTCTGGACTAGGAGCGGAGATAGGATAATAAGAGTGTTATTAGTACCGGTGAAGAATGAGAATAACGAGTACCTTGGCTCGCTTGAGATTGTTGAGGATTTAACAGAAGTAGTCAACAATCCTGAGGAAGTAAGGAGAAAGATAATGGTGCTTTGAAAAGTGGAAGACGTATTCGAGTTAACATACAGGTATGTCGTCCCATCGGTTAGGCGAACTCTTGCGAGTAAACTGGTAGAAAAGGGTATGTATGAAAAAGAGGCCGCAGAAATTCTGGGATTATCGCGTTCAGCAATTTCCAGATACCTGAATTCTGAGAGGGGGGTGCTCGTAAAAATGACTGATTTCTTAGATGTAACTAATCTGATAGAGAGTCTTGCTGAGAAAATTATTAGAGGAAAAATTAGAGGCTATAGGATTCAAGAGGAAATAGATAAAATAGCATCATACTTCATGTCTAAGAAATATTTCTGCAGTATGCATGAAAAGATTAACCCTACTGTAGATATTGTTAAATGCAGAATCTGTTCTAAGGTTTTTAACAGATATTATTAAAAATATCCTATTGCTTATTTTTTCGGAAAATGCTTAAAAATTAGTTATCATCTTTCATTTTTCGATGCCGCAATGAGTATTAGACCAACTACGAGAGACCTCCTCCTTAATGCTTTCAGCGGGGAATCGATGGCTCACATGAGGTATCTGGTGTTTGCCGACGTCGCTGAAAAAGAGAAGTTACCCAATGTTGCAAGGCTCTTTAAGGCAATAGCCTTTGCAGAATTCGTCCACGCGAGGAATCACTACGATAAGTTGAAGAATTATAAGGAAGACTTTAAAGTTGCCTCCGGCACTCCAGCGGGTCCAGGAAACACTTCGAAAAACCTTGAGCTTGGAATAATGGGTGAAGAATACGAGGTTAACGAAATGTACCCAACCTACATTGAGGTCGCAAAGTTTCAAGGAGAGAAGGCTGCTGAGCTGAGCTTTAAATGGGCTTATGAAGCTGAGAAGATACACGCGCAATTATACAGGGAAGCCAAGGGCTATGTCGACCAGAATAAAGACTGGCCTATCAAGGGGAAAGTCTGGATATGCCCAGTATGTGGACACACCTATGTTGGAGAAGAACCTCCTGAGAAATGTCCAATATGTGGCGTATCCAAAGACAGATACATCGGTTTCTAACAAATACCTTGCTTCCAGTCTTCAATAGTTATTCAAGAGTTTTTAAATGCCTTTTTATTGTAGCAAATCATGCTTGAAATCTTACTGAATGCCCTCCTGGGCGGGGTTGTTTGTTTAACTGCGACAGGAGCAGGTGCGATGGTAGCATTCATCAAGACGAGCCTGTCAGGAAGGAAGTTAGACTGTTTCTTCGGTTTTTCAATAGGGATAATGATGGCTGCTTCATTCTTCAGCCTTCTCCAGCCCGCATTAGAAATGGGTGGAATAGTCATAGCGAGCATTGGTTTTCTAACAGGGTCTCTGCTTATGTACGGCTCTGACATCTTCATTCCACACGAACACCCTTTGAAGACAGCTGGGGAAAACGAGAAATCCGGGAGGCTTATGAAGATAATAACTGCAGTAACCTTACACAACCTGCCCGAGGGGTTTTCTGTTGGAGTAGTCTTTGGATCAGGTAACGTTAAAGCCGCATGGGGTTTAACATCCGGCATAGCTCTTCAAGATTTTCCAGAAGGAGCCTCTGTCTCCATCCCGTTCGTCAAGCTGGGTAAGAGTAGGAGGGAAGCAGTATTACTCGGATTGCTATCAGGAATCGTTGAGCCATTTGGCGCTCTACTTAGCGCTCTTCTAGTACAGGTTTTCCAATGGTTACTGCCCTTCTTTTTAGCTTTCGGAGCAGGCGCAATGATATACGTTATAGGTAGTGAGATGATACCTGAGGCTCATTCAGGCGGATTTGGGAAAGACACGATGCTCTTCATGATTATAGGCTTCATTACAATGATGATCCTAGACGTCCTACTTTAGCAGCATGTAGTCTTACTGTATTTGTTTCGAATTGGGATAATCACTGGATCTTGATGAATTCATCTTTGATGTGGATTAAGTAAATTTCCGCCTCGTCTTCGTTTACTAAATGTATTTCAAAAGGGTGGACAAGTGGTAGACCGGCTTCTTCCAAAATATCCATTTTGATTTTAACCCTTTCAATCAAAGAATTGGGAAGCTCTTTCGCCACGATTAGAATGTCAATGTCTGAGCCCGCTAACGCCTCATTTCTAACCAGACTTCCGAAAATATAGATGTTAAATAGATTGTCCCCTAATATTTTATTTGAGGCCCTAACTATTTTACTCGTCCAATCCTGCCAGCTCCTTAATAACTTAGCCCTTTCCCAAGCGGCTTCTAATGTCCTCACAAAACATCACCACTTTTTCTGCTAAGGAAATCAAATATTCAGCATCTTCCTTGTCGAATGACTTATAGAAATATCTGCTAGTTAAATAGGAATCCTCCAATATGTGAAGGCCATTCTTATTCTCCTTTATGAATTTAGAGACTTCTTCCAGACAAGTTCGTTCCAGTTCTTTTAGAAGAAATATTATGGAATGCGTCCTGGGATAATCGCCAATTATTTCAAGCAATGTAGATTTAAGGTAGAGTTGAGCAGCCTGTTCTGCATTAAAAGCGGCCACATCATAATCTCCCTTTTCAACCAAATATTTAGAAGTCTCTAGAAAAACCTTTGCCCTCTTCCTGAGCAACTCCACCTCTTCCTTAACACCCAATACTCAATATTACACTTTGGAAACTGGTTTAAAAGGTTATAACCAGATGAAAAGGTAAACTTAACATTCAGTAGTATTTTTAACTGTATTGTAGAACTAAGTCTTTACATAACGATAAAGGTTTTGCCTGGCTTGAGCAGGCGCAATGATATACGTTATAGGTAGTGAGATGATACCTAAGGCTCACGGTTCTGCAGCAAACCTCTACCTAAATGCTTTTTTAAAACATGAATAGGATTAATTTTTAAACAATGTTCGTCGAAACCCTTAAATAGGTTGTAAAACTTTTTCTCCGCTGGCGTGGGTGAAAAATGGTTGTGAAGATTTTTTCAATCAATATTCTCCTAGCTTCCATTCTCGCAGCATCCCTCATTCTCGCCTTCCAACTGGCCTCCGCAAACTCCGACGGACTTGCAGACACCCCGTGGCCGATGTTCAAGCACGACCCCCAACACACAGGGAGGTCACCATACCTCGGGTCGCAAACAAACACTACCAAATGGAAGTATCAGACTGGGGGTTATGTCTATTCCTCTCCATCCATAGGCTCCGACGGTACAATATACTTCGGCAGTAATGACAATTATCTCTATGCTCTAAACCCCGACGGGACCCTCAAATGGAAGTATCAGACTGGGGGTTATGTCTATTCCTCTCCATCCATAGGCTCCGACGGTACAATATACTTCGGCAGCTCTGACAATTATCTCTATGCTCTAAACCATGACGGGACTCTCAAATGGAAGTATCAAACTGGGTGGTGGGTCCGTTCCTCCCCATCCATAGGCTCCGACGGTACAATATACTTCGGCAGCT
>JAFNJB010000036.1 GCA_017601245.1 Candidatus Brockarchaeota archaeon
TAATGCTTTTTCCTTTTTCAAACCGTGCATAGAGGCTAAAAGCAGGAGATTCTCTAATACGGTAGAGCTTTCAAGTAAATCCATTTGACAAGAGTAGAACCCGATCTTCTTAATCAACTCCCTCCTTTTAATCAACGGATTATTAAAGTATACTATACTACCTGAGGAAGGATTCTCTAGTAAAAGTAGAATTCTAAACAAATAGTTAACCGGCTCAATCCTGTTAGAAACCACCCCCAGTATTTCAGAGTGATCTAGAACGAAGTTAATGTTTGAGAGTATGACGCGCTCTCCCCTTATTAAACCTAATTCGGAAACTCTTAAGGGGGCACCCGTAGCTTCTACACTCAAAACCTAAACCCTCCTTTTAGATGGTGGAAGCTCATAACTCAAGATCCCGGGAATTAATATCCCCAAGGCCAGAGAATTCATCGCTTTCCACCGCGTTAAGATTAGGTTAGTAAAGTCGTTTTTAAGTTTTCCTTTTTCACGCAAAATAAAGAGCATGGATAAATCCTCTTAAACAAGGCGTTTTAAATTAGTGTTTTAAAGCATTTGAGTAAAATTTTTATTTCGATGGGAAATCATATTAATGTGGCTGCGGCGCTGGTCTAGCCTGGTAGGACGGGTTTACAATCTTTCCCTAAAACCAGCCCCCCAAGCTGGGAATCCCGGGTTCAAATCCCGGGCGCCGCATTCCTATCTAAGTTTAACCTCTTCTATCCTTAATTTAAAAGAAGTCTAAACGCTTACAAAAGTTGGAAAAAAGATAGTAAAAAAGAAAGAGAGTGTTAATCTAATTCTCCGCTTGATCCTTCAGACGGTGGTGATGGTGGCTTTTCTTTTTCTTTGAGCTTGCCTGCAGCGATTACATCGTCTATTCTCAGGATCATGCTTGCAGCCTCGCTGGCGGATTTCACTATCTGCTCTTTCACTAAGAGGGGTTCTATGATTTTATTAGCCCAACTGTCAGCGGTTTTCTTAGCGTAAACGTCGATTCCATACCACTTGTTGCCGCTCTCATGGTTCTTTCTCAACTCAGCGATTATGTCTATTGGGTCCATTCCAGCGTTTTCTGCGAGAGCCGACGGTATTGCTTCAAGCGCGTCTGCAAACCTCAGTACTGCAAGCTGCTCTTTACCAGCTATTGTTTCAGCCTTCTTTCTAATCCTCATAGCCACCTCTATTTCGGGAGCGCCTGCTCCAGCAACAATGTATGGATAGGTGACGACGTCCTTTACAACGCAAAGAGCATCGTGTAAAGCCCTATCGGCCTCGTCAACCATCTTCTCGGTTCCGCCTCTTATCAGTATGGTTACGGACCTCGGGTCTTTACACTGCTCTATGAAGACCCATTTGTCTTCTCCGACCTTCCTCTCTTCGACTAGGCCAGCGTAGCCAAGGTCTTCTTTAGATAGCTCGTTGATATTGGTGACGATCCTGGCTCCAGTTGCTTTCGACGCTTTCTCAATATCGGACTCTTTAACCCTTCTGACTGCGAGTATACCAGCTTTAGCAAGATAGTGTTGAGCAATGTCGTCAATACCCTTCTGGCAGAGCACTACGTTAGCACCAGCCTCAACGATCTTGTCTACCATGCTCTTAAGGATCCTCTGTTCTTCCTCTAAGAATGCCCTAATCTGCTCAGGGCTCTCAATGTTTATCTTAGCGTCGAATTCTGTCTTCTCTATTTCAAGCGGACTGTTTAAAATAGCGATCCTAGCATTAACTATCTTCTTCGGCATGCCAGAGTGAACTACTTCCTTGTCTAAGACAATGCCTCTAATAAGCTTGGTCTCCATGACGGAGCCGCCTGCCTTCTTCTCAACCTTAATATCGTCAAGCCTAACGTTGTACTTGCCGTTTTCCTCTCTTGCAACGCTCAGAACAGCCTCCACTGCGATGTCTGCAAGCTGCTCAGCATAGTCTCTTACAACCTTGCTCGTCAAGGCAGTCATGGCTATTTGCTTTAGAACCTCCCTATCAGTTGGCTTAACTTCTTGAGCAATTTCTTTTAAGAAAGAGAGCGCCATAGTCGTAGCCCTTTTATAGCCGTCTACTATTATGGTTGGGTGAACGTCCATGTCGAGAAGCTCTTCGGCTTTTTTCAGAAGCTCCCCTGCCAATACGACAGCTGACGTTGTTCCATCGCCAGCTTCAACGTCAGTGCTTTTAGCGACTTCAACCATCATCTTAGCGGCAGGGTGTTCTATCTCCATTTCCTTCAGAATTGTCGCACCATCGTTGGTTATCGTAACGTCTCCGAGGGAGTCGACGAGCATCTTATCCATTCCCCTCGGGCCCAGTGAAGAACGAACTATTTCAGACAGGGCTATTGCAGCATTCAGATTGTTTCTCTGCGCTTCCCTGCCTCTTGTCCTCGTACTGCCTTCTTTGAGGATTAAAACGGGCGTTCCTCCCACTGTTGCGGGTATAGCAGCCATTCTACTATCACCTCGAAACCCTCTTTTTCAGAACGGGGTATAAAAACTTTAATTTAAAAAAGAACAGAGAAAAATTTAAGACTGGCTTAAAACAGAGTAAAAGAAAATGAGCCCAACTCTAATTTGTCCCTGCGGCAGGAGAATAGAAAACGCTTCTGAATTCAAGCTCTTATACCTTAAGAAGGAGCTAAATGAGATAGATATTCTCTGTCCAAACGATAATTGTTACCTTAGGGAAGTAGGATATATAAAGTTCGAAATAGTAGATGGGAAGCCCAAGTTTAAGGAAGCAAGCTTCTACCCGCCTTTTGTAACCTGGAACGCTAGTCAGTTGGGCAGGGAAAACGCCATTGAAGAACTTAAGAGGGTTCTTAAAGACCTTGTAAACAGGATAGACTGGAACATGATAAAAGCGCCTGTTGAAAGCAAGACGTAATTCCCATTACTCTACCAAGTCCTCTACTTTAGGAATCTCTGCCGGAAGACCTTTCCTCTTTCTTATTTCTGCAATGACAGTATTGAAAAGTTGGCTTGGAACAGGTTCCCATCTTGCAAAGCTAGTGTCCCAGAAGACTCTGCCTCCAGTAGCGCTCCTAAGGTCTTCTGATAATGTGAAGCTCTCAGCCGCCGGTAGTTCTCCAACTATGAAGGTCATAAGGCCCCTCTGCTCTATGTTGAGAATCTTGCCCCTCATACGACTTAGAACCCTAGTGACATTGCCAACCTGATCCATACTAGTCCTCACATCTATCCTTAGAATAGGCTCTAATATAACAGGGTCTGCTAGGAGGATGGAAGCGTGAGTAGCCCTCCTAACAGCAGGTATTATCTGGGCAGGACCGTGGTGAGCAGGATCCTCGTGAATAGTGGCATCTAGAAGCTTAACCTTAACCCCCCTAACAGGCTCCCTCGCCAGAATACCCTCGTTCATGGCTTCGATAAAGCCCATCCTAATGCTACCGGAAACCTGTTCAAGCCTCTGAACACCTTTAGTAGCATCTACGAGTACGCTGAAGCTCTCGCTAATAGCCTGGACGCCTCTAGCTTCATCAGCAGGCCAGCCACACTCCCTAAGCATCCTAGCAACCTCCCTCCTATCTGTAAACTCAGTTATCTTACCTGTTGCAATGAGTTCAATAACCTTCGGCTCGAGGGGCTCGACTTCTATCAGAACCTTATTATGCCCATTTGGAGACCTCACCAGCACCGGACCGCCTTTCTTTCTAATGCTCTCACGGTAAATAACTATAGGGCGTGAAGTGGTTATCTGAATACCAGCCTCCTGTATGAAAGTAGTGGCAACTTCAAGGTGAAGCTGCCCCATTCCAGATAGGAGATATTCACCAGTCTGCTCGTTAATAGTTACTCTGAGGTTAGGATCCTCAATGCTAAGCCTATGCATAACGTTAATCAACTCGGGGAGTTGAGCAGGGTTCTTAGGCTCAATGGAAATAGTCATAACGGGCTCAGAGACATACCTGATGCTCTCAAACGGAACCAAATCCTGAACTGTAGTAATAGTCTCACCAGCCCTAGCAGCCTCCAAGCCTAGGAGCGCAGGAATATTCCCGGCAGACATTGCGCCAACAACCTCTCTATGCGGACCCATGTAGAGGCAAACCTGCTGAACCCTACCCTTAGCCCTTGAATTAATTAGGTAGACCTCCTGTCCTTCGTAAACAGTACCTGAGAAAAGCCTGCCAGTGGCAACAACGCCAGCCTGTGGATCAACCCTTATATGCGAAGCAGCCATTACAACGGGGCCATTGGGATCACATTTCAACATAGCCCTGCCAACTTCACTGTCTAAATCGCCTTTCCAGATCTTGGGAATCCTGTAAGCTTGTGCAACAGAAGGAGGAGGGAGGAAATTAATAACCATATCCAGAACAGCGTCGTGTAAAGGAAGAATTTTTGTAAGCTCAGCCTGATTACCCCTCTCGTAAGCAGAGACGATATCGCTAAACTTCAAACCAGCCTTCTGCATCCTTGGAATAGTAAACCCCCATCTGTCTTTAGCACTACCAAAAGCAACCATCCCCTTTAAAGGATCGACACGCCACTGAGACCTAAACTCCTCAGGACCATAAAGCTCAATAAGCCTATTGAAATCAGCAATAATCTTCAGAAGAGTCTTCTCGACCTCCTGCGGAGTAAGCTTAAGCTCACGGATCAAACGGTCAACCTTATTAATGAAAAGCACAGGCCTAACATACTCCTCTAAAGCCTGACGAGTAACAGTCTCAGTCTGAACTAAAACACCCTCAACACTATCAACAACAATAACAGCACCATCAATAGCACGTAAACTACGAGTCACATTCCCCGTAAAGTCGATATGGCCAGGTGTATCTATTAGGTTGATAATGTACGATTTTCCATTTAATTCATGATATAGCGATACATTCGCAGCCTTATACGTGAATTGCCTTTCCTGCTCAATCTTAAGATAGTCTAATGCCAGTGCTTCACCCGCAACCGTCGGTGACAATAGTCCTGATGCAGCAAGCAGGGAATCAGACAGAGTGGTTTTGCCGTGATCAACATGGGCACATATTGAAATATTTCTAATATTCTCTAAGTTCTTTGAGAGACGCAACACTTCTTCAGTTGTCTTGTATCTGGGCAAGTCTGGTTAACACCTTTATTTGGTGTCAAGGCTTGGGAAAAAGGGTTATTAAGCCTTTCCTTAGTATTAGGTCATTTTAAGGAATATTCGTGTTTAACCCTTTTTATTAGGGTTATTCAGAGGCTTGTTCTTAGACATAGAGAAGGGTTTCCGAGTAGCTTATACATGTTTTCAGATAAGGTCTTTGGCATTCCAACTCGATAACCTTCTCATATCTTACAGTTTTTCTTACCGTGAAAAACTTCTGCCGAAACTCTTTTCTCTCCTATAATCCTAGTAAACCGAAACAGGCCCATATGGTCCAGACCTTAATTAGGCTTCCCAGCGATGCCCTATCTTTTAAACGAGCCTTTGATTTAATGGTTTGGTTTAGAGGCAAAATACGGGATCTGGTGCCTTTATATCGCCAAAGAGCACGTGGGCCGCTTCTCTGCATCCACCCTTGCATTTTTCAAGTTTGGAACAGCCCTCACACATCTTAGGGGTGTAGCGTAATTCTTTAAAGCCCCTCACGTACTCTGATGTTTCATAGAGCTCTTTGGGATCTGATTCAATGCAATTACCAAGAACTGTCGGGGAATGATTACAAACCTTTAACCCTCCTGACGGATCTATTGCACAATGGAGACCTTTTCCTGCCATACATCCTTCCTTTAGAAGGAACTTATAATCCCTCAACCCGTCAAGACATGGGGGTATGGGCGTACCTACAAAAGGTGAAATTCCGTATTCTTCACATGCTTCCTCAACTATGTTAAGCATTTCTACTAGTTCTTTTTTCTTTAAACTTAGGCTTTGCATTTCTTAATCCTCTGCCCCCAGGAAGAAACCTGTTAATCAACACGGAACTCATATCCATTGAAGCAATTAGAGCTATCGTATCTCTAAGCTCATGCAGGTTTAGACGATTGACAACGATTACTGTTGACATGGATACGCTATAATCCATGAGCGCTATTATTCCCCTCAATGCCATATTGAAGCTACCCTTTATTCCAGTAAGCCTTTCATGTGTTTGTTGCAAGCCATGAATAGAAATCTGAACAACCTTAAAGTTCTCAGCTATCTCCTTTGCCAGTTTTGCGCAAAGAAGCCATTCGTTAAAAGAGAATTCTCAAAGCCCCGGTCCTTCGAGTACTGTGCTATTTCAAATATATTTTATATACTAAAAAGAAGATGACGCATTAGTAAAATCTGCTTTTCCGGTTAATTTTAATTTCCAGATTTATATGGACTCTGAAACGTTCCTCAACATTCATTAATCTATGCATCATAGGGCTTTAAGCATAACCAGAATCCAGCCACAAAAATAGATGGGCGCTAGGGAGTGCTTCATAAAGCCGATAGAGTATCTTCGTAAAATCAGGTTCTTCGAAGAATACTCCGACTCATATTCCGAGGAAATTTTCGAAAGATTGAGGAATTTCCAAGGATATTTCAGCCGACTGGTATAGAGGAGGAGTGGTTCGGCCACAATACACGCATTCAATTCACTTTTAGAGGTTAAAAAATACCGTTGACTTCTGTTCTTACACTGACCTGCTCCAGATTAACCCTATAATGGGGAAGATAAAACAGCCTGATCGGTGACAATAGATACCAGTACTATAAGCCACTGGATAAGAGATCAAGTCTTTTTTTCACATGTGCTTACTAAGAAGGAGGTTGAGAGGATCATCAGGTAGAATATGGAAGATTAGTTGCAAATGGGGGACTAAAAACTTATCCAAGACCATCCAGGTCACAAGCAAACTCGCACCACCTCCTAAAGCATCTCTGAGCATCTGAATATAGTTATTGAATTTCTCACCGCTTGTCATATCCTTCTTAACGAATATTAAGATATACCTTCTCCAGCCCTTTCTGCCTCTCACCTTATTGCATACTCTTATTTGGTTAACAAATTCATTAAATCTTTCCGGATCCTCAAAACGTAGCTTGTAAGTTCTATTCGCTATGTCCAATGTTTTAATTCGACTATACCATCTATCAAATTTGGTACTGTGAAAAGTGGTTAGGATTATTCGATTAACATACCATAGGTATTAAAATAGCCTTAAACAAAGTCCTTTCTACCCACTTAAAACCCTAAACCTTAAATACACCTCTGGAAAGCAAATGAACAGCAAGGAGGAAAGGAAAAGATGAGTTCGTCAAGCAAACCACACCTAAATCTTGTTGTCTGTGGACATGTAGACCATGGTAAATCTACAACTACTGGCCACTTGCTTTACTTGACCGGCTACGTTGACGAGAGAAAGATGAAGGAGCTTGAAGCAGAATCCGCAAAGACTGGTCTCGGCGACACTTTCAAGTTTGCATGGGTCCTAGACAAGCTGAAGGAAGAGCGTGAACGTGGCGTAACTATCGACGCAGCATACGTAAAGTTCGAGACAAAGAAATATTACTACACTATTATTGATGCTCCTGGCCATCGAGACTTTGTAAAGAACATGATTACTGGTGCGAGTCAGGCTGATAGTGCTTTACTGATTGTTTCTGCAAAGAAGGGTGAGTTTGAAGCTGGTACTAGTCCCGAGGGTCAGACTACTGAGCATGCTTTCCTGTTGTTTACTCTCGGTGTAAGACAAATCGTCATCGGTGTTAACAAGATGGACGATCCTTCTGTTAACTGGAGCCAGGAGAGGTTTAACGAGGTTAAGAAGAACATTGAGGATTTGCTGAGGCGTATCGGCTTTAACCTTGAGAAGAATCCGATTCCGATAATACCCATCAGCGGCTGGACTGGTGATAATCTTGTTAAGCCCAGTGATAAGATGCCTTGGTACAAGGGTCCTACTTTGCTCGAGGCTCTTGACATGTTCCAGCCTCCACCTAGGCCTGTTGACAAGCCCTTGAGGATTCCGATTCAGCAAGTTTTCACCATCCCCGGTGTTGGAACTGTCCCCGCTGGCAGGGTTGAGACCGGTGTGTTGAAGCCTAACACTAGGGTTGTTATCAGGCCTCTGGATAAGATTGTTGAGTTGAAGACTATTGAGATGCATCATACTCAGCTTGAGAAGGCTGAGCCTGGCGATAACGTTGGAATGGCTGTCAAGGGCGTTTCAAAACAGGAGTTGAGGAGGGGCATGGTCATAGGCTATCCTGATAATCCGCCGACTGTCGCGAAGTCTTTCATAGGCAGGATTATTGTAATTAGACACCCGACTGCTATTGCTGCTGGCTACACTCCTGTGCTCCATGTGCATACTGAGCAGGTTGCATGTACTTTCGAGGAGCTTCAGAAGAAGATCGATCCTCGTACGGGTGCGGTTATTCAGGAGAAGCCTGATTTCCTGAAGACTGGTGATGCTGCCATCGTTAAGTTCAGACCTTTAAGACCTATCGCGATTGAAGTATACTCCGAGTTCCCACAGTTGGGCAGGTTTGCAATTAGAGACATGGGTATGACTATAGCTGCCGGCATCGTTACGGAGATTCCTGAGAAAGTTCCCTTCGAAGCAAAGTAGCTTTTTATAACCCTTTTATATTTTTCATCCTCATTCATATTGGTATGGTCATTACTATCTTTTTAGAGACGAGATAGCTCGGTTAGTGATTGGGCCCGTTCACGCCTTATTCGGATACCTTACTGCCTATGTTTCTTTAAAAAAGTTGGGAAAGAAGGTTCCTCGCGACGGTGTGCTCGCAGCCATAACCGGCATTCCTAGTATTTCTTATACCCGGCCATCTCCAATTCTTCCTCAACATGTCCACGTGCCCTGTCTGATAGTTTCTTTTCTATTATACTGATACTATCTTCTTCGATGATTGTTCTGTTAATAACAGTTTTAATAGTGGAATTCTGATTAAGCTTTTACTGCATCGCCCGTAAGGTTTTTACTAACCAGGGTAGCTTTCTTCAACCGTTCCTGCCCTATCTATTATCAGCAGGTCTATACCGTTTCCGCTTGCAGAATCCCTCTCCAATGCTGTTCTTATTGCTTTCAACGCTAGGCTTTTTGCCTCGCTCATATTCATACCGTCTCTATATTCTGCTTCAAGTATTCCAAGCGCTATCTCCGTCCCGCTTCCTGCAGCAGCGTATTTATCCTCTATTACTGAGCCGAGAGCGTCGAGCACGTATATGCCGTGAGTGTCGAATGTAAAGCCCCCTATTAGCGTCTGCGTTATGAGTGGGAAGAGCCTGTTTGAGAATAGTATATTCGACAGCAGTTTTGAAAGCGCCCTCGCGGTAATCTCCCTTGAAGTATTGTATTTGAACATTCTAGCATGATAGTTTAATTGCCTCACTATAGTCTGGACATCTGATATTAAGCCTGCGGAGGCCAGGCCTATTCGGGGGGTTATTTGGAAAAGCTTCTTAACAGATTTCCCTATTACGAACGTCCCGTAGGCAGCTCTTCTGTCAGCCCCGAGTATAACCCCACTGTCATATACTACCCCTACCACCGTCGCGCCCGGCACTATCTCACTCATATTCTCTGAATCACCTTTGTTATTCCTGATGCTTAGGGTCGGAAATAAGCTTTTATCGAAGGGCATTAACGGCTTCAGTATGGTTGAACTGCTTGAAATAGACGGCTCCATGGGGGAGGGTGGTGGTCAGGTTTTAAGGACTGCAGTAGCTCTCTCAGCACTTTTGAAGAAGCCGATTAGAGTCTTCAATATTAGGGCTAAACGGTCAAACCCAGGTCTTAGACCACAACACCTCGCAGCAGTGAAAGCCGTGGCGAATATAACGGGAGCGAGAGTGGAAGGGTTGGAGGTTGGTTCCAGGCAGATATTCTTCAACCCCGGTGAGATAAAATCTTTCGACATCGAGTTGGACGTTGGGACTGCAGGAAGCATCTCCCTAGTGCTTCAAGCCATGATGCCAGTGTTAGCTTTCTCCCCGAAGGAAGTGAAAATGATCTTGAAGGGAGGTACTGACAATCCTAAAGCACCACCAATAGACTATGTCAAGGAGGTTTTGTTAAAGAATCTTTCGAGAACAGGTTATTCTGCTGATTTGAAGGTTGAACGCAGAGGTTTTTATCCCAGGGGCGGTGGAATAGTGCGTTTCGAATCCAAACCCGTCGAATTCTTAAGGCCTTTTAACATGACCGATTTCCCCGGTTTGAAGAGCGTTAAGATCTTTGTCTACAGTTCCAAGCTACCGAAGCACGTTGCTGAGAGAATAGCCGGCTCAGCCATGTCCCATATAAGGAGCAGACTTGGTATAGAACCCGTAGTAGAATATGAAATCATGAGCGGTGGTGAGCGTAATGCTCCATTAGACCCCGGATGTGGGATATTGATAATAGGTGTTCTTGAAAACGGTTTTGCATTCGCCTCCAGCGCCCTAGGGGAGAAGGGAAAGCCCTCCGAGAAAGTGGGCAGTGAAGCAGCCTCAGAGTTCATAAGGCAGGTTGAGCACAAGGCTCCTGCAGACAAGAACCTAGCCGACCAGCTAGTAGTATATGCAGCCCTGGCGGATGGAGTCTCGTCTTTAAGGACGCATGAGCTTACACTCCATACTTTAACGACGATAAGGCTTGTAGAACTATTCTTACCCGTCAAGTTTGAAGTAGAAGGTGGAATCGGGTCGCCAGGAGGCTACAGAGTTGTGGGCATAGGCTTTAAGCGCTAATGTTTATCAACCTTCTAAGTCAGTCTAATGAGATTTAGAATGGGAAAGGCCCCTCTGTATATCGGTCGATTTCAGCCCGTTCACAATGGTCATATACATGCTATAAAACATATTCTGTCAAAACACGACAGTATAATCATAGCAATAGGGAGTTCTCTGACCAGCCACGAGAAGGATAATCCTTTCACATTTGGAGAAAGACTTCAAATGCTGCGCCTCGCTTTTGAAGAAACTGGGATAGATTTTGGTAAATGTATTATAACCGGCGTCCCCGACGTGCCGAGTATGCATTTTCTCTGGGTTAAGATGGTTGAGGCAATGTCTCCCCCTTTTGAAATAGTTTATACGAATCAGCCCTTCACGAAGAGGCTTTTTGCTGAAGCAGGCTATGAAGTTAGGCCAATACCATATCTTGAGCGAGAGAAGTATTCTGGCATAGAGATAAGGAGGAGGATACTGTGCGGAGAAGACTGGAGCCCGCTTGTTCCAGTTAAGGTTTTCGAATACATAATGAGCATTCAGGGTGTTGAAAGAATAAGATCCTTGGCTTCATCCGATGAGGTTTTTAAATAGGAGGAGTATTTATAAAACCGTTCTACAGCCAGTCTCCAGAATGGAACCGGGGTCGCTCATACTCGTAGACTATACACTAACCGTAAAGGAAACCGGTAGCGTAATAGAAACGACGATAGAAGAAGAAGCGAAGAGGGCTTCGATCTACAAGGAGGGTGAAAAGTATTCGCCTAAGCTGATTTATCTAGGTGGTAAGTGGGTATTGGAGAGCTGGGAGGAAGAGCTTTTGAAGAGCGAAGTCGGCGTCGAGAGGACTGTTGAAATACCTCCAGATAAGGCATACGGATTCAGAGATCCAAACAAGGTTAAGACCTACGCTGCGAGAAGGTTCTCGAGGCCTCAAGACTTAACACCGGGTGCATTAGTAGAGGTTGACAATAAAATAGGGATCGTTAGGAACATCAGCGGGGGGAGGGTACAGGTTGATTTCAACCCGCCACTTGCAGGTAAGACCCTCATCTATAAGTTTAAGATAGTAAAGGTTTTGGAAGATGATTCAGAGAAGATAAGATACTTGGTTAACAGAAGGCTTCCGGAAGTCTCTGTTGAAGAAATATCTGTTGAAATCGAAGGAGAGACGGCTACCATAAGTCTTCCAAACAGGGTCTTGCTCTCCGAGGACATTCAGAAGATTAAGAAGGCCGTTTTCGAAGACGTTGTAAGCATAATAAAAAACGTCAAGACAGTCAGGTTTGTAGACGTTTTCACAAGAACGGGAGAATCTTCTGAGAAGGTCGTTGAAGAAAAGCCATCTACATAGGCTTTTTAATCTAAAATCTCAACTCTAACTAGGGAAAGTTTTTTCTCAGAACAGTTGAAGTCTTCGAGCCTCTCCAAAACCCTCACCTTACGGTTGGCTATTAACACATTAAACAATACGGGGCACTCCCCCAGTCTTTCACAATCCGTCTTGCAAAATGCATCGTCAAGCTTAATCTCCATAATAGCGCCCTCCTTAACCCTACCTCTGGGAGCTAACAGGACTATCGGCTCTGGAGAAACCTCATAGAGGAAAACCTTCTCACCTCTGAGTGTACAGTAGACGCTCTCACCTTCAGTCATTTTCAAAATCCTGTAAGAGAAGCCTATGTTTAACGTATTATGGCAAACTTTCCTATTGCTGCATTGCGTGCATTCAAACGTCTCACCTAGGTAAGTAAATACGCTACCGGGTTTGATTCCCCGACTAAGATAGCTGTATTTATTCAATTTTCCCCACCTGATTCTATATTACCATTGTACTCTTAGCAAGCTCTTCAGCAGCTTTTCTCGTCAATCCTCTATCACCTAAGATGGTATATCTTTCAGGCCTTATCGTGTGTGCTATAGTAAGTGCTTCAATTATCTTCTTCTCTGAAACGTTAATATCCTTAGCCGTAACCGGAGCCCTAACAGTTGATAACGCATCTCTGATCTTCATCCAATCGCAATTATGAAGTTTACTCATCATTATTGTCCCTATGCCGACTTGCTCCCCATGGAGTGCAGGATATCCTGCTACAAGGTCCAGAGCATGGCTGAAGAGGTGTTCCGAGCCGCTACATGGCCTGCTGCTTCCAGCTATCCCTATAAGAACACCCGCATGAATAAGCGCTTCAATCAGTATGCTAGCTCCCTCAAACTTATCGCCTGCAATGATATCCGCGCATTTCATTATCCTCTCAGCAATACTCTCCGCGAGGCTTGCAGCATATTCGCCGTAGTATTCTCCCCTAAGCAAGTGGGATAGGCGCCAGTCTCTTACTGCAGTATACTTCGCAACCAGGTCTCCTACACCCGAGGCGAAATACCTGTCTGGCGCAACAGCAAGAATAGAAACGTCTCCTATTATCACAGAGGGCATAACCGTGTAGAATGAATATCTCCTCTTTCCTTTGGGTGCTGAGGCCAAAGGGCTTGCTATCCCATCGTGGGAAGGCACAGTAGGGACGCTTACAAATTCTAAGCCACTTCTCCAGGCCAGAATTTTACCAGCGTCTATAACTCTCCCCCCACCAACACTTACAACAGCAGTCTTTTCCCTCTTCTTTTTAAAACTCAGCATCTTCTCAATTCTCTTAGCTTCTGAAAAAGAGTCTCCATCTCCCACCAACATTACTTTAAAGGAGAAACCGTTTCCAGCGAGTATTCTCCTTATCCTATCTCCCAATAGCTTGAGAGGGGTCTTACTCATCAGTACAACGGCATTTTCAAAACCTGATTCTCTCATACAACACCCAAGCTCTTCTAAGGCCCCATCTCCCAGTATTATCCGCCGGGGGAGGTTAATCACATGCTTACCCTTGCTTCTCAATACCTTACTTGTTTTCAGGGAAAGGTTTATCTTTAAGCATTTCTCTAAAGGAACTCGGTCTATATTCTAGAGGTGTTAAGGATTTGGAGAGCATTACTAAGAGGTTTGGTAGAGGAGGAAGCGTTTCCCCTGTTTGGGGAACTACTACAGTTGGAATATCATGCAGAGACGGTGTTGTCTTTGCGTCTGATACAAGGGTTGTTCAAGGGTATTACTTCATAGCGCATAAGAAGGGTAAGAAGATTCTGAAGATAGACGATTACATAGCTGCAACAATCTCAGGCGGCGTCGCTGACGCTCAAGCACTCGTATCCACATTACAATGGGAGGCGAGAGCCTACAAGCTTGAGAGGGGGGTCAACATTCCGGTTAAGGCTGCAGCAAACATAGCTTCAATATTGCTCTCCTCTATGAGGATGGCGCCTTTCTACATACAGTTAATGATAGGAGGCTATGACAGGGATGGAGCCAGCCTCTACGTGTTAGATCCTCTAGGAGGATTTTCCAAAGAGGTTTTTGCAGGTTCAGGATCGGGTTCTCCTGTGGCACTAGGCTATCTTGAAGCAGAGCTTAAGACACCGATAGACACTTTATCAGCCATACCGATAGCTATCAAGGCAATACTAGCAGCGATGCAAAGGGATACTGCAACCGGCAATGACTTTGAAGTAATGGTTGTAGATTCAAATGGCTGTAGGGAACTTGGACCAGAGGAAAAGGCGAGGTACGTAAAGCTATCATGAGCTCTGAAAACAGTATTAAAGAAGTCATTTTCGAAAGGATTCCCAGAGACGCTAAGATAGTCAGCATAGAAATGGAGGGGCCTACGATAGCTGTCTACGTTGAAAATCCTGAATTCCTAGTAGGAGGACAGCAAATACTCGCTGAGGTTGCAAAACAGCTTAGGAAGAGGATTATCGTAAGGCCAGCTGCATCTATTAGAGTGTCGAAGGAAGAGGCTGAGAATGTAATAAAAAAGACTATTCCTCAGAAAGCAGGACTGGAAGCAGTGGTTTTCAACGATGTCTTTGGCGAAGTTCTTATCTCCGTGAGAAACCCGGATGCTGTTGAAGAACTTGGCGAGAAGATAATTAACGAAATACTTGTTAAAACAGGCTGGAAGCCTGTCGTAATAAAAATACCTCCTCTAAGCACAACCACCATCCCACAAGTGATGTATGTTTTCAACCAGAGTGCTGAAGAGAGGTTTAAAATACTCAGGGAGGTTGGAGAGAGGATTTTCAGAAGGCCTCTTTTCAAAACCGAAAACATTACCCTAACCTTTCTAGGTGGTGCTGAACAGGTTGGGAGGTCTAGCATACTCGTATCAACAGATGAAAGCAATGTCCTCATGGACTTTGGAATAAACCCTGCAGCAAACATATTCTCAGACGCTTTTCCAAGAATCGATAGAATCCCGATTTCTGTCGAAAACATCGATGCCGTAATCATATCCCATGCTCACTTGGACCATATGGGCGGGCTTCCATTGTTATTCAAATACGGATACCGAGGCCCTGTTTACATGACTGAGCCGACAGTATACTTGATGTTCCTACTCTTAAACGACCTCTACGATGTGCTCCAGAAGAATGGCGTAATTCCGTTCTTCGAATTGAAAGACCTTAGGACGATACTTCAGCATACTATACCTGTTAAATTCGGAGTTGTGATCGACATCGCACCCGATATAAAGCTGACATTCAGAAATGCTGGTCACATACTTGGTTCGGCAATAATACACTTACACATAGGGGAAGGACTTCACAATATTGTTTTCACAGGGGACTTGAAGTATGACCGTTCGATCTTATTGGAACATGCTTCTACAATGTTTCCAAGAGTTGAAACACTCATCACCGAATGCACATACGGCGGTCAAAACGATATAATGCCACCGAGGGAAGAGGTGGAGAACCGGCTAATAAGCTTAGTTAACTCTACTCTGGAGAAAAATGGAAACGTCCTTATACCAACGCTAGCCGTAGGAAGAGCCCAGGAGATAATGCTTATACTCGACAATGCGATAAGGAATAAGAAAATACCTGAAGTACCCATATACGTTGACGGCATGATTTCAGAGGTTACTGCCATACACGCATGTTTCTCCAACTATTTGTCTAAAGAGTTGAGGAGCCTTATGAATAATGGTTTCAATCCATTCAAATCAGAATATGTCATACCTGTTAAAAACTCGGTTTCAAAAGAAGAGATAGCTGAGAGTAGGAGAAACATAATACTATCGCCTTCAGGCATGTTAGAAGGTGGACCCGTGCTGGAGTATTTCAAGATGATTGCACAGCAAGAAGAGTCTATAGTGATCTTCGTAAACTATCAAATAGAAGGGACCCTGGGAAACAGGGTTTTAAACGGCCTTAGGGAGTTAACGTTTCAAAATTCAAACGGTAAGGTTGAAGCATTAACCATAAAGAGCACTATTGAAAAAGTAGATGGCTTTTCAGGCCACTCCGACAGGAACCAGCTTTTAAACTACATAAGACGCGTATACACTAAGAAGGGCCCCCTTTTCCTAGTGCATGGAGAAGCCAAGAAAATACAGAATATGAAGAAGATACTTAGCAAGATGTACGGCGACTCCGTCTATTCCCCGAGGCTCCTAGAGACATATAGAGCCCTTTAAAAACAAGGTATTTTCTTCCTCTGGAAGATGGGAAAAAGATTTATTTAGGTAATTCACAGAAACTCTGAGAATTGTCCACAGACACTACAATGGAGCTGCTTCAAGCATCCCTCGGAAAAAGCATAATAGTGAAGCTTAAGGGCGGAGCGAAGATACGTGGCATACTCGACGGGTATGATCCCCATCTTAACATAGTATTGTCGGATGCTGAAGAGCTAAAAGGCAACGAGACTACTAAACTCGGCTTAATCGTAATAAGAGGAGACAACGTAATATTGATATCACCGCCTATTGAGTATAAGCCCGAGGAAAAGAGGTAGTTAAAAATTGGGTAAGACATCAGCCGGTACTACAGCATTTGGTAGGCTCCACAAGAAGGCTACGCATAAGATATGTAGGCGATGTGGAAGAAAGTCCTTCCATGTTCGAAAGAAATACTGTGCTGCATGCGGCTTTGGAAGATCGGCCAAGATTAGGAAGTACTCGTGGCAGACAAAGCCTCTCCAAAGAACGGCTAGGATAGTGTAAGTCTTGTCGGGTGAATTGCATAATAGGATTAATCTGCTTGTTAAAGACTCGTATGAATTCCTCAGGAAACAGGAAGATGCAAAATACGAGCTCCTGAAGAGGATAAGCGACACTCTAAAGAAATGCAGGCAATCGGTTAAAGCAGCCTATGCCCAGGACTTCAAAAAAGCGAGAAGACTATTAGACGAGGTACAGAGCGATATTAAGGATATTACTAAAAAAGCATCTAAAAACGGTGTTTATGACAGTTGGCCGCCGATAGTACAAACATACCAAGAGTTTTTGGAAGCAGTATTCATATACTGGTTTACATCGGGAAGGAGGTATAGGCTCAGGTCTAAGCCTCCCCCTGCTTCAATACTTTATGCAGTGTCAGACTTGATAGGTGAGTTGAAAAGGGTTATGATGGAGAAACTCAGAAGGGGACGATTGGATGAAGCAGAGGATACTTACAATACCATGGTGCAACTATATGAAAACCTATCTACTATAGCACTGGGAGAGGCGGTGCTACCGGGGTTCAAAAGGAAAGTGGATGTTAACAGAGCCTCAGTAGAATCAGCATTCACCGTTTTAAACGAGGAGCTTAGAAGGAAAGCCTTCTTATCCTCCATGGAGGAATGTCTTAAGAAAAACAGTAATGTCGATAAACAATAAGCATAGAGTAGACGACGCTTTTTACTCTAGACTTTGTAGGGTCCAAGAGTCAATCTCCCGAATGGCAGTAATTTCAGATGAATTCATAAAAGAAGCTAAGAGAATTGGCGGGGTGGATGCTTCCTACAATGATGATGTGGTGGCAGTCGGCTTTTCAGTATACGACCTTTCTAAAAAGGGAATAACACTAATAAACGTTGCAATAACGAGTATTAAAATGCCATATGTTTCAACGTTCTTCTCCTTTAGAGAAGGTCCTCCTGCACTTAGAATGCTTAGAAGATTCGGAGATGAGTATGATATCTTATTGGTTAATGGCCATGGCCTAGCTCATCCCAGGAAATGCGGCCTTGCAACATTCCTTGGGGTTGTCCTTAGGAAGCCGACAATAGGCGTTGCCAATAGCCCTATCGGAAACCTGGACGAGGATTATAACGTTAACAATTTAAGGATGTTTGAAAACAAGTATTACTATAGTGTTGGCAATATGATTACCATTGAGAAGGCGTATGAAATACTCAAAGAGACGACCCCGGAGGATTGGAGGTTACCCATCCCCCTTGAAGTAGCGCATAAAGTCTCCAAAAAGATGTTGAACACGGTGTTTAAAAATGCTGAAAGAGTATAAGAAAATATACGTTTTGATTGCAATTGCGAGGCTGGTTGAAGAAGGTAAGAAAAACATCTCTACAAGGGAGCTTTCAAAAGTAATTGGAGTATCGCATCAGTCAGCATCGAGATATTTGAAAGAGCTTGAGAAAGAGAAGCTCATAGAAACAGTAATATCATCCAAAGGCAGGCTGATAAAACTAACTAGTAAAGGTGTTGATCAGATTAAGCTCCACGTTGGCTCCATTCTCTCAACGATAAATAAAGTATATGTAACCCACGTATTCACTGGAAAGGTTTTCACAGGGTTGGGAGAGGGCGCATACTACATCTCCAGGAAACCATATTTTGAACAATTTTATAATAAACTCGGCTTCTATCCTTATGTCGGGACTCTTAATCTCAAGATTGAAAGCTACATGGATCAGCTACTCCTAGCGGAGAAAATGGCTAAGCCACCGATAATAATACACGGCTTTTCAAACCATGAAAGAACCTTTGGAGATGTTTACTGCTACCCGGTGGTTATAGGAGATAAATACGATGGTGCAATAGTGAGAGCCCTAAGAACAATTTACGACAACTCTGTAGTAGAGATAATATCCAAGTATAATCTTAGAAAAGAACTCTCCCTAAAGGATGGTGATAGAGTGACGTTCCTCTTCAAAACATTAGCAATTGAAAAAGCCCCTTAAAAACCCTTTATCTTCCCTATTATCTTACTACTGCTGACGTTATAAAATTTCCTCATTTTCACGACTTTAGTATTGAGCCCAAGCCTTTCCAGTACCTTAATAGTCTTACGCATAACATCATCTTGATCATATCCGAATACTATAACGTCAGGTTTAATCTTCTTGATGAAAAATTCTATATTCTTCTCAAGGTCTCCTCGTCTACCAA
>JAFNJB010000033.1 GCA_017601245.1 Candidatus Brockarchaeota archaeon
ATGCAATAAAGTGGAATCCAGACTTAATCTGGCTTAACAGAGGATACTATTATGCAGAGTGGATAATTAAAAAGCACGGTATAAAAGTTATTCCTTACGTTCATTATCCAATTTTACTTGAACCAATTAAGAGAAACCTTCTACGCAGAATATACAGAAGGGTTATCGGTTTAGAGAAAAAGGAGGCAGTATCGTTCGCTTCCGTACCAGTAGTATTATGCAATAGCAAATATACCGAGTCTGCAATAAGAAGGGAACAGCCGAATGCAAAAACGGAAGTAGTGTATCCTGGAGTTGACCATTCTAAATTCTTCCCAACGTGGAGAGACGAGGGTTATTTATATTATAACAGCAGGTTCCAGAGAATAAAGAATCATGAATTGGCAATAGAGGTTGCTAAAAGAACAGGCTATAAACTAATCTTATCTGGATTTCTAAGCAAAAATAATATTGATTACTTTGAATATATAAAAAGGAAGTCTAAGGAAGCAAATGTCGAACTCATACAAAACCCCAATGATGAAACGGTAGTAAAACTTTTACAAAACTGTTCGATTTTCCTATTTCCCTCAATAGGTGAACACTTTGGAATAGCTCCGGTTGAGGCAATGGCTTGTGGCAAGCCTGTCATAGCTCACAGGAGTGGCGGTACTTTTGAAACTGTTGGTAACGTAGGTATTTTATGTGGTGATGATCCTGAAGAATGGGCCAGAAACGTAAAGCATTTAATGGAAAACGAGGAGGAAAGGAAAGAGATGGGGAAAAAGGCTTTTGAGTTTTCCAAAAAATTCACATGGGATAATACCGTTAGTAAGATTTTGAGTATAATGGAGTCATTGAAAAAGGCTTAAAATTGTGATTTTTTAAATATCCTCTTTAAAATTAGGAATAGCATCCCAATGGGCAGTACCATACCTGCAATTATGGCAAGAAGGCTATAAGGATTTCCGTGAGAACGCTTCAAGTATAGAATAAACAGGATCATCAAAAGTAATAAGAACGGTATGAAGAATAGTAGTAAGAATGGTATTAACACTAGCGATCCCAGTAAAGCCGAATAGTATAGGTATTTTAGTATGAGGTATTTGCTTCCGGATTTGATTTCTTGATAATGGTATATGACTGAAGCCGAAAAGCAGTATTTTAAGTAGTCCAAGAAGCCTCTTGGTTTATGTTTAATGTGTAAAGCCTCCTTTTTTAAAACGGTGTATCCATATCCTCTTTTTTTCAAACGAAAAATCAATTCGTTAGGGTTCTCTCCTTTAGGAAAACCGACGAAATACGGTCCGACTTCTTTTAGAGCGGAAATCCTTAAAGCAGCACAACTCATGCCCTGCGGCTCTCCGATCGACCTGTAAAACTTATCCACCCATCCTTCTTTCCCCTTTTCAACTATACACGGAACATTTACGAATGCTATTTTAGGATCAGAAGAAAAAAGATTTTCTAATTCTATTAATAAATCAGGAGGAACTACTACATCAGAATCGATGAACAGTATGAAATCCCCTTCCGCGTTCCGAATACAAGTATTACGACCCTCTGTAATATTATAGTCTCCAGAAATTACTTTAATGTCACTATACTCGTTAATATTTTGATCTCTAAATTCTTCTAAAATCTTTAGGGAACCATCTGTCGACCCACCGTCAACGAAGACTATTTTTATTCTCTTCTTATCATATTGAAGTTTCTTAATGCCTTGTAGAGCATCTTTCAAAGTTTTAATCGAGTTTTTTAAAGTCATTGCAATAGTTATCAATTCGCCGGCTCATTTTGTAAGCCGTTATAAATAAGGTTTAAGTAATAGGACCATAGCACAAGATGTTAACATCTGATTTAGGTTCTCGCATTTAACCTTTAATGCATAGTGTTTTCAAAATGTACTAATGCGGGGGGTGGGATTTGAACCCACGAACCCCTACGGGAGTGGAGCCTCAGTCCACCGCCTTTGACCTGGCTTGGCGACCCCCGCACTAATCTCCAATTATTATGCAGCCGGGATTAAAAGTTTTTTGAAGAGGCAAATGTACAATTAGAAATGTTAATCTTCTATGTGTTAATAGGAAAATCCTCATGATAGTACTATTTACCCTGAGTTTTATGCCCTATAAATTTCGATAGTACTGCGGGTTTTAACTCAGGTAAGAGATGAAATAAAGTTTATTTAATATTATGAAATGACTTTTAAAGAGGCTAGTTGGTGATAAATATAAATCAACTTCGGACATACCCTGTCCCCAAGCAGAAGATAGAGATTGTGGAAAGGAAGGGGCTTGGACACCCGGACACTATTTCAGACATGGTTATGAACCAGCTCTCTGTTGAACTATGTAAACTATACCTCAAGGAGTTTAATGCCATACTACACTATAATCTCGACAAGAGCCTCCTCGTAGCAGGAGAGTCTGAGACCAGGTTTGGAGGAGGCGTCGTTAAGAAGCCGATGAAGCTTATCTTCGGAGACAGGGCTACTTACAGCCTTAACGGTAAGGAACTACCTATAGAGAACCTTGCCGTAGAAACTGCGAAGAAATGGTTTAAGGAGAACCTTAGGTTTGTAGATCCGGAGAAGCATGTTTCTTATGAAGTTCAGATAGGCAGAAGTGCGGCTAATCTTGCCGATATCTTTAAACGCGGAGGAGAATTCCTAGGGGCAAACGATACTTCTGCAGCGGTAGGCTATGCCCCGTTATCACCCTTGGAGAGACTTGTTCTAGACGTGGAACAGTACTTAAACAGTAAGGAGTTCAAGAAAGAATTTGAAGAGACGGGGGAGGATGTTAAGGTAATGGGCTTCAGAATAAATAGTGAAGTGGATTTGACAATAGCCATGTCTTACGTAGATCGATTTATAGATAGTGAAGAGTCTTACTTCAGGTCTAAGAAGGAGGTTGTTGAGAACCTTAAGGAATACATCGCTAATAATTATGATTTTAAAAAAGTAGAAATAACTCTGAATAGTCTTGACGTAAGAGGAAGAGGAGAGAATGGCATTTACCTAACTGTTACGGGTACATCGGCGGAGGCGGGAGACAGTGGGCAGGTAGGCAGGGGGAACAGGGTTAATGGAGTGATCGCCTTATTGAGGCCTGCGGGATCTGAAGCTGCTGCAGGTAAGAATCCTGTGAGCCATGTTGGGAAGATATATAACGTTTTATCTTTTAAGATAGCTAATGATATCATTGAGAAGGTAGATGGGGTAGAGGAGGTCTATGTGTGGCTTCTAAGCCAGATAGGTACACCCGTTAACAAGCCTAAGCTAGTTTCTATCCAAGCAGTTCTTGAAGAAGGGTTGAGTATGGAGGCTTTGGAGAAGCCCATTGCAAATGTTGTTGAAGAGGATTTGAGTGATGATTCTTTAAGACGTTTCATAAACGATTTAATAGAGGGAAAAATGAGAGTATGCTGAGTCAGGAAGAGACTGGAAAGCTTAAGATAGGGCTGGAAATACATGTTCAACTAACTAATTTAAGGACTAAGCTTTTCTGCCCCTGTCCCTCCGACTACCGGGGTAAAAAACCAAATGAAAACGTTTGCCCCATATGCCTAGGATTACCCGGTACCCTTCCACAAGTTAACAAGAGGGCCGTTGAAAGTGCGATAGCTGTATGTTTAGCTTTCGGAGCCAAGGTTCAGCCCTATGTTGTCTTCAGTAGGAAGAATTATTTCTATCCCGACATGAATAAGAATTATCAGATAACCCAGTATGACAAGGCAGGAGGCACAACGATAGGTGTCGGGGGATATGTGACAATAAGCCTTGACGGTGAAAGAAAGAAGATACCGTTGAGGAGAATACAGATTGAAGAAGACCCGGGGAGATTAGTCCATGTTGAGAAAAATGGCGTTAGGAAAACTTACATAGATTACAATAGGGCAGGCATAGCCCTAGTTGAAATCGTCACAGAGCCGGCTATGCACCAGCCGAGGGAAGCGAGAATGGTCTTGGAGAAAGTACAGACAACATTAGAACATCTCGGCGTATTAGACCCTTCTTTTGAAGGATCTATGAGGTGTGATGCTAACATCTCTTACGCAGGCGGGGCGAGGATTGAAATAAAGAACATAAGCTCGTTTAAGGAAGTGGAGCAAGCATTACGCTTTGAACAATTGAGGTTAGAATACTTACCAAAGATAGAGAGTACCGTTACTAAGAGGTGGGGTGAAAAAGAGGGGATTACAGCAACATCGAGGGAAAAGGAGATGGAAGAAGATTATCGATACTTCCCGGAGCCAGATATACCTCCGATAATTATAGACGAGGAGATTATCGAGAAAATAAGGAAGAATCTGCCAGAACTACCCGATGATAGAATAGAGAGGCTTGTAAGAGAATACGGAATATCTGAAAGGCTTGCTTCAATAATCGTTTCAGAAAAACCTATTGCAGATTTTTTTGAGAAAACTGTGAAGATATTAAACGAGCCCGAGGATGTTGCACATTGGCTTATGAACGAAGTTGTGAGAAGATGGAGGGAATGCGGCATAGATTACAGGTATAGCAGGTTTAAACCCGAGAACCTTGCTAAGTTGATAAGAATGGTTAAAGAGGGAGTTATAACAACTAGAATCGCTAAGCAAGTTCTTTGGGAAATAGTCCCAACAGGTGAGGATGTTGAGGAGTATGTGAAGCGTACTGGATTAAGAATCATAAGAGATCCTGAGGAGCTTAGCCCGGTAATAGCGAAGTTTTTAGATGATAATCCTAGGCTTATAAAAGAAGCTTTTGAGAATGAGCGTGTATTGGATTATATATGTGGTGAAGTACAGAAGAGGTTACAGGGTAGAGCAGACCCGATAATACTGAGAAAAGAGATTGAGAGGCTGATTGGAGAAAAGATGAAGAATGCTTGAGAATATTTCAGAAAGGCTTCAAAATGCTCTTAGGTTTATTACAAGACAAGCTTATGTAAGCGATAAGGAGATTGCCGAGTATCTTAGGGAGATTCAGCGCGCATTAATAATGGGAGATGTTGATGTAAGGCTTGTAATTCAGCTTACTGAAGAAATTAAGAAGGAATTAAAAGAAACAGGAGAAGAATATGGGATATCCCTTAAGGACAGGATTACGTATCTGACTTACCAAGGACTTGTGAAAATACTTGGAGGAGAGAAAAAAGAGCTCCGCATAATACCCAATCAACTTAACGTCTTTGTCTTCATGGGCATACAGGGTTCCGGTAAGACTACGACAGTAGGGAAAATCGCTCACTACCTGAAAAAGAATAGGAATATGAGGGTTGGCGTAATAGCTGGAGATGTTTTCAGGCCCGGCGCCGTAGACCAGTTGAAACAGCTTTTAAAAGATGAAATACCCCTCTATTCGAATACATCTAAGAAGAACTCCATAGAAGTGATAAAAGAGGGCATAGAGTGGGCGAGTAAACTCGGTCTTGAAGTTGTTTTAGTCGATACTGCAGGCAGACATAGGACTGAAGAATCCCTCATGGAAGAAATGGCTCAAATAATAAACGAGGTTAACCCTACCGCAACGATACTCGTAATTGATGCGATGATTGGCCAACAGGCCAGGATTCAAGCCGAGGCTTTCAATAAGGTTGCGAAAGTAGGCTACGTTATTGTTACTAAGATGGACGGGTCGGCAAAAGGAGGAGGGGCACTGTCTGCAATAGCTTCTGTTGGAGCTCCAATAATCTTCATAGGAATTGGAGAAGGTATTGATGAGATTGAGGAATTCGATCCTATTAAATTCGTATCGAGATTACTTGGAAAACCCGATTTAGAATCGATAATATCAAGAGTACAGAAAATGTCTAAAGAGGAGAGACTTAGAGCACAAAAGATGGTACGTGGAAGATTTACAATAGAAGAATTCATACAACAATTGGAATCGGCAAAGAAGATTGGAGGAATTCAAAACATTCTCTCCAGCCTTCCCGGAGGAGCGAGGCTTAGCAAGAAGGATATGGAAGAGCTCTTCATAAAGGTGAAGAAGTGGAGGGCAATTGTAAACTCAATGAGTAGAGAGGAGAGAGAAGATGTAACAATAATGGATTCCTCTAGAATAAGACGTGTTGCAAGAGGCTCTGGGACTTCAGAGAAAGATGTTAGGGAATTGATAAAACAGTATATGTTAGCTAAAAAGACTATCAAGAAAATCTCTAAGGGAGCTTTTAGAAACATCTCGCGTCTAAGGCTTTAAAAATGGATCTCTTAAAGACCTTAAAGAAAATCATCTCGTCTACTCCTCTTTGTAACAGGTGTTTAGGAAGACAGTTTTCAAGCCTAATCCCCTCGTATGACAATGAGACTAAGGGCAGGATACTCAAGGATTTCCTATTTATGAATGAGAAATTAGAGAAGGAGGGGTTTGACAGGAAATCTCTCAAAACCTTTAAAGCCCTAGCAGAGTCTGGACATGAACTCTCACAAAACTTCATCAAAAAGAATAAACCCGGTCTTAAAATATCTCCTAAGCCATGTTACATTTGCAATGGCGAGATTAATCAGATTATCAATAGGGCTATTAGAAGGATAATTGAAGAGTCGACTAAAGTAGAATTCGACACTTTTTATGTTGGGCTCACGTTACCAGTTTCCTTAGAGGAGAAGGATGAGAAAGTAAAATCCTTCTTTAAATTGGGATTTGGCGAGGCTTTGAAGAACGAGCTTAACAAGGAGATAAATAGGAGCATTGAGAAGGCGCTTGGTAAAAAGGCCAGAATGAAGCGACCAGATGTCGTATTTGTATACGATGTGGTAAATGATAAGGTTTCCATGCAAATAAACTCTATCTTCTTAAAATCTAGCTATAGGAAGCTAGTTGGGGGAATTGCCCAGACGAAATGGAGAGGAATGGATTCTAACGACGTGACCCCATCGATAGAAAAAATGTTAGAAGAAATTCTCCTACCAGTTTTTAAAGGTAAGAAGTTGAAGTTCCACGGAGCCGGTAGAGAAGACGTTGATGTAAAAATGCTAGGAAGCGGTAGGCCTTTCATAGTTGAAATACTCGAGCCTAAGGTTAGGAACGTCAACCTGAATGATCTCCACCTAGAATTCAACAGTAAGTTTGGTAGTATGGTTGAAGTATCCCCGTTTACTAAGGCAAGCTACCTGGACGTCCCCCGTCTGAAGATGGAGGCTGAGAGAAAGAAGAAAACCTATAGGGTTGTTTTCGAGACTGAAAGGGAGATTTCTGAAGAAGAGCTGAGAGACCTTTCAGAAAAGCTGACTGGATGCCTTATAAGACAGAGAACACCGCTCAGGGTTTTAAAGAGGAGGGGTGATAGGGTTAGGAAAAAGATGGTTTATCAAGCCCTTTTTAAACGCCTTGGGAATAATCGCTATGAAGCGATTGTGACTTGTAGTGGTGGACTCTATGTCAAGGAGCTTCTCCACGGAGACGAGGGTAGAACAGTACCATCCGTAGCAGGGTTGCTTGACACTAAGGTTAAAATAGTGGAGATGGAGGTTACGGGGATCGAAGGAGGATAAAAGCATGCCCCAAACATCCGGTAGAAGGATTAAAACTAGGAATTTACTAAAGAAAAGTGTTAGAGAAAGGGGTATTAAGCCGCCATCATATCTGCTGCAAGAATATAAGCCGGGTGATAAAGTCGTACTGAAATACGACCCCTCCGTACATAAGGGAATGCCTCATAGAAGGTTCTATGGCAAAATAGGCACAGTAATGGGAAAAAGAGGAAGAGCATACATTATACAAGTAATGGATGGAGATAAAGCAAAAACCTTAATTGTGAGGCCAGAGCATTTCAAAAGGTTGTAAAAAATGGGTATTAAAAAAGTATCTGAAATAGATATAACTGTATCCGAGGCTCTTGAAATACTTTCAAAACAAGAGGATTTAAAACAGTATCAAAAAATGGTTTTAGAATATCTAAAGGAAGTTTCTAAACTACCAGCAGATCAGGCTAGGAAGCTAGTGGAGGAGCTTGTGAAAGAAACCGGTTTGTCTAGGAAGGAAGCAGTAATGCTAGTAAACATACTTCCTAGAAGTAAGCATGAGATAATGGCAATATTATCTGTTGGAAGGGATAAAGAGTTTTTAACACTCGAGAAAGCCGAGAAGATTAAAAGCATAATTGATAAATATGTTTAATTAATTATTTAATTCTCATTATTTTTTGTCTATTACCAACCCTCCAGTATTCAACGGTCACACCTTGGGCAATGTTTTTCCTTAACTCCTCATCTTGCGGAAGGGGGAGCTCAAAAACCTCATATGTCTCAAGATCCATTACTTGGACATTATCGCCAACTATTGTAAGCACTTGTGCACTTCTTTTCTCTATAAGTGGAACCTCTACTTTAGTATCGACCGGGCTTAAAAGAGTATGTTTAGCACCGTCGAATAAGCCTATACCTACGACCCGGGCTTTTGCACTTCCATGTTTACCAGGCTTTGAGTGGGATATTTCAACTATTTGACAAGGCTCGTTATCAATCATCAACCAAGATCCTTCTTTCAATTCGCCTAGTTCAACTACTTTGCCCATTTTTGAGGAAAACTAATAAGTTACGGTATTTAAAAACTTATACTGCAAGGGAGAGACCGGGGGTATGAAAATAGCAATAGTCTACAAGGCGGGAGATTCAGAAACCATGAGCATAATCGATAGAATCAAGAGAAGCCTTAAGCCAGAGGTCTTAGAAGAATATTCGATAAGGGACTTGAAAAAGGGCTTGAGGAATTTTGATTTAATAGTATCTATCGGGGGAGACGGGACCCTGCTTAAGACTTCAAAAAACGTTGAAAACGGTTCTTTAATACTGCCAGTAAATACTGGTAAAAAGGGGTATCTGATAGAAGCCAGTCCCGAAAACCTGGAATCGCTTTTAGAAGAGTATCGAAGAGGCAATTTTCTAATTGAGAAATGCTTCAAATTAAAGATACAGTATGATGAGAAAGTCTTAAACGCGGTGAATGAAGTTGTTTTTAGAAACATAACAGGCTTAAAGCAAGTTGAATTACTTGTCGAATTAGGTGGGGGAAGTTTTACAGTTGAGGGAGACGGTATTCTAGTCTCTACTCCAATGGGTTCCTCCGCATATTCTTTAAATGCAGGAGGCCCATTCGTCCTTTCAAATGTAGAAGTTATGGTATGCACACCCTTATGTGCAAGGAGACCTCTAAGGCCAATAATTGTTAACAAGAACGAGATTATTACGGTGAAATATTTAAGCGGGGAGGAGACACATATGATAATAGACGGAGAAGAAGTGTTCAAGATAAGCCCTGAGAAAAAAGTAGCAATTACGGGAAGTAATGAAACATTCAATATCATACGCTTCTCCAGCTCCTTTAACATAAAACGCATGTGTAGATTAATGGGGGTGGTTGAAAACGGGTAAGAAAGGATATGTCCTCGATACAACTGCAATAATACAAGGAGTAGACCCGAATTCTTTAAAATGCGAATCTTTTACGATAAGAGAGCTTTTAGATGAGATTGGAGAAATAGGGAAGAGATGGATGAGGATAAAGACTGCGATGATGCTTGGGAAACTCACGATAAGAGATCCCTCAAACAGGTCGAGAGAAAAGGTAGAACAGGCTGCGAAAGAATATGGAGTATACAATAAGCTTTCCAAGCCAGACATTAAAATCTTAGCTCTAGGTTATGAATTATGCAATGAAGAGAATTACGATATAGAAATAATTTCCGATGACTATGATATTCAGAATACTGCTGCCCTCCTTAACCTCAAATACATATCAGTAGGAGTTACTAAAATAAGGAAAACATTTACTTACATCAAGTATTGTTCCGCCTGCAGGAGGAGGTATAATAAATACGTGGGGACTATTTGTCCAGTTTGCGGACACAGATTAACTTCATTAAAACAATTGGTTGATAAATTCCCATGAGTTTAAAAGTATTGATTAAGCCTTTTCTGAGTAAGTAACTTAGCATCTTCTTTAGTGATAAGCATTGAAAGCTCTTTTTCTAAAAGTTCAATATTACTCGAAAAGTAGGGATCCAATGGAAATAGCTTTAAGACTTTTTTGCCGAGCATGAGGTATTTCTTAACGCTACTCGCGTACACAGTTGGAGAAAGTTCTCCACCACAAGATGTGCATCTGGAAGATAAGGGGAGCCTCCTAAACTTCTTACCGCATTTCTTGCACCTAAACCTCTGCGTAAAGAAGGTTCTTATATTCCCCGAGATATCCTTCAAAAGATGAGAATTCAATAGGTTTTCCGCGAATTCTCTTTCATTAATCCCATTTAAACAGGAAGTTATTTCCAATTGGAGTTTCAATTTCTTATCTATCGAACCAATAGTGCTGTAAACGTTTTTCTTAACCCCGTCTACAATACTGGTAGTATTATGTGTCCAAGCGATATTTGGATTATCGCTTTTAACCAACTTTATGCATCCTTCCAACTCCTTGGGCTTAGCATCTTGCCATGCTAAAGAATAAACCTCAAGACTATACTTATCCACATCTTCCATATTGTATACTTGATCGTCTATTTCATCTGGCTTCAGAATGGGCATTATTATAAGAGGCGTATCCATTAAGCCTCCTGCACTATCTGGAACATAATGCTTAGAGAAGTTTAGGAGCGCGTCTAATAGTAGTATTATAGAGTCGCCATCACCATCGCAATCTCTCCTCTTAGCCTGATGCCAGAAGGGGTGTGCGAATACAACTTGAGAATCCGTATATCCTATTATCCTACCCACTATAGCACCTAGGGTATGTGGTGAAATACCTAATACTAAGTGCCCTATCAAGTCCTCTCTATTTCTAGCATTGTAGAAGGGCTCCGCGTTGTATATTAGCCTAAGCTCATCATCTATGAAATTGGCGATTTTAACTAGAGCATCACCCATCTCGATTGGAAGAATAACATCCTGGGGCTGGAGATACAGTAATTGATCTTCGTTGACGAGGGGTTTGCCTTCAACATCAATATCGTATCCCAGCTTTCTCAAGACTTCTACGGGAGTGCCTATTTCTTTAGGTTTAAACGCGGTTAATGGAGCATTCGTAGCATCGAAACGTATCGTCCCATCTTTGTAAATCGTTAAGCCATATTTAGCTCTCAAAACCCCTTTTTCAATGGGCTCTGGAACCCTATGCTTATTCATTAAGCTTTTCACTCCCTTTAACTCAGGACCTAATTTAATACCTAGTTTTTCTTCAACTTCAGCAAGTATTCTATCGATGTCGATGCTTTTAGTATGGTANATGTTTATTCATTAAGCTTTTCACTCCCTTTAACTCAGGACCTAATTTAATACCTAGTTTTTCTTCAACTTCAGCAAGTATTCTATCGATGTCGATGCTTTTAGTATGGTACGGAGTCCCTTTTCCTCCGCATTTGTCACAATCTTCAGACCTCGAATAGCTATTGCACTTGGCACAATAGTATATTGCTATCGTCGGGGATTTGCATTTAGGACAGTGGAAATAGAAAGTATAAGTGTCGCATTTGTCACAATACCTATTGCAAATTTTTACCATTACGTTTTTCTTAGATGCAGCCAAAACGATATTCCTCTTAGAACCTCCTTCTAACCCTACTGGGAATAAGACATGAGAAGGAGGATCCATCTCTCTAAGTTTAGCAGCCTCAGGCCTACCTAGTCTCGCCGATATGAATGCACCTCCCTTAGGTTTTATCCTAAAGTTGAGGAAACTATTCAAATAATCGATAGCATTTTTCTCTAATCCAGTCTTAGGTAAGGTTAACTTAGACAAGTATATGAAAAGATCTGCATGTGCTTTCTCCACCTTAACAAAATCACCATCTATTTTAGAGGGTAGACACATTTTTTCGAATTCAACAATCAGAGAATCATCTCTAATTGGAACGCGTACATTCTCCCCATCTGATACAGCTTCTCTAAAGCATTCAACAACATGTACTAGTTCGCGTCCACTCAAGTTCTCAAGAAAGAAATAGAAGCGGGGATGAAGGGAGACATCTAAAGCTATGCTTATCTGCAAGAATGTTCCAAAATCAAATTTAAGAAACGGATCTCGGACAAGCGCCTCGACAATATCTATATCCAGGGGCAGGTTTTTAATATCATCCTGTTTTCCCTGCAACGCAACTTCTAGTTCAGCAGCCCACTGTTCTTCAGTATACCCAGTCTTGTCTAAAGGAGAATTCCCCTCGATGTAATCACCTATAGATATTAGTATGTCTCCTAGGAAAAGGATTTTCGAAATGTTCCCCTGAACCTCCCTGAGTTTCTCTTCAGTATCTACCATGTATATGGAACCATCTTTAGTCTTAACTATGGGGGGCATGATAGAGTCTACAGGCATTACTATCGCAGATTTCCCCGGCCTATCAATCCTAAGTTGAGACCCTATTGACAGGAATCCTTGAAGAACCCTCATAGACATTGGATGAATACCCACGGCCATTAGACCAGTATTCCTAGCCCTTCCATACCTTATTCTGAATCCTCCGAACGATTCAGACGAGGAAAAGAAAGGCCTGCCTATTAAAACCTCCTTTAAATACTCCGACTTGGTGCTCTCTACTTCGATTTTAGATATCCAAGACCATCCGGATATGTTAAGCTTGTTAATTATGCTTTCAAACTTCTTAACCCTACCGATTATCCCATCGTTTATTATCCTGAGGGCCCCTCCCCTGAGCCTATTGGTCTCAACCCTCGGAAGGTCTCTATATACCACTACTTCAACATCTTCAGAAGGCGACCCAGTTATTTCAATAGGCAGATTTTCTATCACTTCAGCTATCTGGTCTTTAGCAACCTTGTATTGAAACCTGTTCTTCCCCCTTTCATAAAGCCGTAACTCCTCAATGTATCTCGCAACCTCTTCTTGAGTAGGCTTATACCTGTCGAGCTTCAGGATCCTCCTTATGAAATCCGCTAGGATTATTGAGAGGGCTTGTTCCGTTCCTCCCGCAGACCTCATTGGACCAGAGAAGTATACTGCAAGATACCTAGTATTGTCGTTGTTTCTCTTTATCAGAACCTTCTCTATCCCCTCGATTGGAGCCGCTGTTGTCCCAGGTGGGGTCAACGAGGCTAATGCCGCCTTCAAAGCCAATTCCGCTGCTTTTTCTTCTGGGAAAAAGCCGAATTTGCCCAGTATAATGTCCTCAGCTATCTTAAACGGTATCTCCAAAGGAGGGAGTGTTTTCTTAAGCTCTTCAAACCTTTCCTTAAACCCCTTTAAACCTAAAAGCTTCTCTATGGTTTCAGCTTGCGAGAAAGAAATTATAGATTCCGGTTTCTTTTCAGGATCGTATCCATTCTCCTTTGCACGAGCAGCATGATCATATGCTTTCCAAAACTGCTCTTGTAAAAACCGGTTATAATCTTCTAGTCTCATTTCTTAAATCCAGCTATTAACAACAATATGAGCCCTTACCCTCTTTTTTAGAAACCCCTCTTCTACCGCCTTCTATAATCTCTGAAAGCTTATCCTTCACTTCACTAGTTTCCTCCAGAATGTCTCCAGTTACAATTATATCAGCACCTGAAGCGACGATGCTTTCAGCAGCAGAACCATCCCTTATCCCCCCGCCTACAATTATCGGTATGCTCACGCTCTTCCTAACCATGCTAATTACCCTCTCAGGAACGTGTGTCTTCACACCTGAGCCTGCTTCCAAGTAGACGAATCTGAAACCGAGTGCTTCAGCAGCCATTGCATAACCAACTGCCAACTCCGGTATTTCAAAGGGAATAGGCTTAGCATCTCCCACGTAACCAGCAGCTCCACCCGCTCCAAGAATTAAATATGCCATAGGAATTGCTTCTAAGCCGAATTCCCTAATCGTTTTAATCCCCAATACTTGAGCACCTATAATATAATAGGGGTTCATCGAGTTGAGTAGGGACATAAACCATATTGCATCAGCTCCTCTCGCTATGCTTGCAACATTGCTTGGAAATATTATCACAGGAAGACTCGATTTTGATTTAATCTTAGCTATTGCCCTTTCGTAGTCAGATGTTTTATGCGAAGTACTCCCACCGACCATAAAGGCTGAAGAACCAGCGGTTTCAGCTGCTTCGACTACATCTTCTATTCTATCCATCTTCTCAGGATCTATTAGAGTAATGTGAATGAAACCGTTCTTGCTGATAGCATCATAAAGGTACTTCTCAGTCTTGCCTATTCGCAACCTACAGTAGCCAAACCACTGTGGAATATAAATCTAAACTACAGTTTTTTAATAAATCTCGCCACTATGGTACATGTCTACAAATTTGTTGAAATAATCAACGTTCTCAATATTCTTAACAGGTTCAAACTCTGCTGACAATCCACAGTTACCGCATACAACTCTAATTTTACCCGAAGCCTTGTTCTCACCAACCGAAACGGATTGAACACCACACTTAGGACAAGGGAAAATCTTAGGTATGACTTTCCGGATAACCCTTGCCTCCTTCCTCCTTCTCCTAGCCATAACGGATATTGACTCTTCGATTACCTATTTTTCTCTTTTCCCTAAAACGAAATGACGATAACGAGTTATATGATAAAGTATAACTACTGGGCAACAAATAAAGAATGCGAAAAATGGCGAAAAACACCGTAGAAAAGACGGACAGGGTTTTAGAAATACTCGTGAGAGAATCGACTCTGACCTTAAAACAGCTAGAGGCGATAATGTTTTACTATGATAACATTGACCGTAAAATAGTGAGAAACGGATACGTGGAATTCAAAGGCAATAAGGTGCCAAAGGGAGCCTTCTTCAGAACGCTAAACCAGGCTAAAAACAATATCAGAAAAGCCATTGTAACCCTTCTAATAATGGCCTATCTCGGACTAATAGACATAAATCAATTGAATATCATCATGCAATTAAACAACATCATGATGCAATTTAAAAACAGGGAGGGGGGAGTGTCCGAGGAAACACTTAACGCCTTTCTAGAGAGGTTGAAAAACATGATTGATCTTAGGAAAAGAGTAAAGTAAAAATACATTCTCAATAGGAGGGCTAGGAGAAAGTTGGATCTACTTAACCTTCTAAGAAAACCAGGCGAGGAGATAAGAAAGGAAAGGAAGAGAAAAGGCCTAACACAAAGCGTTCTCGCTAAAAAGGCAAAGGTAAGCCAAGCCCTGATAGCGAGAATAGAGAAAAACCAGGTTGACCCCCGCCTTTCCACCCTGAGAAAGATAGTTGAAGCATTAATGGAGGATACTCAGCCCAGGGGGTCTAGGGCAATAGATATTGCTGTGAAAGATGTCATCGTAGTCAACGATGACGATACCATTGAAAAAGCCTTGAAA
>JAFNJB010000021.1 GCA_017601245.1 Candidatus Brockarchaeota archaeon
GGTTAGGGGTAATGCAGACCATGTTCCAGTTGTTGACGAAAACAATAAGCTTGTTGGAATAGTCACGACATGGGACATAGCTAAGGCTGTTGCTTTAAACGTACAGAAGCTCGATGCAATAATGACTAGGAACGTTATTGTCGCTAAACCCCATGAAACAATTGACATTGTCGCAAATAGGATGGAGCAATACGATATAACTGGCCTCCCTGTTGTAGACGATGAAGGACACGTACTGGGTTTGATAACGAGCGCAGACTTATCCAGGCTTTTCAAACCATCTGAAGGAGGTGTTGTTATTGAAGGCCAGGCTTGAGCTCAAATATTCCCCTGCTCATGTAAACAAGCCAATACTTTCCAAGGCAATATTAGAAGCAAGAATCCCAATAAATATACTAAAAGCTAGTCTAACCGCTTCGGAAGGGATTATGACTATTGAAATGGATGCAGATAGGGAAACCATAGCTAGAGTAATTGAAATATTGAAGTCAAATGGTGTCCAAGTAAAGGAAATACCCAGATACGTTGAGATTAATACTGAAAAGTGTATTGATTGTGGAGCGTGTACCGGGGTGTGTCCAACCGATGCCTTAACGTTAAACTCGGATAAGAAGCTTATAGTAAACGAGGAGAAGTGTATACTCTGCGGAAACTGTTTGAAAGCATGTCCCAGGGGAGCAGTAATCCTATACAAGTGAAAACCATTGACTCTCTTAACCTATAGGAACGGACTATTTTACCTGAGGACTACTTATAGAGAGGCAAATATTCTAATAGCGTCTGAAAATGTTTCTTCTATAAACATAGGACTCTCAAGGTTTATAGAAGAGAGAAATCTTGTCCAAGACTTCATAGAAAAGCATCCAGATTTTATTTACAGCCTTGAACCATTAGAATTTGAAGAAGAACAATATTCAGCAATAGCCCTGTCAATAGAGGCGTCGAAGAAAGCAGGAGTTGGGCCAATGGCCTCATTACCCGGTGCATTGGCAGACATTACCTTAGAGTCAATGCTTAACGATGGTGCAAAGAATGCGATTGTTGAAAATGGTGGAGAGATTTCTATGAGAATGAGTAAGAAGACTGTAATAGGGGTTTACACTGGAAAAGATTTCAACTTTGGCCTTATTCTGGATAACCCCTATGAAAAGATTGGTGTGTCTACCAGTTCCAGTAGTGTTAGTCATGCCCTCTCCTTTGGAGAGGCTGATGCTGCCGTAGTCGTTGCTGAAAATGCTGCACTTGCAGACGCCGTTTCAACATACGTAGGAAACATTGTGAAAACAGGGTGCTACAAATCTATCGAGGATGCTGTGAGAAAAGCGCTCTCTATTCGGGGTGTTAAAGGATGTGTCATATATTGTGATGGCCTAATTAGCTTTGGCGGTAGCGTTAAACCAATAATGCTTAAGGCAAGTGGTCAAGAAATATTAGAAGAGTCAATGCTTAGGGGACCTGTTTACAGTTTTCTCATATCTTGAATCCTACTTTTTAACTTCGTGATAAAGCCTTTCCAACGCGTCTTTTCGAGATATACCTGTCCTTAATAAGGCTGATAGATTTTGTTTAAACTTTTTCTCTCCTTTTTCACCGTATTTCTCCTTATACTTCATCATAGTTTTAAGATACAATTCGATTGTTTCGATTGTTTCAGACCCTAGTTCTTTGTTTAGTATGTTAGTAAGTAAGTCTTTTTTCGACTTTAATTCATCAAGTAATTTTCTATATTTCTCAACATTAGCTTTTAATCTTTCTCGTTCAGCCTCTTCCTTGGCGATTTTTAATTCTAAACTCTCTCTATGAACACCATATACATCTCGGCTTTTCTTTAAATCTGCTATTTTAGATTCTATTGCTTTTAATTGAGACTCAAAATCCTTCAGAATAATAACTAGGGAAGACTCGATCTTTTCTGCAACATTTATCTTCGAATTCGCATCTTTTAGAAGACTTACATAAGTATCTATCAATTCAGGATTATCTTTATTTCCAAATTCTGTGATTTTTTGTGCAATCGCCTCCATTTCGGCTGTAACCAGATCTGCATCCAGCAAAACCTCTTCTATAGAGCATGAAGTTTTCGTTGATTCAGCGGGTTTCGCTTTTACTTCTTCCTTCGCTATTAAGCCAAGTATAATAACTATAAGTCCAGCGGGTATTAAGAGAAACCAGCCAATTATGGGTATGAAAAGCCCTAGAATTACCAGGGCAATACCAGCAATTGTAATACTTTGATTCATTTTCTAATCACATCGCTTTTGTATATAACATTGTCTGTTATTTAAACTTTAATCATTAGTATTTTACTTACACCTTCTTTAACAATTTTTCCATTCTACAACTCTCTTCAATACTACTTCGCATATCAAATCTTTCCTGCTCCTTATTTTTTAAACATGAATAATGGTATTTTGTTTATCCCAGTAACCAAACTAATGCTATTAGGTCTATTTTAACGCACACGTCTGGTGTTTAATTCTTCTTATTTCTTCCATAGACGTTCAGCTATGTGAATCATAACTTCATCCTTACTTTTATTACTTTGCTTTTTTATTCTTGAAACACTGTTTTCAGCCGAAATAACAAAAACGTCTTGTTGATATCTCTTTTTAATGTTTTAATAACCTCCTCAGTATCATTCAAATTCCAATAAAAACAGAATTGCCAGTTTTCTATTACCTCGCATTAAGCATATTATACAAGTTGTTGGAAAGCCTTCTAACACTACTTGTGCTTTTCTTCCGCTCACCTTTATTGGAATCGGAACATTTTCACAAGGAACCCGATAATCTGTTTTTTGAGCCCATTCATAGGTTTGAATTGTAGGCTTTACTCTAGCAACCCTTAATAATTCCAACATTTCCTGCCAGAGCTCATTCAAAATTTACTATTATCTGTTAAAAAACCCCTTTTTATTTGGATAATATTATCACGATCATTAAAATGCTTCAGGGTGTTATCCGAAGGGCAATATTTTCCCATTTTTATGGCTGAAAGTAGAGGTTTCCATAATATTTTAGATTGAAAAAATCTTAAATATTCTCGACTGAAAGATACTTCGGAAAAGGTAATCTAGATGACTCTCCCCTACCACTCCCGCCTAGGATATAGATTACCGAGGTTTGAAATTAGTGCTGGAGCTGGTTCCCCTTCTCAAAAGGATTTGGAAAATTCTCAAAAAGTGTTGAATAGCTTTTTGGAATTGGAACACAGCAAGCTGTTAATACCTCCCTTTTGCATAATTAATGTTTTTAGCGAATTAGCAGCTTTAGAAGCTCATAAATCCGGGGGAGTTTCTGGGCCCATAGTTCAAGTTGTACCCGTAGACGAGGCAACAGTTACACTCAGCGGCAAGCCCATGGATCTTCTAACAGTATACTCTTCATGCATGCATGAAACTACGCACATGTATCAGATAAGCCATTTAGAAGTAATGAATAAGTATGTGAGTGCAGAAGTTTTGATCTATACGTTGAATTCATTAATCAAGACAGCGAGCTCGGGAGGGGCAGGTGGTGTAAAGAAGGGTTTGAGTTTTGGCAGTATTGAATTTAGAAAGCTTATTACTGACATAAAAGAGGCTTTCCCCTACTTGCCCCTCAAGATTGATAGGGACATCATGGTATTGTTAGAATCCTTCCCTCTATTGGTTCAAATGAGGATAATGGAGTTTCCAGAAGTAGATATATTTAGAACCTTCATAGAAGACCGCTTCAGGAGTGCTATCAATGCTGGTTTAATGAAAGTATTCAAAGAGGATTCGACTAAATCAATATATTCTGAGGCTATGGATTTGGTTTATACTCTCTATGAAATGTTACCTAAATCCTACTCTACGTTATTGGTTTATTCGAATTATTTAACTGGTATTGGAGCTAAAGAACTTATAAAAATGGTTCAGGTTCTTGTCCGTGATGAAAGGAAAATAAGAGTTCTAGCTGGAGTAGAAAGCGAAGTTGATAGTAGCAGTAGCGACCCATTGGCTTTAGCATTTGAGAGAGATGTTTTCAGCTACGAAGATTTTATAAAGCATAAAGAGTCGCTTCTAAAAGTAATCGATGATGCCTTGCAAATCTGCAGTAGTGGAAGAGCATTTAGTAGGCTTAATTACTTGAGACAGAAGATAGATGCTGTTAAAGCACCATTAGAACTTCGTTACTTGGCATCAAGCTTTTCCCAAAATGTATTTAGTCAACGTTTAGCTCCGAATCAACCACCAACATATTACTTTCATGCAAACGGATCTTCATATAATAAAGATGATGTTATGCTCTTCACCTCATTCTTTGCAGACCTTGTAATTGCAGTTAACATACTCAAATCTTTAATGGATGCTTTAGAAAACGGGAGAGATGTTAGAAATGCTATAAGGAGTGTTATACGTTGTCCTCTTAAGAGAGCTCCTCAAATGAAGTGTGCATCAAGCTCAGAATGCGAGCATGAAAAGACCTGGTTAGAAATAGTTTGAACTTTTAAACTACCTCACTACGAGAACGGAGCCTTTAAATTGGTTTAAAACTTTACTTGCAACATTACCAAGAATCCTAGATTTTCCAAATCCCTCCCCTCCAATAATAATTAGATCGTATCCTCCTTTCTCTGCCTCATCAACTATTACTGAAGCAGGATCACCGGTTTTACTGAGAAGCTTTACTTTTACACCCATTTCTTCTGCAATTATTCTTGCTTCTTCAAGTATCTCATCCCTCTCTCTGATTATGCTTATTCTAGTAGATTCTGGTAGAACTACGATTCCCAAAGAGCTTTCACCGCATGATTCTACACTCGTTTTTGAAGGCACCTCGGAGACATGGATTATCGCCACATCTATATCCGGGGTTTGAAGCTTAAGTCTTAAAGCTGTTTCAACAGCCTTCCTAGATTTAGGAGAGCCATCAGTTGCAACTAAGATTTTCCTAAACATTGAAGATATTCTCTTGAAAAAGTTAATAAACCTTACAACGAGTTGGAGATTAGTCTAAAAGTATAAAAATGGAATAACTAACTTCTACGCTTTCATCTAGATTTCCAATTATTAAAAAGTCCAGACCATTCTTAGAAGACCTAATAAGTCCAGACCATTCTCCACCCTCTAACAAGTAATTTTGGATTTCTCCATTTCCACGATAAACTGCTAGAAGAATTTTCTTATCAAGAGGCTCCCATGTAACCACTACTCTAACCTCTGTCTCAGGGGGAATATAAGAGCCACCGTAGAGATGGCCTGTTAAAGGCTTTAATAACCCGGAAAAGGATTTATGCGAACTAGTTGTATTCATAGTCTCAAGCATTAGCTTAAAACATGAATTTGACAAAGATTCCCCTCCATTTTCTTCCTCTAGATATATTCTTAAATCAGCAACATTCGCTTTTTGAACAACTTTTCTCGAGTCTTCCTCAACATTTTTTAAGATTATTACGTTGGATATTTCGAAATTCCATGCTTTAAGGTTTACAATTTTATCCTGTATTTTAATAAACCTAGGTGATTTAAGTGGGAATATGCTCGTGTAGATTCTATCACTAAAGGAGGATTTAGAAATAAAATATGGGACGACTATACTGCTGTATGGATTTTCAATAATAACAGATTCTGAAGTTATTGTTAAACGGAAATCGATAATATTAGAATTCTTAAGGGCCTGGTAATATCCGGGTTTTTCAAAAAGCAGTAAAACAATTGAGGTCAGCGTTATGATGGAGAATATTGTTAGAAGAGCCTTGTCTGCATCAATTGTCATTATTTTTTCTTCCACGGGTCGTTAAATCATAAATCTTTTTATAAACATTTTTTTAAAAAATAATTTGAAATTGTTTAAAAATATGACGATGTTTGACAAATTGTCTAATTGTGAAAAGGGCGTTACAAACGCCTTCTAAGCGAATCATTTAAGATGTTTTAATAATGTTCAAAAAGGTTCAATCAGTAGACTTTCGTATTAAATGTTGAAGAAGATTGTTTGCCTAAAGATTAATTTTAAAATAGGGATTAAGATTATTGATAGTATTTGATTGTTTAAAATCCTAACTTCCAATTTAAAACGATCATGTTAAAAATTCCTTTTTAAATAGCAAAAATATACAAAAATATTCCAAAAATGGATAGGCCCAATTAGGGCATTTATACGATGATAGAACTATATAACGAAACGGTTATAAGCCTACAGAGTGCTACTTATAAAAGCTAATGAGGCTTAATCCCCCATGGGCTATTCTTATGATCATCTCAGGCATACTTCTAATAGTTATAGTATTGACTCCTCGTATTTTCGAGTTAAAAATTGAAGAGAGTGGAAGTCCTAAGGTTTATCCAATACCTAATGTTTACACTTTTAACGACATAATAGTTGTATGTCTTCTTTCAATAACCTTTGGCTATTCCATGTTTAGAGCAATAGTCATTGAAGAAAAGACTCCCTTAGGACGTTTAGGAGTTTCGGAATTACTGAGGCTCCTTAAACCGGACGAGCTTAAAATCTATGAAACCATAAAGAACAGTGGCGTAATCCTTCAATCAGAGCTTATTGAGAAGACAGGTTTTTCGACGGCTAAGGTTAGCCAGGTATTAAACCTATTAGAGGCATATGGGCTAATCGAAAAGAAGAAGAAGGGTAGAGAAAATGTATTGCGAGTTGTAAGAGAAGAAGTTTAATACTCATTACTCTTTTGTATAACTAAGAATAATCGTTAATGCCCAAGAGTAGAAAGTTTTAATAACCGTATTCTGCCACCAGCTTCAATGTTCATAAGCCTAGAGATAACTCCTCCTAAAAGAGATGTTGAGAAAGTAGTGAATATCGTTAAGCAAGTTAGAGATAGTGTTGATGCGGTAAACATTACCGATACTCCACTTGGACAACCTAGAATACCCGGATTCATTTTTGCTATAATACTCAGAGAAAGGCTTGGAGTTGAACCCATAGTGCATTATAAGACTATCAACATGAATCTAACGAATCTAAAAAGCGTGTTATATGGGTGTGTTGCAACAGGTGTTAAAAAATTTCTCTTCATGCGTGGAGATAATCCCATTGAGGGATCACCCATATCAGACATATCTCCAGAAGAACTCTCTATGTGGGCTAAGAAAGAGTTGAATGTTGAAACAGGACTTGCAGTAAGCTGGCCCATTTCTATGGATAAGCTCATCTCAAAGCTATCAGCAAGGCCCGATTATGTTTTTACACAGATATTTCTAAGTATTGAAGATGCAAAAAGATTTCGTAGCATGTTCGATGAAGCCGCTAATAAAGTAGGATGGTTCCCTCCAGTATACTGTACTCATCTCGTTTTCTGCGAAGAAAACTTATCAACCCTTAAAGAAGTAGCCAGACTAATGGGCTTGGAAATGCCAAGTTTTAAACTAGATGTTGAGACGAATGTAAACTTTATTACCGAATTAGAAAGGTTTTTCGAAGGATTTATGATATCGTCTCCGGGCGGATACGATCATGCCATCCAGCTAATAAAAACTCTAAAGGAGGCTTAAGTCTGGTGGTGTAGCATGATTGTTGAAGCAGCATTGGTAGGAGGCTTTCCCAGACCCTTTAACTTTGGCAGGTTGATGAGCAGGTATAGAGACGGTAAGTTAGACCAGGAGACATATGAGAAAAAGCTTGAAGCAGAATTAACAAAAGCTCTTACAAAGATAGTTAATTCAGGAGTCTCAATAATTCCCTTTAACATGTTTCTTTGGGACGATATTTTCGAACCGTTTGCAAGTTCTTTTGAAGGAATTGAAAGAGGCGGCCTTTACAGGTTTCTAGACAATAATTTTTACTATAGGATTCCAGTTGTAAAGGGGAGAGTTAAACATAGAGATGCCACGTTAGCTACTTTAAAGACTGTTAAAGAAATCATAGATAGGGGTGAGATACGAGTCAAGATTAAGGCAGTTATCCCAGGTCCCTATACTTTCCTAAGGATGTGCGAAAACAAATATTACAGTTCCGAGGAAGAGCTTATAGTCGACATTGCTGAAGCACTTGGTGAAGAAGCTAAAAGGCTCGAAGAGTCTGGTGTAAGCTTAATAGAGATCCATGAGCCGATGCTAGTTTCTGAGAAAGTTGATACAGGGCTTTTTGAAAAAGCATATAGTAGGATAACATCAAAAGTATCCAAGGGATTGTGGGTCCAGACTTACTTTGGCCCAGTAAGCAACTTCCTTGAAGAATTATCAAGGCTAAAACTAGATGTTATCGGAGTAGATGTTGCAGAAGCGCCTGAACAGTTGGAAAAAGTTCTAAGCTCCGGAGTCGAATGGGGAATTGGATTAGGCGCAGTTGACTCTAGAAGTACGAAGGTTGAAACAGTAAAACAATTGAGAACACTAATTAAGAAGGTTAGTGAGAAGTTTGATAAAATCTATTTAACACCCAATGCGATGATGGATTTTATCCCTGTTTCAATAGCATATGAAAAGATTAGGAGAATGGGGTTGGCTGTGGGGGGTTTAAAGAATGAGTGAGGTTAGACTACCTGTATTACCGACTACAGTCATCGGAAGCTATCCGAGGCCTACCTGGCTCAGGAGGATGATAAAACTGTGGAAATCAGGAAAGATTGAAGACGAGCATATGAAAGAAGCATTTGACGATGCTGTAGTAAGTGTTGTGAGGGACCAGGAGAATGCCGGCGTAGATATTCCAAGCGACGGAGAGCAGAGGAGAGATGAAATGGTAGAGTATTTTGCTGAGAGAATAGGAGGTTTTAAATTCTACGATCCAATAAGGATATGGGGCAATGCTTATTTCAAGAAACCGGCTGTATATGCACCCCTGGAATACAAGGGTAGCATTACTGTAAACGAGTATTTATTTTTGAGAACCGTATCAACGAGACCAATTGTGAAAATGACCATAACTGGACCATATACTATAGCGGACTGGAGTTTCAACGAATACTATTCTACAAAAGAAGAGCTCGCCTTCGAACTCTCGAAGATAATAAACAGGGAATTGAAGGCTCTGGAAGAAGCTGGAGCACCTTACGTACAAATAGACGAGCCTGCGTTAACGACGCATTTAAAAGAACTTGATTGGGCAGTAGAAGCTATTAACAATGCGATTAAAGGAGTCAATATTAAGGTAGGTATGCACGTATGCTACGGGGAATACTCTAGGATGATCCCATATTTAGATAATTTGAAAGTGAGTCAGCTTGCTTTTGAGTTTGCAAACAGGAGCTTCAAGGATATAGAAGTAGTTAAGAAATTCCCGGAGGATAAAGAACTAGGCTTTGGAGTTATAGATGTTCATAATAGGAGGGTTGAAACTGTTGATGAAGTCATTGCAGGAATTAAGAAAGTTCTCGAATTCATACCTGTTGAAAGGCTTTACATAAATCCTGATTGCGGCCTTAAGCTTCTTCCTAGAGAAATCGCTAGGGAAAAAATGAGAGTAATGGTCGAGGCAGTCAATAGGTTAAGGAAAGAGATTAGAAAAGAAGGCCCTGTGATAAGGCTTCCTCAACCTAATTTAAAACAATAGTGAACTTCGTTAAACCTATTCTTAAGCTCGATAACCTCGTTCTTCACATTCTTTTCTTCGACCAATACTTTCTTAAACAATTCTGCGATTGTTCTCATCTCTTCTTCCTTCATACCCCATCTGGTTAGCTCCTGGACGCCGAGCCTTATCCCAGATGGATTCCGAGTAGCATCTTGTGGCTTATCCGTCGGCAGGGCAATCTTGTTACAAATGATGTTTGATTCTTCAAGGAGTTCAGAAACCGGTTTTCCACCACCAAACTTACTTACGTTAACGAGTATTTGATGAGACTCTGTAAATCCTAGATTTGGACAGAGAACATCAAAACCTTTTTCGTAAAGGCTTTCCGCGAGGACTTTAGCATTTTTAACGACTTGTTTTGCATAATCCTTACCGAATTCATTCATTTCCAATGCAGTAATGGCAAGCGCTGGAAACCTGTGGATATGAGTATTAGACATTATTCCCGGAAAAATTGCCGTTTCAACCTTCTGCCATTCTTCTCCGCTTAGGTTTTTACTTCCTATTACGATCCCGCCTTGAGGCCCTTGAAACGTCTTATGGGTCGAAGAAGTAATGAGATCAGCCCCCTCTTCCAAAGGTTGTTGGAAGACACCTCCATATATTAATCCGAAAACATGTGAAGCATCGTATACGATTTTAATTTTAGGATCTATCCTTTCCCGGATTTCCTTTACCGGCTCTGGGAAGAGGATAACAGAAGCTCCTAGCATTACTATTTTCGGCTTAACCTTATCTATCAATTTTACTGTATTTTCAACATCTATATTCATGTTCTCGATGTCGAAGAACATATCTATACTCTTCAATCCTCTTACTCCTGCTATCCCCCACTGCGTAGAAGAGACATGTGCACCATTTGGTATTCCTAGTGCAACTATTATATCTCCGGGTCTTGCAAAAGCAGTGTATACAACCATGTTTGCAATAGCCCCGGAAATAGGACGTACATCTACAAAGGGGGTTTCAAATCTTTCTCTGAATATTTGATTGCAAAGTTCCTCTATCTCATATGAGTGTATAGTACCACAGTAGTGCCTTTCAGGCCCGCTGTGCTCATTATACCTTCCATGGAAATCGGAAATATAGTATTTCTCTGCGAGGGGTGACATTACGCTTTCTGAAGCTATAAGGTTAAGACACTCCTGCCTCCTCCACCTATTCTGCCTATCTACTAATTTTATAATGTCTTCTAAATTGGGCATCTTCAGTCTTTTCTACTCTCCTTCTTGACTTTAGCCTTCTCCTCAACTTTTTCCTTCTCCTTAGATACTTCAGTCGATATCGTCAAAGCAGAAACTCTCTCCATTATCATTAGCGAAATCTTTATTGCAAAATAGAAGAACGTTATACCTACTGCGAAAACAGCTCTTTCAATTGGAGTAAATGGAATAGCCTTAATCCAGGCTTCTGCAGGAATATTGGCTAGGTAAAGGTATAGTATTGCTCCTATGGCATGGTCTGTGAAAGAAGAACCTAGGGAATAGACGTAGACTTGTGCAACATGGTTTTTAAGAATGGAGTCTATACGCGGTTTTAAGAATGCGATTAGAAGTGGTATGGTCCAGAAAAGCGAATAGTACCAGACTTCTCTACCTACCGGGTGAATCAGGAACATTAAGATGCTTAAAGCAGGTATAATTGTAAGCTTACGATCACCTTTAAACATCTTGGCAAAAAAGGTGCCAGCAGCTATTATCGGTACAAAAGTCAACCAGCTCATTAAAAACTTCGCTAAATTGCCAATATCCCCCATCTTGTAATATCCTATGGCGAACCCCAATACACGTGCAAGCATTATTGCTGAAGCACCCCAGTAAACGTTTAGAAACCTCGGTATTACCGGCCCGAATATTGCTCCAAACGAAAAGCTAGATTCTGTCCCAAATATTGGCCAGAATTTAACCTTAGTCAAGACCATGAACAGGGCTATGAAGAACACTGTAAACAATACTTTGGGGATTAGTAATATTAGCTTTATCCTCATGCTTTTTTTCAAAGCCACCCCTCCTTGGAGACGGGAGGGGGAAGGAAAGGAGCTTAAAAGCTTTTTTTACTAAACAATCTCTCTAAACCTTCTTTGTATATTATGTATGCCTAATTTTCTACATTCTTCCGGCATCAAATCTCCCTCGGGGCAGAAACCCTTCATGCAAGAAGGGCCCGCATCCTTAAAGATTGTAGGAGCAACTCTCTTAACCAGTTTAAGCATTTCCATTGCCACCTCTCTAAGCTCCCATTGGGCTCTGGCACAAAGCCGAAGATTGAAGAAATGTAAAAGCTCTCTAGCATTCATCGTTACAACTATGTTCGTCTTAGTAGCTTGGGGGAGTATGAATCTAGCATCTTCCTTCTCCACACCCTTATTAGAAAGCTCCTCATACCAAGATGCGATGATACGCATTCTCTTTTTGAACTCCTCTCCCAACCCACTTTCCTCAAGTGATTTTGGAATAATAAACCAGTCTTCACTAGAAGTATTGACTTTCACAAATCTCTGACTTTGCTGAGTATAGGATGCTATCCTATGTCTGACAAGCTGGTGGGTACAAGCTCTGGAAACCCCCTCTATGGCAAAGGTGAAGGTGGCGTGTTCTATTGGCGAAAGATGGTTATGCTTTAAAAGCTCTGAAATGGTTTTTCTAATTTTTTCAGCATTTTCAGGCCTAGATAAATCTTCCAGTATTTCCGTTGGAGCCTCGCTTTTAAAAGACGTTCTCGCAGCCACTGCGACTATAAGCTCGGGATTTGAAGTATAGGAAATCAGAGAGACCTTCATTAATGCCTATTTTGAAACAAGTTTTAAAAACATTTTTCCTTTAAAACAGACCCTCTTAAAAAACACTAGGATTTTTGGCTTATCGGAAATAAGCTTGTTCATGTAATAAGGCAGTATGTAACATTAAAAACTGACAAAAGTTATTGGAACACCCAAAGGTTAAGTTAACTGTAGCACAATATGGAGAGCGAAAAAGATAAAGAGGCTGAGGATGAGAAACTAGATTTTGACAAAATTATAGCCCGGTACAGAATGGCTACTGCTAGGCAGGAGACTGGACGAGTTGAGGAGAAGCCCACGGTTGTTGAAAGAACTGCAGTAATGGAGAAGGCAGCTATCCCTAAGGTCGTGCAACCACCGCCTATTGTTAAAAAGCCACCTCTTAAGGAGATAGTTACGAGCGAGGATGCTGAGAAGTATTTTGAATGGGTAAAAGTTGTGGAGAGTGCTATTCAAAATTGTCTAACCCAGTCTAAAGGTGCCATAAACTCTATATATGTTCTACTTCCAGACGGAATCACGTGCCTGAGCTTCGGCTCTAGGATAGACTTAGATGAAGATGTTCTTGCTGCCTTCATAGGTGAGCAGTTTGAGCTTTTTGAAAGCTATAGCAGTATTCTCCAAATAGGTGAAATAGAGGAGATAGAATATACCGGTAAGCAGAGTGTTGTCTTGATGAAATCCGGAAGCGGCTTGAGGCTAATGGCGTTATTGAACGATAAGAGTTATGTGAGGCTCGCTAAAATATACTTGGAGAGGACCCTGAAGAGCATTCCAAGGTTTGAATAACCCTCTTTCCTACCCTTTTTTCAATTCTTTAAAAGCCTTGTCTATTATCCTCAGTCCCTCCCTTATGTTTTCAACAGAATTAGCATAGCTTATCCTTATGTACCCCTCTCCAAAAGACCCCATGGCGGTTCCATGAAGTACTGCGACGCCATACTTCTCCAGTAGGATCGATGCCAGCTTAAAGCTGTCAATCCCGGCTTTTTGGGTTATCTTAGAGACGTTTATGAAAGCGTAAAAAGCCCCCTTCGGCCTAACCATGTGAACATCCTCTATTTTAGAAACCTCTTCGATGACGACTTCTCTCCTAATAGAGTATTGCCTAACCATTTCTCTAACAGCATCCATACCGTTTTTCAAGGCCTCTATCCCCCCTATTTGAACGAATGAAGAGGGACATGCGGTTATCAGGTTTAAGACTAGTTGAACAGCTTCGGTTAAATGCTTAGGCGTAATTATGTAGCCAAGCCTCCATCCAGTCATAGCGTAGTATTTGGAGAAACCGTCTATCACCACGGTGTTCTCCAGGTTCTCGTCGAATTGTATTGGCGAGTAATGCTTTAAGCCATCGTATATTATGTACCTGTATATCTCATCGCTAATAACATATGCTCCGATGTCCTTAGCTATCTCCACTATTCCCTTCACATCGTCCTTGCTTAGAACAGACCCAGTCGGGTTTTCAGGAGAGTTTATGATTATTGCTTTAGTCTTATTTGAAACAAGCTCATTAACACGGTCTGGAATCATCCTAAACTCTTCCTCTTCCCTAAGCCTAACCGGTACTGGCTTTCCTCCGAAGAATCTTATACCGCTCTCATAAGCAGGATAGCCTGGATTAGGATATAGGACCTCATCGCCCTCTTCTACTATAGCTGCAAGTGCTGCGAAAACAGCCTCTTTAGATCCGAGTGTTACCGAAACATCCTCAAACCTAACCTCGACGCCAAAGTCCTGCATTGTTTTCTCCGCTATGGCTTTCCTCAACTCTAACATGCCGGGAGTGGGGGTGTAATGAGTCTCTCCCTCCATCAATGCTCTTATTGCAGCCTCCCTTATGTTTGCTGGCGTGACGAAATCTGGCTCACCTATCTCGAGATGTATTATTTTCCTACCTTGGCTTTCAAGCATTTTCGCATTACCCAATACCATGAACGAGCTTTCTCCCTCGATCTGTAAAGCCCTTTTCGAAGCCCTTAACGTACGTTTCAACTTAACCCTTCTTCCCGTAGGAAAGGGTTATTTCAACTTTTTTGTAGAATATGAGAAAAATAAGCAAATGAGATATATTATGTTTAAGCTTAGAAACCCTCTGATGAGAAAGCATTCATTGATGGTTACAATCCGCCGTATTGAACGGGTTTTTGCTTACTGAAAGCATTTATCACCCATTCCTACAGGGCGGTATTAGAGATGAGGGTTATAGTGGAGTTTAGTATAATACCCATGGGTGAGGGGACGAGCGTTTCGAAGATTATTGCTCATGCTGTCAAGGAGCTTGAAAACATGAATGTTAAACATGAGTTAACGCCGATGTGCACAGTTTTCGAAGCTGATAACGTTGAGGAAGCTCTTAGGATAGTTAGGGCTGCTCACGAAGCTGTTTTTAAACAGGGTGTTAAACGCGCCATAACCTTGGTTAAAATAGATGATAGGAGGGATGTGGATAGGAAGATGGAGAATAAGGTAGAATCCTTGAAGAAAGCCATCGAAAACCTATGATTTCGGGAAAAGGTTTTTATTGAAACTTATCGATGATCAATCATGAGTAGCTTTGCTTTAATGTTTGGCTCTCAACCCTCACAAGCTCTTTACGATGTGATAATCATCGGCTCTGGTCCAGCTGGTTTAACTGCAGCAATATACACTAGTAGAGCAAGGTTGAGGACACTTGTAATAGCAGGGTCTTCTTGGGGCGGGCAGTTAATGCTCACTTCAGAAGTAGAGAACTACCCCGGTTTCCCCGATGGAATCTTGGGTCCAGAGTTGATGAATAATATGCTTAA
>JAFNJB010000032.1 GCA_017601245.1 Candidatus Brockarchaeota archaeon
ATAAGCCTAGTTTCTTCTAAAGTGCTTTTAAGCACTTCTTTAAGGTGAATATGGATATTGGCTGAAAAATATAGCTTGTTATTTCTCTTCAAAGTTGTCAGGCTCCACTGGGCTCGGGGGCTTTATGAAAAACTTGTCGTTAGGCCTGTGCAGGTTTTTAACAATTTTCCCCTTTCCCTCCTTGATTTTCTCAGAGCTGTGAATCGCCACTCCGACTGCTATCGCAATATACTCTTCAGAAACAACAGCCACAGGATCCCCTTCGTTAAAACTGCTGTGTTTGACTACTCCAGGTATCATGACATCAGCACCTTTAACCACGTGTTCAACAGCCCCCTTGTCGACAACAATTACTGGGCATGTGGTTAATCTTCCAAGGCCCTGAAGATGGGGAATGATTTTTCCGTCTTCAAAGATTATTAGGGTTGGAATATTGTCTAGGAGAAGTATGCTAGCGTTTTCGAGCTCTATGATTTCAGCGAGTTTGAATTTATCCTGCTTAAATGAGATTTTCTGAAGCTTAGCGTTTTCTATAAGTTTAATCGCCTCCTTTCTCCTTACTTGCTTTCTATGCAATCCTGCTCCTCGCTTCTTCTCTATACAAAAGTATTTTAAAATATCGTATGGAAAAATGACAGTCCTATGTTTTTCCTATAAATTTAACTACGTTTGAACCAGGTTTAACACCTAGGCTCTTTGCAACGACTTCGCATTTTGTTCTTAAAACGTAACACACAGGCTTACCAATGTTTTTCTCTAATCCGATTAGGGATTCGAAATTACCCTGTCCCTTGCATATTATTATGTCTGCCTTATTCAATTCATTCTTAAATTCTTCAGAAACCCTATCCATTGCGACGCCTATGGTATCGTCGCCAGTTGTTATTAAATTACTGCAGGCTTCATCCAGTTTAACATACTTTGCATCTTCAAGAGTAGCATCGTTTAGAATTGGTCCTCCTTTTACAACCATAGTGACTTCGCAACCCCATTTCTCCCTTAGGCATTTCGCTACAAGCTTATCGAAAACTATTTCACCGGCATTATCAGTTAAGTATAGCACTTTTACCCCTTCTCTAATATTTTCACATAAAAGTCCTACATCATCTATCGTAAGGGGTTCTGCTAGATAGCTTCTTATTCTAGATAGGAAATCTTCAAAACTAAAACGATGCCCGTGGACTTCGAAATCTATCATATTGCCGATTATAGAGGATTTAAGGCTTAACCTCAAAGCCTCCGTTTTATCATCGGTCTTTTCAATCATATTCCAAAGATCACTGTAAACCGTTAGAGCAGTATCGTTAGAAAGCTTCTTCAAATCCCTAAAAGGGTCTTTAACTCCAGTTAATTGCTGGACAATTTTAAAAGCATGAGAGTGAAGAATATTGGGGGAAGTGTCTTCTTCTATGGCTTTTGGAAGCCAGTTTAAAACTTCAAAGAGGATTCTCTTAATTTTATCCGGGTCGTCAGTGGCTCTTGAAGCCATGTCGAAAGCTGCGTTAACAGTACATGGTATGCATAGTAGGCCGGGTTTCATGGGTGGATGCAAAAACCCTTGCCTAATAAACCTATTTGAAAAATCAGACGAACGATAATTAGAAAAATGATGTAAAAGTAGATTGGAGGTTTTCTAATGCTAAGCTTAGGAAGATTTATTTTATGCTTTTTTTAAAAACCTAAAAGGATTGAGAGTAATAGTCATGGCCGGGGGCTTCGCTAAACGACTCGGACAACTTGGGGTAAACATGGCGAAGCCCCTTGTCAAAATCTGCAATAGGCCAATCATAGACTATGCTATGGAGAAGATAATGGTGTTAAATCCGAGGGAAATAATCGTCACCATAAACAGAAAGTTTGAAGAAGATTTCAGAGAATGGCTTGAATCCAGAAACTATGCTAATACGAGGCTCCATGTTGAGAGCAGTACTCGTGAAGAGGAAAAACCTGGGGCAGTGCTCTCGCTTGCAATGCTTCTGGACAAGATAGTTGAAGACGAGTATTTAATAATTGCCGGAGACAATCTTTTTTCTTTAAACCTGGAGGATTTTGTAAGTTTTTATCTAAAAATGAAGGCTCCGACCATTGCCCTGTATGATGTTGGTGACAAAGAACTGGTTAAAATGTATTCTTGCATAAGGCTTTCGGATGATCTAAGAGTAGTGGAATTTACTGAAAAACCTTCCAATCCCACTTCGACTCTCATATCGACAGCTATCTACATGCTTCCATGGCGTTCTTTCATTAGGATAAAAGAATACCTGGAGAAAGGTGGTAATAGAGATGCTCCAGGACACTTCATATCATGGCTATGTAAGAATGAGCCTGTTTATGGTTATGTTTTTCAAGGATACTGGTTCGATGTAGGGACACCGCGGACTTATGAAGAAGCCTGTGAATTTATGGAGAACCTTATGAAGCAAAAACATTCTCCTTAAAGATTTAATAATTCTACATTGGAATAATCGTGCAATGCCGTCTAAGTATGAGGAGCTTGGTGTAGATGTTAGTAAGAAAGGAGTAGAGTTTTTGAAGAAAATTACCGATGACATGTTTCCTGAAGCATTCTGCTCCATAGTAAAGGATCCCTTGAACCCCGAATGGGGTATAATACTGCATACTGATGGAGCTGGTACAAAACCCGTAGTATCCTACCTGTATTACAGAGAGACCGGCGATGTTAGATTCTTCGAGACCCTTGTTGAAGACATTGTTGCAATGAATGTCGACGATGCTGCGTGCGTGGGAGGTTTACCTATTGCTTTTTCAGACTACGTTGCAATCAACCCCTTTAAGCTTTCAAAACAGGATCTTCTAAACAGTCTAGCTAAAGGCTTCTCGAAAACCTTCTCAAAACTCAGAGATTACGGAATCAATATTCTTTTCAGTGGCGGTGAAACTGCTGACCTTTCTGACATAGTCAGGACCTTTGACATATCTGGAACAGTATTAGCTAGGGTTGAACTCTCCAGGGTAATAACTGGTAGAAATATTTCACCAGGAGACATTATAATCGGCTTGAGAAGTGGAGGTAAAGCTAGATATGAGGAAAGAGAGAATAGTGGAATAATGTGTAATGGGATTACGCTTGCAAGACATTGTCTGTTATCCAATGAATATCTAAAAAAATATCCAGAGATATCCTCTGAGGAGACTAAAGGATACTATGGCCGTTTTAAAATAGACTCTTTCATTGACGAGTTAAGTATGACTGTTGGAGAGGCCATACTATCACCAACTAGAATTTACCTACCCATAATAATAGAAATACTCAGAGAGATAAGGGTCAAAGCTATGGTTCACAATACGGGTGGAGGATTGACGAAATGCCTGAAATTAGGAAGAAACATAAAGTACGTCAAGGATAATCTTCCAGAACCAGATCCAATATTTAAATTAATACAGAATGAGAGTGGAGAAGACTGGAGGAATATGTACCAGAATTTCAATATGGGTGTTGGTTTAGAAATTGTAGTTGAGAAGGGTGATGAAGAAAGGATTATTAATATCTCTGAGAAATTCGGGGTTAGTGCTCAAATAATCGGCAGATGCGAAAAATCCTCAGAGGGGAATTCGCTGACCATTATTTCTAAATATGGAAAATTTAATTACAATTAAAATGTGTTTGTCGAATTTCGACATTTTCGATACTTCCATTTAAACATTACTTTTTAAAATTGTTTCTGAAACATTTTAAAGAATCGTTCTAGAATACTGGAACGCAATATATATATCACAAAAGCATACAGGTGGGTGGTGGGGGAGATGGGAGAAAAGCATACTCTAATACCTGCTTCCAATTTCTTCAAGAAAGCTTTAACTAGTATGGGTTTTCTCCTCCTAGGCCTATTGCTTTTGAGTTCTATGCTCAACCTGATTACTTACGCTACAACAGCTCCAGGTATTAAGAATATCCAGTACTTGGATTTGACAATATCGGTAATAGACCATTATGGCGCACCCGTTGAAAACGCTTACGTAGTAGTATTCGAGCTCGCAGAAAACGGTCCAATAAAGCTCTCAGAAGGCTTCACAGACTTCACAGGCAAGTATAAAGCCAGCTTCAAAATACCCAGGAAAACAATCTACTTGACCATGTGGAAAGTTGATGAAGCCGGAAACCTCTACATTGACTCTCATTCTCAAGCAATAGAAGCATACGCTCCAGTAAACCTCTGGATAATCACCCATAAGACAAGCGAAGAATCTGGAAAACAAACCTTGGAAATCGGAACACTAACATTCTCAATAGACCCCTCGGAAATGAAACACCCAGTAGACAAGCTGGAGAAAACAATAACAATCTCAAAAATAGAACCGCAAAAACAGAAAACAGAAGACTCAAAAGACATAGTAGGCGCATCTAAAACAACCACAACAACATCCTGCCAAATACCAACATACCCATACCAAGAAGAGAAGTGGGAATATACATCGGTACTAAAATTTGCTACTTGGGATAATATAAGTGCGATATTCACATTTTTACCAGGCTCTAATATTTTTGTTGAAAGCAAGGAGAGGTATTTCCTAATCAGCAGCTGTAGTTATACTTCTTGGAATAGTGGTTATACTACAATCAAGTTAGACTATGGTTTTGGCATAAGCGAGCCGGTAACTGGCAGGTATATATATGATCAAAGGGTCAAGTTAAAGTACTACTTTATTAGATTCTGGCCTCCATATCAAAGCTCGGTACTGGTAGAGAAGGTCTATGCTGTGGACACTAACGTGGATGGGGCGGAAATTAGTGACATCAAAAACGATTACAAAACAAGCTGGAGTGGCTTACTTCCAAGTTGGAGTTACTTTATAACATTGCCTCAGAAATACAATAGGATAATAGAAATAACTGGCAAATCCGCTAGCTTTACAATATCGACTGGCGTAAGTCTCAGCTTCTACATAGGAGTCAGCGTTTCCCTTGGTGTGGGAAAAGCACCTAGTCCAGTTTCATACCTCATTATTACAGCTGATAAATGGATAGACAATTACAAGGTTAAGATAGTTTCGAATGACGGTACCTTCTTGCAGACTTATAGTAACTGGGTTCCACCATAAAGCGAGGCTTGACTTTTAAATCTTTTCTATAGGGAAAAAGATATTAACGTCTCAGTATGTTCTACATGTTCAAGTTTCTCCAAGACTTCATAGATGGTTTTCTTAAGCTCTTCAAGGTTTTTGACTTCAATTACAAGCACGGCATCAAATCTACCAAAAACAGAGTTCGCTAGTTTGACGCCTCTCACTCTCCTTGCCTTCACTACTTCTTCAGATGTTCCTGGTTTCGTCTTAACTAATACGAATGCTCTAATCATTTCTGTTCACTATAGCACAATCGAGGTCTCTGTCCTGAGTATATTCGGAACTTTTTCAATGACTTCATAGACGAGTTTGCTCAATGCCTCAGGGCTTTCTGCTTCAACAGTTGCTATAACGTCGAATCTTCCGTAGACAGGGTCTGCTGAATACACGCCTTTAATCTTACTTACTTCCTTAGCTACTTCTATAGAGGTTCCAGGCTTCGTGACTATGAATATATATGCTTTAACGACCATGTTTTGAAAAGTCTTGAGGATGTATTTAATCATTTCTAAATCGAAACGTAAATTATAACCGATTAGTCACTATACGAATACTGCTGTTCCAACAGCGGTTATTACGATAAATCCATCTAGGATCTCCTTGAAACCTATTCCAAAAACCCCGTTTGCACCCATGGTTGTTGCTTTCTTAATAAGATCCTCCAAGGCTTTGATCCTCGCTTTTTCTATTTCAGAAAAAGAATGCTTCACATTTACCACCTACTAAAGCCTCTATACCTACCGTAAGCCTTCCCCAAGAACCCTCTTGTCATAACCGTCTGGCCGAAGACAGTGCCTAGGTCCCTCACTATTTTCTTCCAGGGAATTTCTGGAGTAGTAGAAAGATATGTTGTAGCTGGAGGTGGTGGAGGCGGGTAGCTCATAGTAATATTTAGATGACTAGATAAAGTTTTTAAACCAATGTTATTTTCAGGTTGTGATGGAGTTAACTGAAGATCCTTTAACTGGTGAGAAAGTAAGGCTCGTAGGATATTCTAATCTTAATATCGGGAAGCTGAGGAGGGGTAAAGTCAGGGACGTATACGACTTGAACGATGAGCTCCTCATATACCATACCGACAGAGTCTCAGCATTCGATATTGTCCTTCCAACTTTAATACCCCGTAAGGGTGAGTATTTGCAAAAGCTAACTGTGTTCTGGATGAGAAAGAGCAGGAAGGTCTTTCCGAATCACTTGATAGATGTTGTCGATGAGAGGAGCATCTTGGTTAAAAAGGCTAGGAGGATCGATATCGAATGGGTCGTCAGGAAATACCTTTACGGCTCATTGTGGAGAGAATACAAGAATGGTAGGAGAGAGATGTACGGCATAAAGTTTCCAGAAGGCCTTAAAATGGCTGAGGAACTACCTGAGCCAATTTTAACGCCTACTACGAAGTCAGATGTTGGACACGATAGAGAAATCAGTAAGGCTGAGGCCATAGAACTAGGTCTCGTCGACAAGGATACGTGGGCTACGCTGGAGGAAGCATCATTCAGACTATTCGAATTCTACGAGTCAGAGGCTAAGAAAGCCGGTATAATAATACCCGATTTTAAACTGGAATTCGGATTCTATAAGGATGAGCTTATTCAAATAGACGAGCCTCCTACGCATGATTCTGCAAGGATGTGGGCAATAAAATATTACAATGTTGGCATGCCCCAAGAATCTCATTGTCTTGACAAGGAGTTTCTTAGAGAATGCTTAAGGAGAATGGGTTTTAGTGGCGAAGGTGCTCCTCCTGAAATCCCCCAAGTAGTTGTTAGAGAAGTCGCTAAAAGGTGTGCAGGTTCCTACAAAGTGCTTGCCGAAGGCGCTAGATTAGAAGACTTGGGTTTGCTTAGCGTAGATGAAATTTTTGCAAAAAGCTGTTAAATTTAACATGCTCATGTAATTTAAATTTAAAAGCATTCAGTAAAAACTGAAACTCGTAAATGCCAGGAGAGAAATGCGGGTTATTCGGGGCGAAGTGTTTTAACAATAGATGTGCTTTTGACTTTCTCTACTGGGGGCTTATAGCTCAAAACCATAGGGGACACGAGTCATATGGGTTCTTAACATGTGATAAGGGTTTCAGGAGGCATGTAAACGTGGGCCTGGTTCCTCAAATATCTGGAAGGAGGTATTCAAGATGGCGTAACTTTCTCCGTGGAAGCGTTGGGATAGCTCACGTTAGGTATGGTACCTCTGGTGAAAGAGGATTATCCAAGTTGGATTATGCTCAGCCTTTAATATCTTCGCATGGTAATGAAAAAATAGGTTTCGCATTCAACGGAAACATAGTCAATACTTATGATCTAAATAATCGTTTAGCAGATAAATTCGGAGAAAATGAGGCTTTTTGTGACGCACTCGTCTTCTCTAAATACTTAGTCAGTAATATTGGCAGTGGTTTAATAAGTGCGATAGAAGATTGTATGAAAAACGTGGAGGGTGCCTTCTCAGTATTGGGGTTGAGGAATAATGGTGAATTGTTTGCTTTTAGAGACCCATTGGGAATAAGACCCTTGTCAATGGGCGAGAGCGAAGACGGTATGATTAAGGCATTCTCTTCAGAAACCGTTGGATTCAACATAAATGGATTAAGATTCATAGGTGATGTTAAGCCCGGCGAAGCCGTTGTCATAACTAAGGATGATGTGAAAAGGGAGAGGCTCGTTAAAAGCGAGAGGACCGCCTTCTGCGCTTTCGAATACGCTTACTTCGCCAGGCCCGACTCATTCCTAAACGGTAAATATGTTTACAGCGTTAGAGAGGAGTTTGGAAGAAACCTCGGTAAAAGGTTTAAAGACATCGTGGAGAAGGCTGACTTAATCCTCTCAATGCCTGAAACGGCTGAAGACGCTGCATACGGCCTACATGAAGAGACCGGTTTAAAATGGGAGAGGATTCTAAGGAGACACAGGTATGTTACTCGAAGAGCATTCATACTTGAACCGGATGAAAGAGTCTCTACGGTAGATAAGAAAATAAACATTATGGACGGTGGGTTGAATGGTAAAAGAGTTATAATCGTTGATGATAGCATTGTAAGGGGGGATACCACTAGGACTGTAGTTAGTAAAATCAGGAAGGCTGGAGCCGAGAAGATATACGTATTCGTAACGTTCCCTAGAATAACTCACCCATGCTTCTACGGTATTGACATGGCTACTTTCAACGAACTCATAGGCTTCAGATTCGACGAAGAAGGTATTGCAAAGCAAATTGGTGCAGACGGCGTATTCTACCAGCCTTTGGAAGACTATATCAGAGCCACTGGAATGAGCGTCAATGAGCTCTGCACAGCATGCATAACTGGAGAGTACCCGACTGAAACTGCTCAAAAAATGGCTGAGGCAGCCAAGTCTTCAATGAAAATCGAAGATCAAAGAAGGATTTACGAGAGGCCTGAACTTTTCAGAAAGTAGGTGGTGCCAAGTGACTGGAATACTAGGAATATATCTCTTCGACGAGAAGTGGAATGCTGGAAACTTCGGCGTTTACGGTTTAATGGCTCTCCAACACAGGGGTCAGGAGACGGCGGGGATTGAGCTATTAGGTAAGAATAGGAAGAAGATCGCGGGTGAGGGCCTTGTTGAAGATGTTTTAAACAGAGTGGATGCTGAAGGGCATATATGCATAGGCGCCGTTTCCCCCTATCCCGTAGAAGTCAAAGAAGAAATCCCTCCTTTCATGCTAAGTGATAAAGTCTCAGTGGCGATAGACGGTAGGGTAACTGGGATTGAGAACTATACATGGGAAAACCACCTCAGCTACGAGGAAAACCTGAGGAGAGCATTTGAAAAATACTCTAAGGGCAATAGTAGCATAGAGATTGTTAAGGAGTTCTTCGACATTTGCAAGGGGGGTTTCGCCTATATTGCTGTTAACGATAAGAATGAGATGGTTGCAGGCCGTAGTACCTTAGGCGTTAAACCCCTTTCCTTGGGTAAATTCGGGTTTGAAGGGGGTATAGTTGCATCTGAAACATGTGTCATGGATGTTATTGGAGAGAGAGTGCCGATAAGCCCTGCTGAGAATGTTGAACCGGGCTGGGCGATGATTTTCACACCCTTTTCAGCGAAATGGGTTAAAAGGGATTCTTGCAAAAGAGCATATTGTAGCTTCGAGTATGTCTACCTTGCCAGGCCGGATTCCTACGTAAACGATATCCCTATTTACAGAGTTAGGAGGAACATAGGAAAGAAGCTTGCTGAAGAGGGTAGGGTTGATGCAGACGTGGTAATAGGCGTACCTGAGACCGCCATACCCTTTGCAATGGCCTATTCTAATGAGACGGGGATACCTATAGAGAAAGGCTTTGAACTTACAGGTAGGAGGGTTAGGAGCGCGCTTAGGCCAGACCAATTCGAGAGGCTGAAAGGTGTACAGTTGAAGCTTAACGTAATAAGCGAGGCTGTTAAAGGCAAGAGGGTTGTGCTGATTGATGATAGCGTTGTAAGAGGCAATACTCTCGCTAACATAGTTTACCTGATGAAAGAGAAGGGAGCTAAAGAGATACATGTTAGAATAGGTAGTCCTCATATAATTTCGCATTGTCCATTCGGTGTCGAAGTGCCTCCTGAAGACGAGCTCATAGGTAGACATTTGTCTGAGGAGAAGATAGCTGAAGTAGTGGGTGCGGATTCCTTCAAATACCTTAGTATAAACGGACTCGTGGAAGCAATAGGTTTGAGAGAAGAAGAATTATGCCTAGGCTGCTTCAACTGTATTTATCCGGAGGTGTAGGCTTTGAAAATACTTCTCGTTGGCAGTGGTGGAAGAGAACATGCTATAGCAAAAGCCTTCTACAAGAGTAGTTATGGGCCAAAGCTCTTCTGCATCTCGGAATTGGTAAATCCGGGCATAAACAAGATCGTTAAGGAAACTGGTGGAGAATACTACGTTGGTAATCCGAACGATCCTGAAGCAGTTTTCCAAGCGGCTCTCAAGGCCGGTGTCGACTTCGTATTCGTAGGGCCTGAAGAGCCCAATTTCCGGGGAGTTCCAGATAAGCTCGAGGAGGAGGGAATTCCCTGCATAGGTGCTAACAGGGAAGTTGCCGAAATAGAAATGTCTAAAGCAAGCATGAGAGATCTTCAATGGAAGTATATGATTCCCGGGAGACTCTGGTACAAGAAGTTTAGGACGTTTGAGGAAGCCCTGCCCTACGTTGAGGAGTATGCTGAGAGTGTTGCATTGAAGCCTGCGAGACAAGTAGGGGGCAAGGGCGTTAAGGTAATAGAAGACTTTCAAGTCTACTTGAGGGAGGACAAGAAGAAGGTGAAGAAGCAACATGTCGAATCCATCTACAAAGAATACATGAAGGGTTACGACGATATGGATTTCAAAATCCTCATAGAGGAAAGAGTCTGGGGACCCGAGTATACTCTACAATGTTTCACTGATGGTAGAACGGTGGTTCCAATGCCGGCTGTTCAAGATAATAAGCATGCTTTCGATGGCGACCTCGGTCCTGAAACGGGCGGAATGGGCTCTATAGCATGCGGTATGAATCTTAAATGGGGTGCTAACGATGATAGGTCAATACTCACCGAAGAGGAGGTCGAGAAGTCTACTGAAATAGTCAGAATGATGGTTGAGGCGATTCAGAAAGAAACTGGACGTAGATACCATGGCATTGTCGCTGGGCAGATGATGCTCACATCCATATGGGGGCCAACCATAATAGAGATGTATTCTAGGCTTGGAGACCCAGAGGCCGTTAATGTCCTGGCTGTTTTAAAAACCGACTTGGTTGAAATATGCGAAGCAATAATAAGCGAGAGGCTGAACAGTATTAAAATCGAATTCGAGGAGAAGGCGACGGTTGTTAAAGCAGTCTCGCCGGAAGGATACCCTTTAAGCAGGGATTTAGCAAAAGGACACCCTGCTATAGTTAGCGAGGAAGAAGGTATTTTCTGGGCTTCAGCCCACTTGAAAGAAGACGGCATAATAGAGACTGGTGGATCAAGGCTTATAGAATGTTTAGGAGTTGCCGATACGATTCCAGAGGCTAGCCTTATTGCCGAAAGACTGACTTCTAAGGCTCGGTTAGCAGACGGCTGGGGATTGTTTCATAGGAGTGACATCGGCTCAGAAAAGTCCTTGGAGAGGAGGATAATGCTGGCTAACATGGCTAGGGAGATATACAAGTATAGGGAGAGAAAGGGCATTCTCGGTAAAAGGATAATATGGATCCCTGGAAAAGGCTTAGAGGAGGTTGGCTAGAAGTGGCTAAGGTGGCTGTCGTCATAGGAAGCAAGTCGGACGAGGAGCTTGGTAAAAACATAGTCAGCCTCTTGGAAAGTTTTGGTATTGAATGCGACTATAGGATCTTATCTGCTCACAGAAACCCTGAGGAATTGGATGAGTTTGTCAAGAATAGTGATGCTGAAGTCTTCATAGCAGTCGCAGGTCTCTCGGCAGCTCTACCGGGGGTCATCGCATCTAAAACAGTCAAGCCCGTAATCGGCGTTCCGAAGGAAGTTAAGCTCGGTGGCCTTGACGCCTTGCTCTCTATCGTCCAAATGCCTCCGGGAATACCCGTTGCCACGGTTGGAGTGGATAATTGGAAGAATGCTGCTATACTGGCAGTCGAAATACTGGCATTGAAATACCCGAGTCTTAACGACAAGCTTCTGGAGGAGAGGAGGAAAAAATGAAGATTAGAGTTGAAGTTAAGCTTAAACCGGGACACTTCGATCCAGAGGGGGACGTTACTGCAAAATCCCTCAGGGACTTGGGGTTTCCGGTTAAAGATGTTAAAGTTGGTAAATTATACATCGTGGATGTTGAAGTCGATAATAGTAAGGAAGCCTTGAAGATTGCTGAAGACATGTGTAAAAAGCTCCTAGCCAATCCTGTCAAGGACGATTATAGCATAGAGGTGTTACCGACCTGAAGCCGGGTCTCAGGAAGAAGCTATACGAAGACCTGGAGGTTTACACAATAGACCTTTCCATAGCAGAAGATAAGGATCTTCTAGAAATAAGCAGGGGAATGGGGCTTAACATAAGCCTAGATAGGATGAGATATTTAAAGCAGTATTTCAAAAACAAGCCTCCTACAGATGTTGAATTAGAAATGATTGCACAAACATGGTCTGAGCACTGTTTCCACAACGTTTTCAAAGGAGACGTTGTAACGGATGATGGGCGAGTAATCAACAGTATTTTGAAGACGTACATAATGAGGGCTACGAAAGAGCTCAATAAAGAATGGTGTATTTCGGTATTCGAAGACAATGCTGGCATAATTGATTTCGATAAGGGTTATGCAATAGCCGCAAAGGTCGAGACTCATAACCATCCCTCTGCAGTAGAACCTTTTGGCGGCGCTGCAACGGGCGTTGGAGGAGTCATAAGAGATATTCTAGGAGTATGGGGTGAACCCATTGCCTTAACAGACGTGTTATGCTTCGGCCCGTTGGATACTAAGTATGAAGACCTGCCACCTGGTGTTAAGCATCCACGCTACATATACAGAGGAGTCGTCGCTGGAATAGGTAGCTACGGTAATAACATGGGTATTCCAACAGTATCAGGCGCTATTTTCTTCGACAAGGGTTACACAGGTAATGTAATTGTCTACTGCGGTTGCATCGGGATTCTCCCAAGAGATGCGTATGTGAGAAATACGCGAGAAGGAGATTTCGCAGTCCTCGCAGGCGGTAGGACTGGCAGAGATGGTATTCACGGCGTAACATTTGCCTCGGTTGAGCTTACTGAAGAAGCTGAAGAACTCAGGTCAGCTGTTCAAATACCGAATCCAATAGTGGAAGAGAGGCTTAGAAGGGCGATACTTAGAATAAGGGATGAGAAACTAGCCTCTGGGATAACTGATCTAGGCGGTGGCGGATTATCATGTGCTGCAGGGGAAATGGCTTACAGATCGGGCTTAGGTGTAGACATCGACTTAGACAAGGTTCCATTAAAAGCGCCTGACATGGCCCCTTGGGAGATATGGATTTCAGAATCGCAAGAGAGAATGCTACTTTCAGTTCCTGAGGAGAATTTAAAAAGAGTTATTGAAATATTTCAAGAAGAGGACGTTGAAGTAAGCATTGTCGGAAGGTTTGTCAAAACTGGTAGAGTCAGAGTCTTTACAAGGGGGCGTGTTGTCTGTGACCTTGACTTAAACTTCTTATTCAACCCTCCGAAAGTAGTTAGGAAAGCAAAGATACCGAAACTTACACAGTTAGGGGTTAATCTAGACGAGCCTAAGGACTTGGGAGAAGAAATACTCAAAATCCTTTCTGAACCGAACATTAGGAGTAAAGAGGAAGTTATTAGGACATACGATTATGAGGTTAGGGGTTGCACCGTTTTAAAACCAATATATGGGTATGAGGCTGGGCCGAGCGATGCCGCAGTAATAAAGCCCCTTAAAGACTCTTGGATGGGCGTAGTAATATCTTGCGGGATAAACCCTTTCTATCCAGACCCTTACTGGATGGCTGCTAACTCGATAGAAGAAGCCATTAGGAATAATACTGCCGTCGGTGGGCGTAGAATTGCGCTATTGGACAATTTCGTCTGGGGAAGTCCAGAGAACGAGGAGAACATGGGCAGTCTCCTTAGAGCTGTTGAAGCATGCTACGATTTCTCAAAAGCTCTGGGAACACCATTCATATCTGGAAAAGATAGTTTGTATAACGAGTCTCCGTTAGGCCCTGTCAGACCTACTCTCCTAATAACCGGAATCGGCATAATCCCAGATATTAGAAGAGTAGTAACTCCAAGCCTGAAGGAAGAGGACAACCCTGTTTACATAATTGGCTTGACTAGAGAAGAGCTCAGGGGCTCTGCATACTTGAGGCTTAAGGGGGTCGATGGTGGTGAAGTCCCCAGGGTCGATGGGGCTCTCTCCAAGAAGATAACTGATGTTCTTATTAAGGCTATGGATGAGCAGATTGTTTTATCTTGCCACGACCTTTCAGAAGGGGGTCTCGGAGTTGCTGCGGCCGAAATGGTTGTAGCGTCTAAAAACTTAGGGATGGAGATCAATATCGTTAATGTACCATCTGAATCAAGTAGGAGCGACTACATACTCTTCTCTGAATCAGCCTCAAGATTCCTGGTGGAAGTAAATAGGAGTAAAAAGGAAAGGTTTGAAGAATTGTTCTCAGGATTGCCATTCGGCAGGATAGGTAAGGTGGTTAAGGGGATTGGCCTACGCATAACCGATTTAAAAAACAAGACGTGCGAGTTAAGCAATTCCGAGATTAAAAAGGCCTGGAGAGGGTATTGAAAATGAACAGTAAAAAATTCAAAGCGATCGTCTTAAGAACCGGCGGTACTAATTGCGATCTTGAAACCAAAATAGCATTAGAAGAGCTCGGCGTTAAAACAGAGATAGTGCACATGAATAGGATTGATGATAAAAACCTTTTAGACTACCACCTAATAGTCTTCCCCGGGGGTTTTTCATATGGTGATTACGTGAGGGCTGGTGCAGTATGGGGTAAGAGAGTGCTTACCAGACTCGGAGGGAAGCTCGAGCAATTCATAAGCGAGGAGAGGCTGGTACTCGGGATTTGCAATGGTTTCCAAGTGCTTGTAGAAGCGGGGGTATTGCCTGGAGACGGTATTAACGAAACCCCGTCGGTAGCTCTAGCCAACAATTCTTCTGCAAGATATGAATGTAGATGGATCTGGCTTAGAGTCGAAAACAATCAAACACCGTTTACCCTAACGATGAAGAAAGGAGATATACTTAGTATTCCGATTGGACACGCAGAAGGCAGATTCTTAACAGACGAAAATACTCTGGAGAGGCTTAAGAATAATAGTCAGATAGTATTCAGGTATGTTCTTCCAAACGGAGAAGACGCTAATGGCATATACCCCTATAACCCTAATGGCTCAACCTACGATATTGCTGGAATATGCAATGAAAAAGGAAACGTCATGGGCATGATGCC
>JAFNJB010000056.1 GCA_017601245.1 Candidatus Brockarchaeota archaeon
AGGCTCTTGCCCTCAGCGTAAGTGTCTAAGACTTTAACTCCCTCGTACCATGCTTCGAAGTCAACCCATCCAACTTCCCTTGTTGGAAGCCAGCCGTTTCCTCCGAAGCCGTATCCATACTGTGATGATTGAATCATTTGCGTATAGAAGTCTATGAAACCTTCATCTGTAACGATACCGTATGGGTCTAGGTCGTCGAGCCTCGCAGGGTTGGGACCAGCGTACCACTCCATGTCCGGTAGGACTACGAAGCCGTTTCTACCGTTCCACCACACCGTTAAGGGCTCAGCCTTCCTGTAGCCTATTACAGATGGTAGATATATCTTGGCTGCGAAGTCAGCTGGTTGAATCGGTATTTCCGTGGACTTCCAGAAGCTTACGTCGACCCACGACATCAGGTTCACTATCCTCCTGGACTTGCCCTGCCAAACGTTTGTATCGAGAAGCCTGCCCATCGTGGGCATTGGCTCAGCCTTCCAAGCAGCAGGGTTGAGAGCATCGTATACTGTCCTTCCTCCAGCGGAGTACCCTACTAGCCACCTTGACATGTTCACCCTACTGTAGTACCATTGTACTGTTAGGACTATTGTGGTGTTTCCATATGGTGGCCTTGGAACAGGGTATCTCAACAGGTACCTGCCCGGCGCAACCCTCGTTGCAACAAGCGGGTACTCGTTCTTGTCCTTGGTGTCGAAGGCTGAGACATCAGCCTTCATCGTCCACCAGTCGTTGCCAATACAGTCTGTAAGGTTAAGCATGACCCATCTCACGGTAGCGTTAACCTGGTGGGTCGAGTTGACCATTAGTGGCCCAAGGTAGTTTGAGTACATGCCTACAGCCGGTGGCGTGGCTGCCACACGGTTCAGCCAAGGCGCACCAGATACCCCAGCTGTTGGCTGGAGCACGTAATACTTGGTCACGTTTATCGGTGTTCCAGTCTTATACCTCCATATGAACGTCAGGTTGCTAACGAGTGAGGACTTGTAGGTCGAGTCGTATGCGGTTGTGCTGTTTATCAAGGGCACCCTGAGCACGACCCATCCGACCCTGTAGTCAGCATGGTATATGTAGGTCGGGTCTGGGACGAATTCTTTACCCATCGTCCCGTTGGTAGCCCATGTTCCGTAGAGCTTGTTCACCCAGCCTGATTCCCTCTTGTTGGTAATGTATGTCCTTCCACCGTAGGATGAGTTGTACCTTACTTCTAGTGTTGCACCCGTTATCGGGAATCCGAACTCGTCCAATGGCTGTAAAGCAACGTAGTAGAGCCAAACCTTGTACTTAGCGTAGTATTTCCCGCCACTTACCTCAGTGGCGTTGGCGGGGCTTGTCGTAGATATCCAATTCTTAACTATCGACCCACGCCTGTAGTATGCGGTAGGTAAGTTATACAGGATTTTAGCTACAGCCGTAGCGTTTAGGAGGTCGTAGAGTCCGACTGCGTGAGGCACATAATAGGGGTCTGCGGTATTCTCCCTTATCCTTAGGACTGTGGCGTTGAATATCGTTATGGGTGTTAGTGTCCCTCCTATTTTCAGCTTTATGACTAGAGTGTAGTTTATCTCCCAGTTAGGAACTGTCCACTCATCCCAAACGTTTCCAGGCAGTCCACTTAGAGTTATCCAGCCTTCCTCATCAGCCTCAGCTTGGGCTATTGGTATCCAGTTTTCGAAAGTCCACGGCCCAGTTGAGGGGTATGGCGGCGTACTGTTGTAGAGGATTGCTACTGCACTAAACTTGTCTCCAAGAGGCTTCGCTTGGCTTGGGACATCCTTTTCCCACTTGCCCCAATCGTCAACTATCCTGAACTTCCATTCACCGGGAGGGTATGCTTGCTGAGCCTTTACTGCAAGGGGCATTGCCGCGAGCAGTATTGTCAGCAGTATTGCGATAGAGCATATTTTCCTAATATTTTGGTGACTCAAACCTTGTTTCACCGGCCCTTCAGGCATCAGGCTTATTTAAAAGCGTTTCAATTCTGGCATGGTAGAACTTTAAATTTAGAAAGTTCTAGAAGAGTAGAACATCATTTTCCCCGTTTTTTTAACCGTATCACCCCAGTTTTCTCAAACACCCTGGTGATGCGAAAATCCCAGGTGGTTAGGCGTGCTTAAAAACAGTGTTTGTCGAGCAGTTTTAGAAGCGAAGCCTCAATATTAATTGTTGTTAAATAGAGATTTGAGAAACCTAGTATGGAGGCCTAAGACTTCCGGGTTTTTAAAGCCGATCCTAAACGGAAGGCTTAAGCCGCCGTAGAGCACCAGCTCCATGGTAAGCAGGCAGGGTTAGGATTTTTTCCTACCGTCGCCGTGAGTGGGTAACTGATTGGAAATGTTTCGTTACTCTAATTTAGGAGTTGAAGTTGGGGGATGCATTCTTATGTCTCCAATATCAACAACATTCAGATAGCTCATATTATTAAAAAAATGGCTTTAACTCCATGCCTGGCAGTATTTTTTTAGAGATTAAAACTCCTGCCCGTTCCTCAACTTAAAGCATGTTTGCAAACCCTATTAGGCCCGCTGTCGTATGATGAAACCACCGCCTCCTTTAGGCGGCTTAAAGTGGATGATGAAAATACTGCTGAGAATCGTATAGGGACTTTGATAAGCAATGCGTCTCCAAATTGAAACCCGCTCAAAATCCGCCTCCGTAATTTTTACGGTAAGTGTTGAAGACGAGGGTTCCAGGAGTGAGGGAGGTCAGATCATCGCATACGGCTTTCCTCAAGAGATGATGAAGAAGAGCAGAGACGTTTATACCAACTTCCTTAGCGAGGGCGAGCATACTTGGAGCATCGAGGCTGTTGACGACGTCGGCAACATGGCGAATAGAAGCTATTCACGCTTACTGTCAGTAAGGCGTCTACAACCATCTGGCCGTACGTTTTTATTGCAATGTAATAATTACGATCTTAGCTTTAGCGCTTAAAAGAAGACGTTGAAAAACAGTCTAGAAATCATCACGCTATATTAACTATTATCTTATCTAATTATCTAAAGATTGTTGGACCATAATGCTCTCGACATCCAATCTCCTAAAGGCATTTAAACAGCTTAGCGTATGATTGAGCATGCTTCCAAGAAGAAAGGGTGGGGAAGAACCTGTCAGGGTAGAGCCGGAGTTGGAGCAGACACAAACTTATTCTTTGAGGACACCCACCGGGATAACGGGTCTGGACAGGATTATAGACGGTGGCCTGATAAGGGGTAAGACCTACCTGGTTGCCGGGGAAACCGGGACTGGCAAAACTATTTTCAGCCTCAGGTTCATACTGAAGGGTATTGAGATAGGGGAGCCGTGTGTCTACGTCCCGTTCGACGAGACTATAGAGGGGACGGTGGAGGGTGCTTTAACACTGGGCTGGGACCTTGAGACCCCGATGAGGAAGAACATGCTGAGGATACTTGATGCGAGGCCGTTTTTCGCAGAAGTCGTTAGAGAAAAGTTCATGGCCGAGGTCGTTAGGGAGATAGTTAAAGAGCTTAAGAGACATGTTACTGAGATAGGTGCTAAGAGGCTTGTGATAGACCCTGTTGCACCGTTAATTGGGGAAGTCGTGGATGTTTCATGGACGAGGGATTTCATAAGAGGCTTCGTAACCGCGGTTGAAAAATTCTTAGGCTGTACTACGATAATAACCAGTGAAGTCCCCACTGGAAGCGGATTGCTCAGCAGGTTTGGCGTTGAAGAATTCCTAGCATCCGGTATAATAAAGCTTGCAATAGTATCCATTGAGAACAGGAACCTCAGGACCCTAACTGTCAGGAAGCTCAGGTGGACGAGAGTAGACCTAACCCCCTACGTGTATGAGATCAAACCCTTGGAGGGCATAGTTCTGCTTGAGCCATTGCATGAGTACGTTAAGAAGCTAAAGGAGTGATGTTTTTAGAATATAAAGGGTTGTAGGGCTGCACCAAAGTATAATATTAAGAAGGATGTTAGTAATGCGGCCTGCGGGCTTGCTTTAAACCAGCATACTATTGCTGCAGAAAGCAGGAGGGCACTAATCCCCCCTGATATGAATTGGAGAAAGCCTGCTAGCGGGTTTGAAGGTTGGAATATAGCCATTACCCACACGTAGGCAAGCTGCGGGGTGAAGCAGAAAGGTAATGCTGTTAGAAAACCCGTTTCAACCTTCCTATCTTTGAAAAAGATTTTCGGAGTAAGGTAAACGAGTAGTAGGCTTAACGCAACGCTTCCAAGGGTTGAGGAGAAGCTTACGTTTACGACGGGTATTAGCAAAGCCAGCCCAATCCTGACGTAAAGGCTTGACGCGGAAAGGCTTAGAAGCAGGAGCGCTGCCGCCGGAAGCATCATCCAATTGGGTATTTCGCTGAAAACCCTTACTGGCACCAGGGTTTCGAAAACCTTTGGTATTTCTCCAGAAGAGGAAGGCGGTATTAAGCCTGATTTCAAAGCAAGGTAGACTTTCATACCCTGTTCGCTCAGCGCATACTTCTTATCACCCTTCTGCTCGACGAGTTCTCCTAGTGCGAGAAGATTATGGTAGAGGCTGCCGGTGCTTAGGCCAAGGTCTCTTTTAAGCTCTTTAATACTCATCGGACCGGCTTCGCCAAGCCTGATTATCAGCGCCCTCCTCTTACCGTATGAGAGCGCCGATATCACCTTTTCCAGACCCTCTTCGTCCACGTTGACACCTATAAAGCTTAGAGGTATAAAAATAATGCTTCTGCTTTTACGCCCGGTTTACCCTCTGATTTATTTCCCCATCTTTAAACGCTGGCATGCTTATAGGAACCCAATACTTTCAGCTCAACGGTGTTTCGTTCAAGCTCCCTTAAAGCACTGGAAACACTCTTACTCCATGTCGCACCTTCAAACTCAACCAGGAATCTGTACTCCCAAGGCTTTCCCTTAACCGGTCTGGATTCTATCCTAGTCAGGTTTATACCGTTTTTCGCGAAGGCTCCCAGAGCCTTGTAGAGAGACCCAGGCTTATGCTCTAGTGTCATCATTATCATAGTCCTGGCTTCGCCCTTAAACTTCTCAACGGGCTTCTTAGACAGGATTAGGAAACGCGTATAGTTCTCCTGCTCGTCTTGAATATTCCTAGCCAGTATCCTAAGCCCGTATTCCCTAGCTGCCGCCTGAGAGCATATTGCAGCACTAAACTTTGTTCTAGCAGCCATGTAGGCTGCTTGAGAAGTGCTTGAAACCTCTCTTATCTTAGCCTCTGGCAAAACCTTATCTATGAACTTTCTAACCTGGGCGAGGGCATGGGGGTTTGAGAATATTGTCTTAACGTCTTCAATCCTCCTCTCTCTCGATGATAGGTGTAGCGATATTTTAATGACCTCCTCGCCCACTATGCTTAGGCTCGAGGAGGCAAGGCAGTCGAGAGTTTCGGAAACAGAGCCTTCAAGACTGTTTTCAACAGGGACTACTCCGTATTCTGCTTCACCTTCTTCAACGCTTTTGAATACGCTCCTTATCGTAGGATATGGTTGGAGGACGCACTGTTTCGTAGCAAAGTATTTTTCAGCAGCCTCCATTGTGAAAGAACCCCTTGGACCAAGGTAGCCGACTCTGAAAAAACCCTGCATCCTCCTATCGTAGTCTATTATCGCATCGTAAACCCTCTCTACAACAACCGGGTCGAGCCCTTTTTCAATAGCCCTTTTCGAAACGTGCTCGTATACTTTTCTCTCCCTATCCTCATCCACAACCGCTAACCCCCTGCTCTTTTTAACTCTATGTATTTCTTTGACGAGCCTTATTCTCTCAGCTATTGCATCAACGATCTTCTCGTCAACCCGGTCTACCATCTTCCTCAATTCCTCTATGTTATTCAATCCTCGACCCTCCTTACTATGCCGGCTCTAACATAATGGTCGAGTAAAACCATTGCTGCAACAGCCTCCACAATAGGCACAGCCCTCGGAGCAATGCAGACATCGAACCTCCCGCCCTCGAGGCTAATGTCGACATTCCTCATTTCACCAAGGTCTACAGTACGCTGCCTGATTCTTATCGAAGGCGTGGGCTTGAAGACCATTCTGAATATTATCGTATTACCGTTTGAAACACCGCCTACTATCCCGCCGTCGTTATTGCTTAGAAGCTTGACTTCCCCATTTTCAATCGTTAGAACATCGTTGAAAACACTCCCCCTCATATTAGATGCTGCAAAACCCCTGCCGAATTCAACGCCTTTAACACCCGGGATTGCCATGGCGGCTCTAGCAAGGTCAACGTCAAGGCCTTCGAATAATGGGTCTCCTATTCCCGGAGGCACTCCGTAGATTCTGCATTCCACAATGCCGCCTACACTATCCCCGTGTCTCGAAGCATTGTCTATCTCGCTCATCATACTCTCAGAACACGCTGGGTCTACGCATCTAACAGGCGAATCGTAGACTTTTTTCAAGGATTCTTCATCGGGCTCGCCCTCGTATTCCACGCTTCCTATCTTAGTAACGTGCGCATATATTCTAACATTCTTCTTCTCTAGGATTTGCATTGCTAAAGAGCCTGCTGCAACCCATCCCGCTGTAAACCTGCCTGAAGAAAAACCACCCCCCCTGTAATCGTTGAAACCGCCGTATCTGATCCTGTACGGGTAGTCTACGTGGCTGGGCCGTGGAGTCTCCCTTATCCTCTCGTAGAAGCCGGAGTCGGCTTCCCTATTCCAGATTACTATTAGGATCGGCGCCCCGGTTGTAAATCCTTGGAAGACCCCTGTGAGTATTTCGAAAGAATCCTCCTCAACCCTGGTTGTTGAACCGTATCCAGTCCTCCTCCTAGAAAGGTTAAGCCTGATCTTATCGTAGTCTACTTTAAGGCCTGCGGGGAAGCCCTGGATCAATGCTCCGACTAGCCTACCGTGGCTCTCGCCGAAGAAGCTGAATACCACCATTCTGCCGAAAGTGTTTAAGCCCATTGCAATTCTACACCAGCCTTCTCAATCCAATCGTAGAAACCAGGATTAGATTTCGAAACGGAGCCAGCGTTAACTATGGTCGTCTCCCCCTCGGCAAAGGCTCCCGCCGCTATTAACATCATTTCAATCCTATGGTCTCTCCCAGCGTCTACCACAGTGCCCTTAAGCTTACAGGGCCCTTTCACAACGAGGTCTCCCCCCCTCAGAAAGGTTTCAACACCCATTTTTGAAAGGTTTTCAACTATGAGCGTTGCCCTCGCAGACTCCTTTATCTCAATCCTACTTATGTTCTTCAATACGGTCTCCCCCTCTGCGGCTGTTGCGGCAAGGGCTAATGCTGGAACAAGGTCTGGAGTATTTGAACAGTCTAACACGCATGCCCTTAATTTCCCAACACGCTCCGCTATAAGCGTATTGCCCAACCAGGATATTTTAAGCCCCATTGCCCGGAGCATTTCGACTATCTCACTATCCGGCTGCGGCTCCTCCACTAACCCGTGTACCGTAGCCTTACAGCCTGAGACGGCCACCATTGCAAGCGGGATTGCAGCAAGAGAATAGTCTCCTGGCACGTAGTGGTTGAATGCCCTCGGCCTCCCGGGCTCAACCCTAAAAACACCCTCTTGAGCCTTCACCTCTACCCCATGCATACGTAGCATGCTGACGGTGAGGTCCACGTAGGGCTTTGAGACTAGAATATTGTTCGCTAAGACTACGGTAAAACCCTCTCCAAGCCTTGTTCCAGCAATTAGAAAGCCGGAGACGTGTTGACTGGATTCCGAAGCGTTTACGACGACGGTGTTGGAAGAGAAGCCTCTGCTCTTCACCGTCAGCGGCGGCCTCCCATGGTTGGAATGTGTTTCAACCCCCAGTGACCTCAATGCTTCTTCAAGCATTCCCACAGGCCTCCTCAATAGGCTCTCATTCCCCGTGTAAACAGCGTAGGATTCCCTGGCGGCTACAATCGGAGCTAGCATTCTCAGGGTTGAAGCCGAGCCACCGCAGTCAATAATGTCGCTCGGGCTCTTAAAATCTAAGCCTTCTACAAGAGCCTCATTTCCATGAAGCTCGACTTTTACACCCAGATTCTTCAAAGCCCCGAGTGTTGATTCCACGTCTTCACATTTTGAGAGGTTGATTATTCTCGAAGTGCCTTCTGAAATCGCTGAAATCAACAGGCTCCTGTGAGAGTAGGATTTAGAAGGAGGGGCAACGTAATCCAAGTCCCCTCGCCAACCACCCTTTACTCTAAGCACTCTATTCAACTCTTGCATTCTCATTACACACGCTTGTTTCAATAACCCTGCCGAATCTTGAAAGCGCTTCTTTAACTCTGCCAGCAACCTCAGGCTTAGAAACAGCTGCGACCGCAGGACCCTTTCCGGATACTCCTGCTGCAATAGCTCCAGCCCTAATAGCTTCTAAAGCGGGTTCGCTGCTTATCCCTAAGGCTGCCGAGACAGCTAGGCCGTTGAGAGTCATTGCAGTCCACTCTTCGCCTTCGAGAGCAAGCTTGTGAGCAAGCCTCATCAGTGGTTCAACGGGTTTGAAGAGCGCTGTGTCGATACTGCCACTCAACACACCGCCGGGCGGGACTAGTATCAGAACCCTTAGGGAACCGTCAACGATCCTCCTGGCAATTAGCCTCTTCTCAAAGTTGTTCGTAATGGTTATTCCGCCCAGTAAGCATGCTGAAGCATCGTCGAAAGCGCCCGTTATTGAAACACCTGCTTGAATACTCGCCTCCGCGGAATACTCTGCAGCTTTTAACAGGTCTACTTCTCCACATATTTCCTTTAAACACGCTAGTGCAACAGCCGATGATACTGCACTGCTAGATTTCAATCCTTTCTTAGCAGGTATTTCCGAGGAAACGTTTATCGTACAACCATATTGGACGCCGTGGTCTCTGAAAATCAGGCTACATACTTTTTCAAGAAGATTGCCAGGTTTTAATAGTTTCCCATTGGAGTATATTTTGAAAACCGGTTCGTTAACAAGCTTAAATGATGCCTCTACCTTAAGCCCCACGCCCAATGCAGCCCCCAGCCCATTTGCCATAGCATTCACGATGCTTACTGCACCATGGACAACGGCCCTGCTCAACCCCTCAACCTCCTGAGGGCTTCATTCCTCATTTCATCCAACGGGGGCTTAATGCCAAACCATATTTCAAAGCTTTCAGCAGCCTGATGTACGAGCATTTCTAAACCAGGTATTGAAATAACGCCTTTTTCAGAAGCTTCTTTAACGAGCCTAGTTGGATGAGGAGTGTAAACCATGTCGAGAAGCACTTGTCCCCTTTTCAAAAATTTGGTTGGAAACGGGGCCTCCCAACTGTTCATCCCCACTGGAGTAGCATTAACCACAACGTCGGCCCTGCTCAAAAATTCAGGGGCTTCATCCAAGCTTTTAACTTCTACAGTAAACCCCTTTCCCGCAAAGTGGTTTCTTAAAGAGATTGCTCTTTCAATACTCCTATTTAAGACGACTACTCTACAACCCATTGATAGAAGCGCTAGTGCGGCTGCTCTCGCCCCTCCTCCGGCACCTATTATGACGGCTATTCCACCACCTTGGAAGCCGGTTTGCTTCAACGGTTCTTCAACACCTTTAACGTCAGTGTTAAAGCCCTCTAAAACACCGTTGCGTATCCTAACGGTGTTGACGCACCCCGTTAGTTCGGCGGACTTGTCAAGCTTGTCTAATAGATTTGCAACCGCAACCTTGTGTGGAATTGTTACGTTAAAACCCAAGACGTTGTTAAGCCTAACGAGAGATATGAAAGAATTAAGCATATCGCTTGTTACTCTAAGAGCCAAGTATACTGCGTCTAAACCAAGGCTCCTTATCACCTTATTGTGCATTGGCGGGCTCAATGAGTGTGAGACAGGGTCGCCTATGACAAATAGAATCTTAGTGCTTGAGCTCGGCAGCCACTCTACCATATGCCCATCCTCCTGTATATTGAAACCATTTCCCCGAGGGTAACCTGGCCGGGTGCAAGGGCTTCATCGTATGAAGCATAAGTCATGAAGCCCCCGAGTAGGGGGGAGAGTATTCTAGTGGCGAAGCCCTTCTCACCCATTCCGAAGCATATGAGCCTAAACCCCTTAGAACTCTCCAAGAAGAAAAGTAGCGTTGCCTCTTCCACTGGGTTGGTGACCGTAGTAACTATCTTGAAGACGTCAGCACCCCTCTCCTTCATTTTTGAGAGGATTCTCCTTAAGGTATTTAACCCCGGGGTCTTATTCCAATCGTGGTATGAGAGGATAACTCCTATATCCTTCTTACGGGCAAGCCTTATTACGCTACGCCATATCCTAGACTTGTATTCGACATCAACGTATTTGAAAGGGGTTTCCAGTGCTTTTTCGAAAAGCCTTAGCCTCTCCCCTTCACCACCCTTGTAAGCTCCACCATCGTAGAAGGGCCTGATCGTTGCTACTGCCCCTATTCTAGACTTCTCAACTATCCCCATTATTTTCTCGAAGTCTTCTTCTCTAGCATGGTCTAGCCTAAGCTCAACTAGGCTTGCACCGAGTTTTCGCGAAGAGTAAAACGCCCTCTGAATCCTGTTTAAATCATCTGCCTTAACGGAGACGCATATTCTCGGTTTCAAAACTCGAGCATCAGCTCTCCTTCAACAGGTGTCCCAAAGTGTCTACCAACCTTCTTAGGCGCATATGCGATAACCCTGTCTCCAGGCTTAAGGTCTCTAACGCTAATGGAGCCGTCGGGAGTTACTATCCTTATCGTCTCAGCATCCTGTAGGAAGACTTTTCCACTGTTTTCGTTTAAACGGACCTCGACCATTCTCAAAGGCCTCTTTTCAACCTTCATCCTGCAGATTGTCAACGGCCTAGCCTCCCCTGATTTCGACACTGCGAGAACGCTGTCGCCTGATCTCAAGTCGCTCAAATAGGGAGTGGCCCCGTTAATACCCATGATGTACTGCGAAATTGCTCCAGCGTTAACCCTGAAGGGCCTGGGCTTAGTAAAACCGGATTCAAGCACCTCGGCTTCGACGAGTGTGAAGAGGGATGAGAAAGAGCCTATTAGCATTCCTTCTCCCGGACTCATTACGTCGCAAGTGTCTATGCACGCCCTCAAGCCCATCCCCGCTTCCGAAACCTTCTCTACAACGGCTTCTCTAAGCTTCAAAACCGCCTCTATGGGTCTCAATGACTCCGCAGCCTTAGATGCTTCAGAAGGAGACATGTTTAGAGCAACCCCGTCAACGCCAAGCTCTAAGGCCCTGAGGGCCAGCTTAGCTTCTTCGATAGTGGAAACCTCTGCTATAATCATAGTCCTACCCTTCAGCTTTGCTACAAGGTTCTCCCATGGAATAACCTTCCAATCGGATGTTTTGACTAGTATTTTCCTAAAGCCCATTTCAACAGCCTTTATCGCAGTCTCCTCATCCTCAGCGCTCTTAACCTCAAGCTCTAAGACGGCTGAAGAAGCGTCAGACCCTACGAGAGAATCCCCCTTAACGAGCCTTAGCCTCTCCCCCTTCCCCTCAACAACGCCCATACTCCTAGAAACAACCCTATCAACACCCGGGATGTTCTGAAGCGTATCGTTGAAAGCCCAGATCTCCTTCAACCCTCAACAACCTCCATGGCGTAGTCTACGGAAGCACCTTCATGGACTATTGCCTTCAGCGCCTCAGCCATTTTCCTGGGCTCCTCGTGTTGGAAAACGTTCCTACCAATGGAGACTCCTGCAGCACCTGCTGAAATAGCGTCTGAAACCATTTTCAGGAATTCTCTCGTCGAAGAAGTCTTCGGACCTCCGGCTATTACTACGGGTATGTGAGAGGATTCGACTACGAGTTTAAAGGACTCAGGCGAGCCGGTGTAATTCGTCTTTACAACGTCTGCACCAAGCTCTACGCCTATTCTCGCAGCGTGGGAAACCTCTTTTGGGGAATGTTCATCCTGGATCTTAGCGCCCCGTGGATACATCATTGCTAAAAGTGGCAGTCCCAGCCTACTGCAAGCTCTGGAAGACCTTGCTAGGAAAGATATCTGTTCGCAATCCGTTTCCGAACCAACGTTAACGTGGAGTGAGAAGCCATCTGCACCGAGCGCGAGGGCCTCTAGCGGTGTTGCGCATGCAGTCTTCCTAAGTCTATCTGGGCTCAAGTCCGTCCCAGCGGAGCCGTGTATTATGAGGCCCATGCTTGAAAAATCGAGGAGCTTCGCCCAGCCCTTGTGTACGACAACGGCGTCAACACCACCCTTCGAAAGCTCCTCTACCAGTCTCTTCATATTTTCTAAGCCCTTTACCGGACCTATTGAAACACCATGGTCCATTGGGATTATTACCGTCTTACCGTCTTCTCTGAATATCCTCCTAAGCCTCCTTCTCTTAGCAGGATCCGGGTAATCTAGGATATTCTTCATAGAAGCCTCATCTCCCTTAAGAGCTCGGCTACCAGTATCGAGCCTCCTGCAGCACCCCTCACAGTATTATGCGTAAGCGAGACGAATTTAACCGTTAAAACACTGCATTTCCTAACCCTGCCTACGACAACACCCATACCGTCCTTGTAATCCCTATCAAGCCTCGTCTGAGGCCTATCCTCTTCTTCCCTAACCTGTATTACTGGGTCGGGTGCGGATGGTAAGCCCATTCTCTGCGGGAGCGGTTTAAACTCCCTCATTACCTTCTTAACTTCTTCAACATCCGCATCCTTCTCGAGTTCGACGAAGACATGTAGCATATGGCCGTCTATGGTTGGAACCCTGTTAACACTGGCTGAAATCGGAATATTGAGCGGTTTACCCGGTTCACCCAATATCTTATTAGTCTCGGTCTGAAGCTTCTCCTCCTCACCCTTTATAAAAGGTATGACGTTATCTATTATGTCTAGAGACTGGACGCCGGGATAGCCTGCTCCACTCAACGCTTGTAGAGAGACCACTACTACTTTCTTCAAGCCGAAAGAGTCTAAGAGCGGTTTCAAAGGTATTACCAGAGGCATCGTCGTGCAATTAGACTTTGTAACAAGGAATCCTTTCCAACGCTTCTCCTCTTGCTGCTTCTCGATCAAGCTAAGATGGTCTGGATTGACCTCAGGGATTATCATCGGGACTAGCGGGTCCATCCTAAAGGCGCTCGTTGTGGAGACAACTTTAAAGCCCTCTTCAGCAAGTTTCGGTTCTATTTCGACAGCAACCTCACTGGGGAGGCTTGAGAAAACGAGGTCAACGTCTTTCAAAGACTCCAGCCTAGTCTCTTGAACCACCATATCCGATACCTGTTCCGGCGGACTACCTCCGAGCAGCCAGTGCGCAGCCTCCTTGTATTTCTTCCCGACGCTCCTTTCCGAAGCTGTCAAAACCTTTATTTCGAAGAAAGGATGGTTGGAAAGGATTTTAACGAACCTTTGGCCAACTAGCCCGGTTGCACCGAGTATTGCTACGTTAATCTTCCTCAATCTTAAACGCCTCCGTTAACAATTTGAAAGCCTTCTCAACATGCTCTTGTGGCAAAACTATTATGAAGTAGGATCCTAGTGTTATGATGCCATGTATGTTTACGCCCTCCTTAGCCAATGGGGCAGATATCCTGTATAATACGCCCGGTGTTTCATGCAGGTCTGTCCCACGTATTACAATACCTCTTAGGCCCTGTCTAACAGCTAGCCCCACAGAGTCCCCGTCAGCCATGAACACGTCATGCATCCTCTGAGCATATTCCTCGGGCATATCGCCTTCGAAATAGGCCAGTACCTCCTTATTGTTAGACAAAAAGCCTAGGAACCTACCGTTTTTATTAACCGATTTAATTATTTCTATTGCCCTCATTACCGAATTCGGACTCCTTCCGACAAAGACCACTGCCGACAATGGTTTTTCGACAATCTCCATGCTTAATGGTGGCATTGAAGACATTATGAGAGTGCCCTCATTCCTCAGAGTTTTAGAATCGTAACTTATCACCCTGACTTTAAAAGAAGGCGGTAGATAACGGAGCGACGCCTTATGTATGAACTTGACGCCCACGTCAGCAAGCGCTGCGAGTTCCTCTGTAGTCAATTCATCAAGTTTCTTCGCCGATTTTATCAACTTTGGATCAGCGGACATTATTCCAGATACGCTCGTGACAAGTATTGTATCAGCAGGGTTTAATGCAGATGCTAATATGAAAGCCGTGGAGTCGCTGCCTCCCCTCCCAAGGGTTGTGATGTTATTATTCGAGTCCTTACCTATAAAACCTGGGAAAACGACCACATCGTATTCTTTTAAAAGATTCGATACTACCTGCCTTATTCTTCTACAGGACTCGTCTACAATTATTCTTGCATTACCGTAATTGCTATCCGTTATTATCGGCCACTCTTCGTAAGAGGGGTCTAGGAAAGTCGCCTTAACACCCTTAGCATTCAAAGTCGAAGAAAAGACTCTTGCACTCGTCCTCTCACCCATGGAAAGTATTTCATCTAACAGCTTTGCATCGTTAGCATCTTTGAAAAGCTGTATGAGAGTATCTGTTGTAGAACCCATTGCAGAAACTACTACGACAACTTTATTCCCATTCGAGACTTCTTGAGCAACGAGATCAGCAGCATGCTCAACCCTCTCTTTCGTCGAGAGGGCCGCACCACCGAACTTGACGACAAGAAGACGGTTGGAACTCATTACAACAACCTCCTAAAAAGCCGAGCCTAATAATAAGTCCAGAAGAAAGCCTTCCCAAGAGTCTTTAAAGAGGCTCCGGAAGGCTTCTCCACGTTGATTTCGAGATTGAGCATGGGGCACCCTTTCTAAGGTGCATTTAAAAAGTTTACTAGAGATTATTAAACGTATGATTACTGCCGTTTATAAATTCTTATGTATTCGAGAACTTAAGCAGGAAATACTTGTATCCTGCAACAAGAGCCTCTTCAGCCGCTTTCAGAATGTTTGTGGAAACGCCGATTGTCGTCCACCTGCTCCCATTAGATTCAAACTCTGCGAGTATCCTCACAGATGCTGCTGTCCCAGACGGAGCATCTATTTCCCTAACCCTGAAACCTATTAGGGAAACGTATGCAATCTTAGGGTAGATTGGGCTCAACGCCTTTTTTAAAGCGTTGTCGAAAGCATTAACCGGGCCGTTGCCTTCTGCTGAAGCTGTTACGCTTATTCCTCCGACTTTGACTTTAACGATGCATTCCACAACCTGCCTATCGCCCAGCCAGGTTACTATAGAAGTCCAGTGTTCGAGTTCAAAGAGTTGAGGCAGACCATAGAGAGACTCGTATATTAAAAGGAAGAGGTTTCCGTCAGCATTCTCGAAAACGTAACCCTTTGCCTCCAGCTCCTTTACTTTTTTAAGAGCTTCGAAGATTCTAGGGTCTTTCTTATCGATTTCAAAACCCATTTCCTGAGCCTTAGCAGCAAGACTGGCAGTACCGGATTGTGAAGAGACGACTATGGCCCTTGTATTGCCGAAGATGGCTGGGTCTGTAAATTCATAAGCCTCCCTGTTCTTTATAACAGCATCGCCATGTACACCCCCCTTGTGGGAGAATGCGTATTTTCCAACGAAAGGTTGACGAGGATTTTCTTCGAGAGAAGCAATATCCCTCAAGTACTGCGAGACTGTGGAAAGCATCCTTAGGTTAACGTTCATCTTACAATTGAACCTAGTGGCCAGCACTCCTATGACTTGTATAAGGTCGGCGTTTCCACATCTCTCACCTATACCGTTTATAGTCCCATGTACCATTACAGCCCCAGCTTTGACTGCAGCAATAGTGTTTGCAACAGCCATTCCAGTATCGTTGTGCGCATGAATACCTACGGGGGTTTTGAAAAAGTCTACAACCTTCTTCGTTATTTCATAAACCTCCAATGGATCTGAAGCTCCGCGTGTATCAGCCAAGACTAAGAAGGATGCACCGGCCTTCTCAGCGCTTTTTAAAACCTCCATGGCGTAGTCAGGATTATCCTTGTAACCGTCGAAGAAATGCTCTGCGTCGAATACTACTTCCTTCCCACAGTCCCTCAAGTATTTGACACTATCGTAAACCATATTTAGATTCTCTTCAAGCGTCGTGTTTAAAACATCCTTAACGTGAAGGACCCAGGCCTTTCCGAAGATTGTTACGGTCGGTATTCCTGGTTGCACTAGGTATTTCAAATCAGCGTCTTCCTCAACCTTCACCATTGGTTTACGTGTCCTTCCGAAGGTTGAGATCCTAGCTCTAAGCCTATACTTTAAAATCCTTTGGAAAAAAGCGAGGTCTATCGGATTAGTTTCATTAGGCCAACCCCCCTCTATGTAATCCACTCCAAGGTCGTCGAGCTTAAGGGCTATCTTAATCTTATCTTCGAGCGAGAAGTTAACGCCTACGGCTTGGTTACCATCCCTAAGCGTAGTGTCGAAAACCAGTATTCTATTCTCATCTTGACTAATCATCTTTGAGCCACCTAAACCTCGGATCCTTGAGTACAGCAGGATGATTAGGATCTACCATCACTACTTCGAACCACTTGTAAACCCCATCCTCACCAACCCAATAGGAGCCGAGTACTCTCATATTGGGATACTTCTTGGCAGCTCTTTCTTCAGCCATCTTCTGCCTACTCTTCCCAGGCTTGAATAATACTACACCCATATGCTTTGGCCTTCTTCCAGACCTGGGCCTGGGCTTTCTCCTACCGCCCTTCCTAACCCTAGACCTTACGATTATGAACCCGGGCTTAGCCTTGTAACCGAGCCTCCTCGCAGCCTCTATATTAGTCGGCTTCTCAACCCTGACTACAGCCGGTTGACGCCTCCACTCTATCAGCTCTTTCCTACGAACTTCTTCAATAGCCTCCATTAGAAGCATTTTCGAATCTTTGGATAGTTTTACCCTCTTCATCTCCCTACACTCTTAATGCCGTTAAGCTGCGATAGCATCCTTATAATCCTTCGTGCCAGCATCTTGGCTGTTTCCCTCTGGGCCTCAACTGTTTGAGCACCTATGTGCGGGGTAAAGACGACGTTAAGCCCTTCCGGTATCTTCGGCAATTTAGGCGGTTCACTACTGTATACGTCGAGCGCAACGCCCTTCAGCCTCCCACTTTTCAAAGCCTCTATCAGGGCTTCTTCATCTACAACTTCACCCCTGGAGGTATTGACGAAGTATGCACCCGGCTTCATCATCGAGAATTCTCTAGCTCCGAACATCTTGCGAGTATTATCATTGAGAGAGACGTGTATCGTAAAGATATCGCATGTCCTGAGGGCTTCTTCAAGAGACATGTATAACAACCCCTTGGATAACACTTCGCTTTGGCTTACAAATGGGTCTACGACAACTACTTCGCATCCGAATGCCTTTAGAAGCTTGGAGACTCTTTTTCCAACCCTCCCCCAACCGATTACTGCAACCTTCTTCCCCCAGAGCATTTCACCCTCGTGAGTACTCTTGCTCCAGACGCCGCATTTCATACATGCATCACAGAAAACAATCTTGCGTAGGAGGCAGAGTATTAGCCCGACTGTAAGCTCAGCCGTGGATTTAGCAACATAGTTTGGACAATTAACAACCTTTATTCCAAGCCTCTCAGCCTCTGCAACGTCGATATTGTCAAGTCCAGACCCAGCTCTACCGACGAGAATAAGACGCCTACCTCTTGTTAAAACCTCTTTATCAACGCGTGTTCTACTCCTTACTATAAGCACGTGATAATCCCCTATAATTTTGAGGAGTTCCTCTCTATTTATGCCTGCCATGTTATCAACTCTAAGACCTGCATTCCGGAGTATGTTCAGCCCCTCTTCATGTATTTGATCGGCTATGAGCACTCTCATGTCATTAAGCATTGCTGAACGCATTCCCAGGGGTATCCGCTAATACAACCCCTATATAAGCTATTAAGAGGGGTTATGCAGATAGTACTACATGGACTCGCCTCATGCCTCTTAATTACACGTGATTTATGCATGGAGATGTGAAAAAATACTGCGTGGAACATTGTTTAAATCCCGGCAATGTTTAGATTAACTTAATGGTTACAAGGCTAGTTGGCCTGACTGGTAAACCCAATGTTGGGAAAAGCACGCTCTACTCTGCCTTAACATTGAATATCGTTAAAATTGCTGACTACCCCTTCACCACATTAACTCCCAACAGGGGCGTCGGCTATTTAAGGAAGAAGTGCGTTTGCAAAAGCCTTAACGTTACTGACAATCCTGTAAATTCCAAATGTATCAACGGCTTTAGGTTCATACCCGTTGAGCTCGTTGACCTCCCGGGAATCGTCCCAGGTGCCCATGAGGGCAGGGGTCTTGGAAACCAGTTCTTATCTGAAATAAGCATTGCTGATGCTCTAATACATGTTGTCGATGCTTCCGGCAGTTTAGATGCTGAAGGCAGGCCTGTTGATCCGGACCCAGAGAACACTATAAGGGACATAAGGTTTCTTGAGGAAGAGTATGATCATTGGCTTGCTGGGATAATAGAGAGGGGGCTCCAGAAAGTGCCGAGGACTAAGCCGAGTAGGGCGAGTGTTGAAGAATCGCTCAGCCATGTCTTAAGCGGTTTAGCAATAAGTAGGAGACACGTTGAAGAAGCAATCGAGAAAGTCAATCCTCCGGATAACATTTACCAATGGAGTAAGAATACTATACTCGAGTTGGCGAAGAATATCAGAATGATAGCTAAGCCCATGGTTATAGCTGCAAACAAGATCGATAAGAAAGGCGCTGAGGAGGGGGTTAGGAAAATGAGGGAAGCAGGTTACGATCCGATCCCGATAAGCGCCGAGGCCGAATTGGTCTTAAGAAAAGCCACTGAAGCAGGTCTAGTGGAGTACTTGCCTGGAGATAGCGATTTTAGAATAGTCAACCCAAATGCGCTCAGTAAGAAACAGCTTGAAGCCCTTGAAATGGTTAGGGACAGGGTTTTAAAGCCCTGGGGTTCAACAGGTGTGCAAGAATTGCTGAACAGAGTGTACTTCAATGTTTTAAATATGATAACCGTGTACCCCGTGGAAGATGCGAATAAGCTTACGGATAAAAAGGGGAATGTTCTGCCAGATGTCTACCTTGTGCCAAGGGGGATGAGCGTTAGAGAGTTTGCAGGTCTAATACATACGGAACTCATGGAGAATTTTCTGTACGCTATAGATGCTAAGAGTAAGATAAGGCTGGGTGAGGACTATGTTTTGAAGGATGACGATGTGGTTAGCATAATCGCAGTTGGTAGGAGAGGCTAGTCTTCTTCCACCATGTATTTTTCAACGTAGTAGCCAACTTCTTTTTTCGGACCGTAGAACCTGAGGCCTTTCTCAATTATCGTATTCTTAATTACTTGAGCAACTCTCTCCGAGAGCTCGCCACGTGAAACCAGGAAGTCGATTATTTGAAACGCCTCATCAACATTCTCGCATCTCCTTATGTAGTCGAATACGTTTGGAACATATCCTTTAAGAGACTTGGGCTCAATCTTCTCAGAATACCCTTTTAAAGCGATTTCCATTAGTTCTTCTTCACTAAGGTTCCCAGACAATTTAAGTAGCCTCAGCCAGGCTTGCCTTAACCTCCTCAAGTCTTATTGGAGCCTCGAGCATTTTCATCTTCTTAACGCCAGCAAGCTTTATCCTATGGAATTTCTTAGCCTCATTATAGAGGTCTGATTCTATTTTTCCGAAAACCAATTCTTGCACGAATTGAGCGTAATTGAGCTTACTGCATTTGTTAAGTATTATTTCCATCATCGCCCTCCTCATCTTCTTCTTCTGAGTCTGAGAAGCCTTGTAACGTGTTATTGCAAGCACTGTAATCCGCATCTTGTAACCGTCTTTAGTAATCGCTTCAAAAACCCTATCTACCCTAGAAGAGCCCTTTCTCAACAGGCTTCTGATGAAATCCCTATCGAGCTCATATCCCCAGAAATCGGTTAAAGCAGTCTCGCCCCTAACACCTATCACCTTGAACTTTATCTTTACAGTCGTGTGAGAAGGATCGTCAGTAAGCTCGCTTAAAAGCAGGCTGATAGTCCTACCTATTAAGTCGCTAGCATTATGAGTAACCAATTGGCAAATGGGCTTACCCCCCAGGTAGTCTGGGGCCGTCACCGTAAGCCACTTTTTAACTCCCTTCTGCTTTACCAAGCTTGGGAGAACATCCGGAGACAATATATTTAAACTATGCTCCTCAGGCTCTACGAGTGTTGGAAGGTAGAAAAGGGCATATTAGGGATATTAGGCTGAGGGTTTCGGCGGAGCTTATCCTTAGCAGGGAGCTTATCGGTGACGAGGTTGAAAGGGTTGCCGACTACGCTTTAACAAGCTTCCCCAAGATATTCTCAAAGGGCGCACCCAGCGGAGAGGCTCCTCAAATAGAGGAGTTGACGGTGAAGGGTAATGTGATAAGCATAACCGTAGCCTCTGGAAGGAGAGTAAGGGCTCATGAAGCCATTAAAAGGGCTAGAAAGGCTATGGGTGAAGAACTTGGTCCAAGAATGGGGCTTGGAGTAAGGAGCATAAACATAAAGTCTTTCGAAGTCTCGTTTATAGGCGACAATCTTAGGGAGGTTAAACTACCTCTCGTAAAGAAGGTTGATGTATTCAGGGATTGTTTAAAATACTGGTTTGAACTTAGTGAAGCAGACCTCTACAACCAAGTGCCGGATAGGATAATAACCCTGTTTATTGAGAAACAGGAGGCCCTCCGAGAAGCTAGGGAAGTGCATAAGATAGTTTGGAGAAGCATTGAGAAGCCCGTGAAATACAACGGGGACCCTGGGCCGGTTATGGAGGAGGAGGGTTGGGTTAAAAGATTCCACCCAGGGATATGGTATTATCTTCAACCGTATACAAGCCTCTTGAGGATTTTCGAAAACCTGATCGTTGAGAAGGTACTAGAACCCCTAGGCTTCCAAGAAGTCGTCTTACCAAAGTTAATACCACTCGAGGTTATGAAGAAAAAAGGCCAGCTTACCGGTATACCGCATGAAATGCTGTATGTCTGTGAGCCGGGTTTGAGAGAACTAGGCTTTTTCGAAGAATACGTTGATTCGGTCAAGGTTTTCAATAACACACTGCCTGAACTATTAAAGCCCTTGTTGAAAGAGCCTTCTTTCTGCTTACCCTATGCTCAATGCGAGCCTTTCTACGAGCTTTTCTCCGGAGAGATCGTCAACCTTGATAACCCACCGGTTAAGCTATACGACAGGTCTGGATTCAGCTTCAGGCATGAAGCCGGGGGGCTTAGGAGCCTTGAAAGGCTTACTGCATTCACCAGGATAGAAATAGTTTACTTGGGTAGGCCTGAAGAAGTCAGCGAGATAAGAGATCGGCTGATAGACAATTACGTCAACTTATTGGACAAGATGCTAGATTTGGAAGTGAGGACTGCTGAAGTAACGCCCGTCTGGATGGCCCATGCCGGCGTAGTCAGCGATGTGGAGAGGAAGGTCCCGGCGACCCTTGACATAGAAGCCTACTTGCCCTTCAGGGGGGATAGGGAGTCTGCGGAATGGCTTGAAATAGCGAACGCATCCGTACACTACGACAAGTACGTGGAATGGTATAACATCAAGGAGAGGAAGAACAGAGAGGTTTGGACGGGTTGTTCCGGAAACGGGCTTGAAAGGTGGATATACGCATTCCTGGCTAGACACGGTTTTAACGTTGAGGACTGGCCTACTGAAATTAAGAGGCTGTGGAAGTCTCCAAGCACGATATTCATGGACACGTGGCCGCCTCGAGTGTTAAAACAGCCTCCTCGATAAGCTTCAAGTTTTGCAAGTATTCGTAGAGAGTGTATGCAAGCGACATTACCCCTCTCCTACATATTACTCTAAAGACGATCTTGCTATCCTTAATCTCTGAAAACGCTTTAACACCCTTGGCTTCAACCAATTCATCAGGCTTAGTAGACAAGTACACCAGTTTTGCTAAAGACGGTTCTCTAAATTCTACTTCAAGTATTGCGAAGCCTACTGAACTGTTCTTCCGCAATTTTTTCAACGGCCTCCATGAAGCTTTGAAACCTTCTTTTGGGTATTACCGCACCGGAGGCGACATCATGGCCGCCACCCATGCCCCCAACTCTCCTCGCCGCTGAAGAAGCCAATAATCCACCGTCAAAACCCCTTTGCACAAGGCTCTTTGGAACCCTTATAGAAACCTTTAAAACATCATTTTCAGAGGCTGTGACCACGAGTATTTTCTCGAAATCCTTCGGTAGGCTTGCGGAGATTATTGATGCTACTGGGCTTAAGACTCGAGGATCCACGATACCATCTCCGTTGTATAGCAATACCCTCTTAGACTCAACCCTGGCTCCGGGAATGCTCAAGATATTGGAGAGAGATTTCGACACCACCGTCCTATACTCCTTGCTTATCTGCTGGGCTTCTTCAAACAACCTGCCCCTTTCACCCATGGCTACGGCTAACCCTATGTTTGAAAAGCCCATTCTGGCACAGGAGTTCAACAGCGCTGAAAACTCCCTCCCGTCTCTTAGAACAGTCCCCTTGGGTTCGGGTGTGAAAACGTAGATAGTGCCAAACATGTTTTGAACACTCTCCGGAGAGAGGCCGAGGTCAGCCATATATTGCATCAGCCCCGTTAAAAGCTTGGACTTTTCAACTTCTGAGAGGTCGTTGAAAGTCCTCCAGGTATCGTCCTCCCTAACCTCTATGCCTAAGCTCTTCAGGAAGTTTAGAGCAACATTCTCGTCTCCAGTCAAACCCGGTATGATAAAGTTTGAAGAGGATGCGATTGAAACATGCAGGGGGAGGGTCTCCCTGCCGAAGAAGACGAAATCCTCCTCTACTGAAACATAGCCATTCTCCTCCCCCTCAAGTACTATTGTAGAATTTAGACCTGAAAGAGATCTGTTCGGACCTACATCTTGCATATCTGCCAAGGCACCTACTATCGCCAGCTCATTCATCCTGCTGAAGTCTTCAACAAGATTCTTGAAAACAAGATATGAAACCCCCGATCCCGAGATATCTGAACCTCCATTTAAACCATGTTCATTAGGGTTTAGCATGAGAATCCCTCCGCGGTCGCCTTCCGGTTCATGATGATCCAATATGACGACTCTAGAAGGGTCGAGAACACTCTTTATCTCGTCCAAATATCCTGAGCCGATGTCTAAGAATATAACGGGCTTTGAAAAACTGGCGATTTTTTCTAACGTTTCTTTATCGATTTGCTTAATCGACATCGCGCAGAACGAAGACCCAGTGTCCCTCAATGCTATACATGCTATTGCCGCAGCCGCAGTACCATCGGCATCAGCATGGAAAACTATGAGCACATCATCCCAGTCTAATGAGCTAAGCCTACCAGCCAGCTCTCTTGCTTTTGAAATAAAACCCCTCTGCGCATCCGACTGGTTAATCATACCTTTGCTTCAAGAACCTTGAGATCTGGCAGTGGCACTTTCTTCCTAGCGTAATATCTGGCAAGCCTCCTTATCTTAGATTCCACGAGCTGCAGGTTATGGACGTTGAAACGGTCAGATTTATGTTTAGATAAATGGGCAACCATTCTCTCAGCCTTTGCAATAAGCCTGTCAAGGTCCTCCGTCCTAGAGAATTTCACGCCCCTTTCCAGAAGTATCTTAGATATCTTCTTGCCTGTAATACTCTTTACAAGTGGTATTCCATAGGAGTCTCTAAGTATCCGGCCTATCTCAGAGGGCCCGTGTCCTTCTTGGGCTAGCTTGACGACTAGTTCTTCAACCTCCTCAGGCTTGTAAGGCAACCATGGAGGGGGCCCGCTGTAAGCCGGCCTGTGAGAGCCCGACTTCCCCTTTTTATGACTATGCATCCTTGCCAACTCTAAACCCGGTCACAAGATTGAGACCCCCTATTTAAGCCTTGAAAACGCTGGCATTGGAGAACCTAGCTTACACTTTATTAAAAACCCTCATTATGCCGCTTCCAGAAGGGGATTATTACTCTTCCTCCCATTCCTACTTGCCTACATGTTCTAGAAACCATGATGCAAACTCTCTCAGGGCTTTAGCCCTATGAGAGAAAAGATTTTTCTCTTCAATACTCATTTCCGCAAAAGTAAGGTTTGAGCCGAGGGGTATGAAGATCGGATCATAACCAAATCCACCCGCTCCTCTTTTCTCAACCGCTATTTCTCCGTCGATTCTACCCGTGAATATTTTGATTTCTCCATTGGGCTCGCCGTATGCTAATGCAGTCATGAAGTATGCCGACCTGTCTCTTACGTCAGATAGCAATTTCAAAATACCTTCGCAACCTATTTTCTCATATACGTAAGAAGAGTAGACTCCTGGAAAACCGTTTAAAGCCTTTATGAATAATCCGGAATCCTCGATAATAAAACTTTTCTCCAACATTTTCAACGCTTCCTTAGCGCATTTTTCTACAACTTCCTCTAGAGTTTCCGCTTGCGGCTCTACAATATCCAAGTCGGCCTGTTCAACCATTATGCCGAAGCCCTGGAGCAGACGTTGGGCTTCGAGGAACTTCCCCCTGTTACCGGTTATGAAGAGTATTGTATGCATCGTTCGAAACCGGTTTGGGGAGTATTAAAACCTTAAAACTGCTAGATAGACGAATAGGCGGGTAAATGGATGTTGAAGGCGAAGCCCTGGTATGCATAGACTGTGGTAGAGTGCATAAGCCGGGTCCGGGTGTATTGGTTTGCGAGAAGTGTAATGGCCTGCTTGAAGTATCCTATCCTAAAAGTGTTTTCGGGAATGTTTCATTCAATGGGACGGGGGTTTGGAGGTATAGTAGCCTACTGCCTAAGGTAGATAGGATTATCACCTTGAACGAGGGTAATACCCCTCTCGTTAAGGCTGAGAACCTGGGTAGGAAAATAGGCTTAAGAAACCTGTATGTCAAGTTTGAAGGAGCTAATCCAACAGGCTCTTTCAAAGACAGAGGCATGACTGTGGGAGTAAGCATTGCTTTAAAATTCGGCCAAAAGAGCGTTGCATGCGCTTCAACGGGCAACACTTCCGCTTCCATGGCTGCTTATGCTGCGAGAGCAGGGTTGAAGAGCTTCGTATTCCTCCCGGACGGTTACGTTGCTGCCGGCAAGCTCCTCCAGGCAATAGCGCACGGAGCGACAATAGTTAAGGTGAGGGGAAATTTCGATGATGCCTTAAGAATCCTACTCTCACACTCTGCGGAATTGGGAGTATACGTCCTCAACTCAGTAAACCCATATAGGATAGAGGGTCAGAAGACTACTGCTTTCGAGATATGGGAGGGGTTGGGAAAGACTCCCGAGTTTGTAGTATACCCCGTTGGAAACGCCGCTAATATTTCCTCTGGCTGGAAGGGTTTTATCGAGCTTAAGGAAGCAGGACTCGCAAATTCCCTCCCTAAGATGGTTGGTGTTCAAGCCGAAGGAGCTGCTCCAATAGTTAAGGCTTTCTTAGAGGGTAGGGGTGAGATAGAACCTGTTGAGAAACCCGAGACCGTTGCGACGGCTATAAGGATAGGAAGGCCATTGTCCTGGAAAAAAGCACTGAGGGCAATAAGGGATTCGAAAGGAACCGCGGTGACTGTGAGCGATGAGGAGATACTCAGAGCCCAAGTCGAATTGGCGAGGACAGAGGGGATTTTTGCAGAGCCCGCTGGGGCAGCATCCATAGCCGGAGTATTAAAGCTGTCTAGAGAAGGATATTTCAAAGGCGATGACACTGTTGTTGCTGTGGTTACTGGACACGGTTTGAAAGACCCGGAGGTCAAGATAATGCCGTATGCCGAGCTAGTGATACAGCCGGATGAAAATCCTGTGGAAGCGTTGAGGAAACTATTATGAGGATACTTCTCATAGGCTTTGGAAACGTCGGCAGGGCTTTCCTACAGCTCTTAGAAGAGGAGAGGCGCAGATTCAGGAAGATCGGTGTCGACCCCAAGGTTGTTGGTGTAGTAGACAGGGGCGGTGCAGCAATATTCAAAGAAGGTGTTAAAACCAGTAGAATACTGGAGGTCAAGGCTGAGAAGGGTAGCGTAGCATATTCTGAAGAAGGAGGCTTCCCCCAGATGGATGCTCTAGAGGCAATTAGCATCGTTCAACCAGATTTAACGATTGAAGCAACATCTACGAGTAGAGGGGGATCCGGGCCTGCCTTGAAACATATTGTCAAAGCCCTTGAGAACGGTTCGCATGTCGTCTCAGCCAATAAGGCTCCCTTCGCATACGATTACGACACTGTTATGAGGGTAGCGCTATCCAGAGGCAGGCTTGTAAAATACAGTGCTACAGTCGGAGGGGGGCTTCCCGTTTTGAAAACGCTCAGGACGCTTACGATCGGCGATGTTGTAGAGAGTTGTAGAGGAGTCTTGAATGCAACCTCTAATTATATACTAACATTGATGGAGGAGGGCCGGAGTTATAGTGAAGCTTTGAAACTGGCGCAGGAAATAGGTATTGCCGAAACAGACCCGACTATGGACGTTTCAGGAATGGATACTGCCTACAAGATAACTATAATAGCCAATACGATAGAGGGGGGACATAGTGTAAACGAGGTTGAAATAACCGGTATTGAAAACATCAGATTTGAAGACTTGCGAGAAGCCGCTTCAAGCGGGTATTCAATAAGGCTTCTGGGAGAGTTTACTGAAGAGGGTAAGCTTAGAGTAGGGCCTTCAAAGCTTAAGAGGGGGAGTACGCTCGATGTAAGCGGGACGCTGAACGCGGTGGAGTTCAAGATGAGGAGAGCTGGACCAGTATGCTTAACCGGAAAGGGCGCTGGACCCTTTGAAACCGCTGCAGCAATAATAAGAGACATATTCGAAATAGTGGAGGAGGCTATGCGTTGAAAATAGTCAGTTTAAACCTTGAGAATACCGGTCTTGAAATAAAAGACCTTTGCAAGAAGCTTGTTGAAGAAGCTGATGAAGAGCTTATTTTAATCGTAGAGCCACGTGAAGATGCTGTTAAAATATTGTCCGATGCAGCATTGTCCCGAATAAGTGAAGAAGAAGCCATTGAGAAACTGGCGGCTGAATTAAACAATCTTTCAAGAGGAATCGCGGAAGAAAATAAAAGAATTGTTGAAGCAGAAATCGTAGAGAGCCTTAATAAAATATCAGAGTACTTACGTGCTGAGAAGAAAGCTGGCGGGGCAACGCCTAAGGGCATATCACTAATGTTAAACACTTTATGCAATACGATTACAATAATTGTTTCAAACCATTTTAAGTCCCTTGGGAAGGATGCTAAGTGGCTTACCGCGGGGCAGGCAGGATTCACGCTAATTGAAGACTATGAGCTCCCGTGGAGCCATTACGTAAGCCTCAGCAAGCCTGAGGAATTGAGAAAAGCCTTAACTGGAATACTCGTTTTATCCGGTAGGGTCTGCTTCGACAAACAGGGTAATGAGACAAACCTTAGGAAAGGGATGGGCAGCGTCATCGCAATACTAGTAGCCAACGAAATCGGGGTAAAGGAGGTTTACGTGCCTAAGGCGAATGGCGGGGTCTACACCGCCGATCCGAACATTGTGGAGAATGCGAGAGTAATACCGAGCCTGTCGTATGCTGAAGCCCTTGAGCTCTCTAGGCTTGGAGAATGGTTTGTAAGCCCGCAAGCTGTTGAACTTGCTGAAGAGCTTGGAGTGAGAATACTCGTTACGAATATTAAGAGCCCCTTCAAGGAGTCTACAATAATAGGTTTTGAGAAAGCTGTTGAAAAACAGATAGTTAAGGCTGTAGCAATGATACCTGACATGAGCATCTTAACTGTTGAAGGCGCTGCCATGGCCGGTACGCCTGGAGTAGCATCGGCAATACTCGGAGAAGTTGCTAAAAGAGGAGTAAGCATATGTATGATAAGCCAAGATGCTTCAGAAGTAGGAATAACACTCGTAGTCAGAGATGCCGACTTAGAAAGGGCTTTGAAGGGGTTAAGAGAAGGGTTCAGCAGGGAGAGGATTGTTAAGAGAATAAGGATTCAGAGAAACGTGGCAGTAATCTCAGCAGTCGGAGAAGGAATGAGAGGGACCAGAGGCGTAGCGGCGAGGATATTCTCAGCCGTTGCTGAAGCAGGCGTTAACGTCTTGGCAATAGCCCAGGGCTCCTCAGAGACAAGCATATCCTTCGTAGTACTAATGGAAGATGCTAAGAAGGCTGTTAAAGCGGTTCACGACAAGGTTATCCTAGGTATCCAATAAGACTAAGACTAAGTATTGTCGGAATCCTTCGATTTTATTCATCAAACTCGAATAAGTATAATGTATCGATGGGTTCTGACACTTCAATATCTTATTTTAAACTCATTGAGAGAACCAAAGAAATACGTTAATGCATTGCTAACTTAGGTCTTTTAAAAGAGTAAACAGATTCAGAAGCAAGGAAAAGCATTGTCGAATAAAATAGATGGAGACCTTAAACCTAAGGATTGGACTATTGAGCCTGCTGTTCAAATATCTTTAAAGAACTACATCAACTGGATCATTGCAAACATCAAAGCATTATTCTAAAAACCGTAATTCCTATTTTTTGTATTTTTATAATTCAATTAAAGCTAAGGGTGAGCTAGAAGTAAAAAATCTTTATATGAGAATTGGTGATATTCTATCTTCCATGGTGACCGGTGGGGAGATATATGATACTGCTGGTGGACCCACTAGGGTTTACAGAATACCCTCCTGTGCTGAAGTAAGCGTTTTGACCGAAGAAGGAGAGAGAGGAAGAGTTTTGTCAGACGTAGTAATATCACATATCGAGGTCGAGGCCCTTATTAGCGATAAACTAGCAGAAGAGTTAATGCTGTCGATAGAGAAACCAGGGGAGGGATTATGGAGGTTTAGAGGAGAGAAAATCAATTACGGCCTCTGTCTCAACGCCTAAGCTCTTTCTCCACGTATCTCCCCCTCTTACTGATCTCTTTAACCCTCTCCTCGATTTTGATAGCGGATTCCCCGGTTGAGGATCTGTAACCCTCTAGGAAAAGCTTTACAAGAGTATCGTAGTTTGAGAGCGGTGCTAGGCTTGATATCAATGTGTATATGTCTTCGGCTTTTTTCTCAACTTCGTTAGAATACTCCCCCAGACCGAAGTCTATTAGGATAAGCCTATCATCAGATAAGATCACGTTTGCTGGAGTCAAGTCTCCGTGTACTATGCCGGCTGAATGAAGCCTTCCCACGATTATTCCGAGCCTATTTATGAGATTGGGGAAGATGCTTGAGTATTGCAGTCTCCTAAGGCTCTCGCCCTCGACATAGCTCATTATTATCCATCCCTCAACCGGGTTCACATGGTATATGAAGGGCGTTTCAACACCAGCCTTCTTAGCTGAGTTTAGGAGGGAGGCCTCCCTAAGCGTTCTAGACTTTCTTATAGAATCATCTAGTTCTCTGACCCTATACCCCTTCCTAATCCTCGTCTTAACTACTACCCTAGTACCCATCCATTCGCAGAGGTCTACGATTGCCTCAGCACCCTGATAGAGGTTTCTAATTCTCGTACAGCCTTGCGGGAGGGGGTTTAACATCCGTTATCCTCCACCTCGGCTTAACAATAGAATCTTCTATGCTCAGTCTTTCACCAAGCAGGTATTGCACCACTCCTTCCCAAGCTATCATAACGCCGTTGTCAGCATAATACTCCGGAGGATAGTCTTTGAAGACAGCATTCCGCTCTCTACACATTTCACCAGCCATTTGCCTCAGTCTCATATTTGCACCGACTCCCCCCGCTATAATGAATTCGTTAACGCCCAGCATCGCCATAGCCCTTTCCGAGACTTCTATCAACATGGAGAAAGCAGTCTCCTGCAATGAGAAGCAGAGATCTTCAACAGATTCCCTGCCTATGAGCCTTTCAAGCATTGTCAACATTCCCGAGAAAGAAACGTTCATGCCCTTTATGCTGTAGGGTAGTTTCACTAGCCTGTTGGATTTTGAAGCGAGTTCCATTACCCTTGGTCCACCTGGAAAGCCCAATCCCGCTTTCCTGGCGAAAACATCGATGAGATTCCCCACTGCAATATCCTCGGTTTCTCCTAGAATCACGTACTTATCACCAGATACATGCAATACTTGCGTATTACCACCTGAAACATATAGTATAACGGGGTTGATTGCCTTTGTCAACACCCTGGCTATGTTTATGTGAGATGCTGCATGGTTAACGCCGACTAGTGGTTTCTCAAGCTTCAAGGAGAGCATCCTCGCCAGCGCTGCACCCACTCTAAGACACGGCCCCAATCCAGGGCCTCTCGCAAAAGCCACTATGTCGATCTTCCTAAAGTCGACCCTAGAAGCTGCTTCCCGAAGAGCATCGACTGCTTTCTCCATATGGTGCTTAGCGGCTTCGCTTGGATGTATCCCGCCTGAGACAGGCCTGTATACTCTCCTAACGTCGCACAGTATTTGGAAGGGAGGGTATTTGACAATACCTATTCCAAAGGTATGGGCAGTTGACTCTATGCCAACGCATGTCAATTGCTCACCCACAGAGGATTCACCTTACAAATTCTGTGTAATTGCAAGAGCCACAATGCCACCTTGGCTTAACCTCCTTGTGAAAAGCCATTATCTTGCCGCATCTCGGACACTTCCTATTCTTCAGTTTTACAGTGCCCTTGCTGGCATCAACTTCGTAATACCTTATCAAGTCCAAGTCTTTCATTTCTTACCACCAACAGCCTTGGCTTTCATCTCCATCCTCTTCTTCTTAATCTCCTCTTTTGCCTTCTTCTTCTCTTCCGGAGGAAGATTCGCAACCTTGACGTGTGTCGGCTCTATTTTAGCGTATTCAGGAGAGTAGTAAACGTGTGCCTCGCCTCGCGAAGACTGTCTCCCGGCCATGCTTTTTAAGACTACTACGTATACAGAGTCTAGTGGAGCCCCTTTCATAGCTGAAATCATTTGCCTGACTTCGGCAATGCTTGGAGTAGGCTTCTCCGGATGCGGTACTTCGAACAGTATTTCCCTCCTCTTCAACAGGGGGTTGTCCGATTCCTTCACTATCCTTACCTCCACCACGGACTCAAGGCGTTTACGTCAGGCTTTAAACATTACTAGTCATCGTCCCAAGTATCTCTGAAACCATTTTACGAGAGGATTCGTCCACTCTTATGGCTACGACACCCTCCCCAGGCTGGCCGTATAAGACCAGGGATCCCTCTGGAGCAGACTGGACAGCGACAAGCGTTAGCAAGTCCTCCTCACCGTCGACAATAATCGTAGAGTTAGGTGATGAAACAGCCTCCTTTACCACATTCCAAGAGTCTTTGGAAATTGTCCCAGGAGGATTCGTCAGTAAGAATATCCTACGTCCACTTTTCAAGCATTCAGCAACAATTATCGGTTTTCTCATCGTCTTACCGTCAACTATACAGAGGCGTGGTTCAAAACCCATTTGAACAAGGCTCTCTGAAACTATATCTCCAACAGTTATCAAGGGTCCATTGAACCCTTTCAAGAAGCTTCTTATCTCAGATTCTCCTCTAAGCAGGATCCCCAAGGGCTTCTTAACTATTCTCCTGGTTTCTTCCGTTGCTTTTAAAGACACTACTTAAGCCTCACCGCATACCTCCCCGGAACCTTAGCCCCTATGAGCTTGGCTATGGAAGATGCCTCCGGGTTGAATATCAATACTTCCCCAACCCATTCCTGCGTGAACTCCTCGCTTCCGCAATTCGGACACTTAGAAGATTCACTTATCAACCTACAGTTTAAACATGCTCGCAGTGGCATTAGGCCTTAGCCTCCTGCTTAGGCCTCTCGCCGGCAAGTTTCTTAATATCCTCTTCGATCCATTCAGGCTTCCCTAGGAAGGGTTGTCTAGCTGTCAGGCCTATCTTATCTGTCATTGCCCCCTTGCCTATCGAGACCGCTGCTATCCTCGCCCTAATCCAATCGTTCTTCTGCACTATACGCTTAGTCTGCCTTCCGATGAGAATCCCCTGAGAACTATTATAATCCATATAGTCGTCCGTTATCTGGGAGACGTGCATCAACGCATCCGTCGTCACCAGCCTGACGAAAACCCCGAATTCCTCAACTTCTACAACCCTACCTTCAACAACCTCGTTAACCTCTGGACAGTAAGTCAACACCTTAGCCCTAACCCTGTGGTAACTATGCCCATCTCCGGGAGAGATTTGGCCTACGGGGTCGAAGGAATAGTCTACGAGTAGGATGATATAGCCAATTCCCTCCATAACCATGCCTTCATACCTGTCTTTCAAAACGCTTTTGAAAACCTCCCTAACAGGGTCACCTAACCTAGATGGCGGGATCTTAACCACGTCTTCAATCTCTATTATCTTAAATAATTCTCATCACCTCCCCGAATCCTGCTTCCATAATCCTACCCTCCCCCGCAGGGTAAAAAACAGGTATTCCAAGAGCCCTAAGCCTCCTACGCAACACGCTGTCGGCTGTCGCAACAGCCGCTTTATAAGTTTTTGCGAGGAAAACCAGGGAATCGTCGCAATCCATCCCGGTTGGGGGAAGCACCCTAATGTCTTTAACGGTCTCTAACGCTAACCTAGCCATGCCAGCAACTTTATGCCTGCTCGCACTAAGTCTCCTAAGCTCAACGATTGTTTCAAAGGGCAGTAGCAGTTTCACATTGCCCCCGGTCAGTTCGAAAATCCCCCTCACGAAGTCAATACCCATTTCAAAGGGGGCGAGGAGAGCACTAGAATCCAGGAGGACAATCAATCTATGATTACACCGTGTCCGATTAGCCTCCAGCGTCTTTCAAAAAGCCTGCTTACCGCAACCCTTTGACCCTTCTCTGCGCACACTGGTATTTTAAGGTCAAGCCTAACCCTGTTTTCGCGCACATCCTTAACAGTTGCCTGAGTAAGGGCTGAGCCTACGTTCACGTTTAAAACCTCCCCTACTCTAAGAGGTTCGTTCTTCACCATGTCTCTTACACCAACAACTCTTTCAAACATGCTATACTCTAGAGTTATGCTTCTGGTAACTGGCGGCAAAGTTCCGGGTTTACCGGCAATATTGCCGACTAGCATATCGTTCTTAGTTAGAGAAGGATCTAGCGTTGTACCTATCCCAACTAACCCGCCGCTCCTAACCTTTTCTACGAAGACATTGTCAAACCCCACTGAGACAACCTCGGCTGTTAACGGGATTGTTTCAACAGTATCATCCTTCTTAACCCTTAAACCTGGAAGTATTTCCAACTCATCGCCTACTTTTATCTCACCCCTCACAACGGAGCCGCCTATGACCCCACCGCGCATTTCCGTAGCTTTAGTTCCAGGCCTATTAACGTCGAAAGACCTTATTACTATCATCCTAGCTGGAGAACTCAAATCGAAGGTTGGCGTTGGAACCTCTTTCTGAATGACATAGAGCAGGATATCTATGTTAACCTTGTGTTGTGCAGACACAGGCACTATAGTAGCATCAGCATAGCTCGTCTTTGAAAGAAACTGTTTTATTTCCTCCAAGTTTTTTAAAGCCCTTTCTCTAGAAACAATATCTATCTTATTCTGTACTACAATCAGTTTCTTAATACCCATTATCTCAGCGGCTAGGAGGTGTTCGTATGTTTGAGGCTGAGGACAGATCTCATCTGCACCTATTACAAGTATCGCAGCATCCATTACAGCTGCTCCGCTCAGCATAGTCGTCATTAGAATCTCGTGGCCAGGAGAATCGACGAAGCTTATCTTCCTCTGGAAAACGGCTTCAGAACCACATGAGCATTTTGGAGCCGTAGTATAGTTATACGGCGGTGGGCACTTAGGGCATTGGAAAACACTGAAGTTAGCATAGCCAAGTTTTATCGTTATTCCTCTCTTCAACTCATCACTGTGCTTAGCAGTCCAAACTCCAGTAATAGCCTGGACGAGCGTTGTTTTACCGTGATCTACATGACCAAGCGTTCCAAGATTTAGACAAGGCTGTATATATTTATAGTCCTCGATTTTTAAACCCCCTCCGTAACTATCTTCATATTAACCTGGTATATGTCTTCAGATATCTGATTGCCCCTTACGAGCATCTTCACCCTTGTCTTACCGGCGTGCGTCTTCTTATTCACCAGTATATACTTCTTAACCCCACCCTGTACTGAGGGGACCATCGGTGTCCCAGACCTATCCGAGCCTCCCGTTATCATCAGCTTAACCCCGGGCTTGCCCACTATGGAACCGTCTATAATGCTTCCTATTTTCAAGCCTAGGAGGGGGATTGCATTACTCCCCTCAAGCTTTACAGACTCTGTCTTACCGGTTCTCGGATCTGCAATGCACAGCTTAAACTCAGGCGGCATGCTGAGTATTCTTCATAGCCCCCGTATTAAAACATTAAGTTGCTACAACCCGTAGAATGGATTCTCCTTCCTCTTAAGGCCTGAAATCTCTTCAAGAGCCTCTAAGTAATGGGGGGCAAGCTGGTTTTTGAAAACCTTGTTTATCAGAGAGGCATCCTTGGCTGGGACGTCGACTAGAAGCACATCATCCTCCTTTAGGCTCCTGCCGACGACTGCTTCGGGTATTGATATTGCAACCTCCTCCCCGGCCTCAGCCTTTGGAACTGGTTTCCCCTCTTTCTGTATCTGCTGTATTACGCCTATTTTCTCACCCTTTAAGTTCATCAGTGGAAAGCCTGGCTTTATCCCGCCGGACTCAACCCTGACCCCGACTATTGCAGGCTTGCTCCTCCTAAAGATGTAATTCGGTAAGACCCTTATCTTCCCAGGTAGGACGAGTTGTTCAAGCTGTGTTTGAATCTCTCTCTGCTTTTCCCTCTTACGCCATTCTGCGAATTCTTCGACAAGCTGGTAGATTATCCTGTTTTCGAAAATCGGCACCCCCCTCTTCCTAGCCTCCTCCATGGCTTCAGGCATTATCTTAACGTTGAATACGAGGAGAGCTCTGAGAGTAGGGTCCTTTGAGGAGATGGATGCTTCTATTACGTCGCGCTCTGAAACTGGACCTATGTCTCCAATCCTTACCGGAATACCCTTCTTCTCAAGCTCGCTTACTATAGCTTCAAGAGAGCCCAACGTATCTGCCTTAACCACTATACCATCTTCGCCACTCCTAATCCTTATAGACTCGACCTCAGCCATGATTTTCTGAATAGCATCTTCAACATTCCCCGTAGCCACAAGTATCGGTGAACCGGGCAATGCACCCTCTAAATCTGGTGCGACTATCTTAACCCCTGCCGAGGGCCTTACTTCATCAACATGGTTAAACCTGTCTCTAGGGTCCCTCATCTCATCCAATGGCTTAGGCATCAACAGTGCCCTAATCTTCGTGACGATAGGCTTGTTGAACCCCATTAAAACTATAGTATCATCCTTCCTCAATACTCCGTCGAAAATTACCGCGTTGACCGTAGTGCCCATTCCGGTTTCCTCAACAACTTCCAACACGACCCCTCTACCCGGACCTTCGCTGTATTCGAGCGAGGTTATGAGGAATTGTTGGATAAGGCCTATTAATACTGCTATGACTTCTGAAACGCCCTCGCCAGTTACCGCACTCACTGGGACTATGGCGACATTCCTCCTAAAATCGGTTATACGATCAAACCTGTCGGATCTGAATCCCAGCATTGAAAGGTCTCCTATTATCTTGTAGAGATGATCATCCAATACTCGCTTAACTCTCTCCTCCTGTTTCGCAAAAGATTGCATAAAACTCAACGTCTTCTGTGGTTTCCAACCGGGTATGAGGTCAAGCTTATTCGCTGCAACTATGAAAGGCGTTTTCCTAACCCTCAATATTTCAAGAGACTCGACAGTCTGCGGCTCGACGCTCCTCAGAATATCTATTACGAGTATTGCAAAATCAGCAATCGACCCTCCCCTCTTCCTCAGGTTTACGAAAGCCTCGTGGCCAGGGGTATCTATGAAAAGTATCCCAGGAACCTTGAGCTTCTCCTCCAGCCTTATGTTAAGAGTCTTAGCCACATCCACTATCACTTGAGAAGGGATGAGGCTGGCGCCCACGTGTTGAGTAATACCTCCGGCTTCCCTCATTGCTACGAATGTTCCACGTATCTTATCTAATAGAGAAGTTTTGCCACTATCCACATGTCCCAATACTACCACTATGGGTTCCCTAACGCCCATTATCCCACAGAGACCTCCGAGTTTACTGTCCTGTAGCGATATTAATCTCTATCTCATAAAACCAAACCGATTCACCACCTGATGGAGAGGATGTTAAAAAGACGTTAAGACGAGTTTTATCCCATGTCATAATTAATAAATGCGACATCAGCCCACCCCCTTATAAAACCGTAGGTTTCGAAAAATCAGTAGTCAATTAGAGAATTCTTTTAATGCTTCAATTATCATCTCTACAGCCTTATCCGGCGAAATATCCTCCCCAGATTTGCTGGATTCATAGAAGAAGTCTAGGACAATCCCCTTCTTACGATAATATTCCAATAGTGGTGCAACCTCCTTCTTGTATATCCCTATCCTCTCTCTGATTATCTCGGGCCTATCATCTTCTCTCTGATAGAGTTCTCCACCGCATTTGTCGCATACACCATCAACCTTCGGTGGAAGTGTAATCCTATTGTATATTGCGCCACAATTCCTGCAAATCAGCCTTGACGATAATCTTCTAACTATTACTTCATCTGGCACGTTCAGGTTTATTACGACGTCGATTTTTGAAATCCTATCCAAGAATTCTGCCTGATTCACCGTCCTGGGATACCCGTCCAGTATGAAGCCATTCTTACAGTCTTCCTTGGAAAGCCTCTTCTCCATCACCGCGTTCACAACATCGTCTGGAACGAGTTTACCGCTTGAAACATAGCTGGAAATACTGTTTCCAAGTTCACTACCGCTTTTAATCTCTTCTCTAAATATGTCTCCTGTAGAGATGTGTGGTATCCCTAGCCTCGATGCCAGCCTAGATGAGTATGTCCCCTTCCCAGAACCCGGTGGACCGAGTATAACGATCTTCATTTTCCAGACTCCTGCTTAGCTTTAATCACCCACTTTACCTTCCTCGGATTCCTGCCTAGCTTAAAGTTCTTGAAGCATTTCGAGCTACAGAACCTGAATATGCTCCCGTCTTTCTTAACGTATATTATGCCCTCTCCGCTGGGGAAGGTCTCGTTGCAGAAGCTACATTGGAAGAATGTTGGCGTGGCTCATCACCCTGAGAATCTTCTAGCTTCTCTTTCAGTCTCCCTTAGCATGAGTATGTCTCCAACTCTAACGGGACCACGAACGTTCCTAAGTATCACTCTACCCCTGTCTCTGCCTGCCAGTATCCTTACTCTAACCTGGGTAACCTCACCAGAAGCCCCTGACCTAGCCACTAGTTCGACGACTTCCGCTGGAGTAGCTTCTTCGCTCAAGATGAGCCTCCACCCGATGATCGCAGAGCCTCTATCTTCTTAACAACGCTTTCAAGCATTGAGGAGGCTTCACCAGGGTCGATTATCGCTACCGCTGCGGCAGATACATTCGCCAACCCAGCGGCTTCGCCCAATTGCTTCTTATCCGGTACGACAATATAGGGGATCTTCCTATCCCTACTTAGTAAAGGTATGTGCAAGACTATCTCTACCGGATCCGTATTGTCAGCTATATAGGCAAGTTTCGCAATACCTCTTTCAAGAGCTTTCGTGGTTTCATTGGTGCCCCTTTTCACCTTACCCGTCTTGGCTGCCAGCCTAAGGAGCTCTAGAGCCTCTTCCACCAGCTCCTTAGTAGGCTCGTAATCGGCCGTTGTAATCCTAGCCATTTTCGTTTAAGCACCTCTACCCGCTCCAAACCGGTAGAGAGGGGGTATAAAAACTTACTTGGGAGGCTAAGGGTGGGAGAAAATCAGCTCAACCGCGTCTGTAGATGTTTTCTCCACCATGCAGAAACCGAATCTTACTAGCTGGATCATCTTCCCTGGGGAGAGCCTTGTCAAGTGGGATTCTCCAAAGCCCTCGACGTAGCTTGCATCAGGCATTAACACGCGTGTTTTAACAGCATCATTCAGCATGACCCATTGTATTAATTTCACGCCAGCCGATTTTTCAGGAACCTCCACACCTTTGAAGAATGCTGTTAACGATTTTGCTTCAGGATCGACTTTTTCAATCTCTACGTTGAATAGCGAGATTAGTCTAATTCTCGAACCTGGTTTAAGGCTTATTACGTCTTCCGCTGGGACGAGTAACTCAACTCTTCCCTGGGTAGGGTCGATAACGATTGTTCTGAAACCAAGCTCAGGCCTACTCGGGTGACGGTATAGTCTTGCTTCAATCCTTCCAGGGGTATTTTCAACAACAAGCCTGAAAGGATCTTTAACGAAGTAGTAGCGCTCCGAATCGTAGTCTACAACCTCCCTATTGTAAGCGTAGAGGTTTTCCCATTTGACCATTGCCTCGGTTATGTTAAGCCCCATGTCGAGTATTACCCTTCTTATAACCTCCGGCCTGAAGCCTCTCCTCCTTAAGGACCTTAATGTGCCGAGCCTGGGATCGTCTAAGCTCTTGTAAAGACCCTGCATCCAGCCTTTCATTATCTTAGACTTGCTCAAGACGCTCTTCTCTAAGCCTACTCTCCCTATGTGTATTGAAACTGGTTGTGGAGCATTCAAATACTGGAAGACATATGACTGGCGGACCTCGTTAGTCATGTGTTCTTTCCCCCTTATTACGTGTGAGACCTGCATTTCATAATCGTCTATTGCGCAAGACCAGTTGTAGAGAGGCCAGACTCTAAACCCCTTTACCCTAGGGTGCTCGGCCAAGTCTATTCTTAAAGCAGGCCAGTCCCTTACTGCGGGATTGGGATGCTGCATATCCGTCTTAACTCTTACAACAGCCTCACCTGGATTAAGACCTCCGTTCAACATCTTGTCCCAGAGGCTTAGGCTTACGGAAGGATCCTGTTCTCTATGTGGACATGGCTTGCCCTCACGTTCGAAAACTCTGAATTCTTCAGGCTTGCAGAGACATACGTATGCAAAGCCTTTCTCCAAAAAACTTTCAGCATGCTCGTAGTATATGGGGAGTCTGTCAGATTGGTAATGTATCTCATCCGGCTCTATTCCCAGCCATTTCAAATCCTCAACTACCCATTCGTAAGCATCCTTCAATGGTGGTTTGACAGACGGAGAAGTATCTTCAAACCTCAGTATGAATTTTCCATTCATCTTCTTAGCGTAATAGTCGCAGAGTACAGCTGGCCTAGCGTTCCCAAGGGTCAAAGGCCCGTCTGGATTTGGCGCGAACCTCAAAACAACCTTAGCAAACCCTTCTGCTCTAGGAAGAGGAGGAAGTTCTTGTTTAACAACTTTTTCAACTCTTTGAATGCCGCCGAGTTTCTTTAGCAAATCGGTCTGTTCGCTCAGAGACATCTTGTTAACCCTCTCAGTTATCTCTCGAACTATTGGAATAATTTCTTTAACACGAGTCCTCAAGCCAGGATTTGTGCCGAGTAGTTTTCCAAGAACTGCCTCAGGCTTAGCAACTCCGTTGAAGGAGACTGCGTTTTCTAAAGCAATCCTCTCTATAAGGCTCTTAACATCATCAAGACTCATGGGAAAGCCTCCTTCCATCGAGAAGCTTATTGAGCAACCCCCTCTGCTCCAACCATTCCATGGTCTTACCCCTCACTACAATGGGCACTTTACTAAGTTCATCCAGGTTCCTTGCACCCGTGAGGAACATAGCGAACTTGAGTGCGAGTTCGAATGATTTTACTAGCCTACGAGCCTCCTCAACACCGCCTTTTGAAAAAGCTTTCAAGAAGGGCAGGGCCATGCCAGTACAGTCAGCACCTAATGCAATTGCTTTCGCAGCATCGATCCCAGTCCTTATTCCGCCACTAGCAATTACCCTGAGCCCCGTACATGTTTTAGCTTCAACTATGCTTACAGCCGTTGGAACACCCCAATCCCAAAAGGCTTCGCCCAGTAATCTCGCCTTATCAGCACCCTTCTTTTTAGCACGGTAATATTCAACGGCATACCAACTTGTACCGCCCACGCCAGCAGTATCTATCCATTTAACACCCCACGATTCTATGATTCTAGCCGCTTCTCCGCTGAAGCCTGCTCCAGTCTCCTTTAAGCATAGTTTTTCCCCAAGCCTTTTAGAGAGTTCAGCAATATATTTCCCGTATCCCTTAAAACAAGTCTCCCCCTCTGGCATGACAAGTTCTTGAAGCTTATTGAAATGTATGGCCAAAGAATCTGCATCAACAACTTGCATAGCCCTTAAAGCATAGTCTAAACCATGTCTAGCAACCTGGACTGCACCGATGTTGGAAATCACAAGGGTATTTGGAGCCCTCTCTCTAACTATAGAGTAGGTATCGATTAATCTTGGATTTTCCAAGGCTGCTCTAACGCTTCCGACACCTATTCCTATGCCTTCTGATTCAGCTACTTCTGCAAGACCCATGTTTATTCTCTTGGCTTCTGGAGTACCCCCGGTGAGGGCCTCTATTATCAGGGGTAGTCTAAGCCTCTTACCCATTACTACGGCACTAGTATCCACCTCCTCTAGATCTATCTCGCATACAGCATTGTGAATAAGCTCTACATCTTCAAGCCCCGTGCTAATTCTTGAAGAGACTTTTTCAGTAAGAGCTATGCGAATATGCTCCGCCTTCCTATCTTCTATAGTCACAACTCATATTCCGTCACTAGCGTTTTTAAACTCTTGTTAACTTTCAACGAGTCTGAGAACATGTTTCAGCGTTTTCAGTCCAGCTCTTCCAGGCGGACCCCAGTCTCAACAGTTTTAAGAACCCTCGATTTAACGTTAATACTCTTCAGGGCCTCTTCAACTTGGCTAAGGGACTTCTCATCAACCAAGATTAAAACGCATCCTCCTCCACCGGCGCCCGTGAGCTTCGCGCCGTAGGCTCCTGAAGATATGCTTGTCCAAACTATCGAATCAAGCCTACTATTAGAAACGCCTAGTAGTGAAAGCAGGAGATGGTTGAGGGTCATAAGCTTTCCTGCTTCAATCATGTCGCTCTGCAATACTCTGCTAATCTTCACCGTAATATCGCTTATAGACCTCATCGTTATATTGAACAAGTCGGGTTCTTTCTCCTTAAGGGAAGCAACTTTTAACACCATTTCCCTAGTATTACGCTCCATACCAGAATCGGCGAGTAGGAATATGCCACTCCCGGCCTCAAGTTTTTCAAAACCCTTGTCCTTAACGAAGAGTATTAAGCCTCCTTTAATTGCCGCAATCACGTCGACTCCACTGGGGTTAGCATGAGCAACCCTTTCCCCCTCCATCGCAAGCTTGAAAACCTTTTCTTCGGGGGGGTCATCATACACTATTTTCAATAGGGCATATGCGAGAGCTACCGATATCGAAGCTGATGAACCCATGCCGGATGCTGGGGGTATGTCAGAACTCACACGGACCTTAAGCTTCCCCCTGAAAGATTCAGACTCATTGAAGACGTTGATTATTTTAGCGAGAGGTTTCAATGCCGATGGGCCGGATAATGCTCCACCAATCACCTTGCCGATTCCGTATTTTTCAGAGCATATTTCGTGAGGACCGAATTCATCAATCGTCTCCACGATAACCCTAGAGTAAACGTCTACAGCAGCGACTAGTGCTGGATAACCGTATACAACTGAGTGCTCCCCTGAGATGATAACTTTCGCAGGGGCTTTGCAAGATATTCGCAAGTCCCGTCACTTGTAAAATGCTATGGACGCGTATCCGACTACCCCGCCGTAATCCCCCGATATTTCCCCACTATGATAGTATTTCAATAGGGATGCTTTTGAACAACCCATTTCCTTCATGCATGAAACCAATGCAACCACTGGTCCAAGGCCGCAGAGCGATTCGTAAGACGAGGCTATTGAATGCACTCGCTTCTCGTCAAGCGATTCTATAGCCCTTATTGTCGCCATATCTTTCTCTTCAGCCTCGCTTGCAGGGACATAATGGCTCATATCCGAGCTTGCAATGACTAAGGATTTCCTATTCTCCAATGCTTTTGCTAGGGCCTTGCCAAGTTCCACGTTCCTCTTCAATTCGAAGTCGTGTATTATTATTGGAACCAGCTTGAATGAGCCTCCGTATATCAACTGTAAGAATGGAAGCTGCAGTTCAATAGAGTGTTCAAAAGAATGTGCGTAGGGGTTGTCCTCGACGAAAGGCGCATAGCTGAGGAGTAGGCTCGCCACCTGCTTATCAATCTCAACATCGCCTAGTGGAGTCCTCCAGGACCCCTCGCTCATCGTAGCAAATCCTATTGAAGCCATGTGGTGGTCAGGCCCCATGATAACTACTATATCTCTCGGGCCGTGCTTTGCAGCTTCACCATAAGCCCAGGTTGCAGCCATACCGGAGTACACGTAGCCAGCGTGTGGGACCATGAGCCCTATGAGGCTCGGGTTGTACTCGCCTAATTCGGGTTTCTTCCCGAATCCAAGCCTACCTTTGAAAAGAGATTCGAGTTGCTCTAACAAGCCCTCTTTAGTGCCTTCATACCAGCTTCCCGCGTAGGCTGGCTTCCTAACTCTGACCATTCTCTAAACCGTCTCCTCAATCTCCTCAAGCTTTGTTTCAAAAGCATGAAAGTTCTCGCTAAGGCTTTCAGTAGGTGAGATTACTCCTCTATTCCTAAGTACTTCCCTCGTCAAAAGCCAGTATACTAGGGCTAGGGAGCTACGTCCCTTGTTATTAGCAGGTATTATGAGGTCTATGAAGGAGCATGAGTCATCGGTATCGCATATTCCTATTACTGGTATTCCTATTAGAGTCGCTTCCCTAATTGCCTTTTCATCAACCTTAGGGTCTGAGATTATCAGTATCTTAGGAGAAATATAGCCGTCATACTTCGGATTCGAGAATATCCCCGGCGGGAACCTTTCGACAATCGGTTTAAAGCCTGTGTATTCACACATTTTCAAAACAGGGGTCTTACCGTAGTCCTTACCAGATACTGCAACTACTTCGCCCGGCTCGTATCTCGCCAGGGCCTTGCCTGCGACCCTTATCTTCTCATCAGTCTGGGATATTTCGATGAGGTTAAGGCCGTCTGGTCTTGTAAACCTGACGAAGCGTCTCATACAGGTAGTGCAGACTTTAGTGCCTATGTGAACACCCGCAGCAATATACTCCGTCCTAAGGACGAGCAGTCCTTCTCCACTTTTTCCAGCTGTACTCATCTTCTATACTCCTCCCCAAGCGATACTCCTCCGGAGTAAGACAGGAGTTCGTCGATATAGTCAACGTGGGAGATAAATATTCTCCTACAGCATATTCTAGTAATATTCATGGAATCCAATACTTTCTTTGGATCCTCTCCTGAAGAAACCCTCCTACGATACTCCTCCCAGAGATGCCCTATAACCTTGCCGCACGTGAAACATCTTATTGGAAACATCATATCCTAACCACCTACCTGTAGCTCTTTTGGAATCTTCTCCTGGCACCTATTCCGCCGAATTTCTTAGGCTCCTTCCTACGCGGGTCTCCCGATAGCAAGTGTCTGTCGAATTCTTTGAAAAGGTTCCTAATGCTGGCACTCCTAGTCCAGCTTGTTATCGCCCTCGCCAGAGCCTGCATAACTGCCCTAGCTTGAGAAGCATGACCCCCACCCTTTACATTAATTTCGATATCAACATCTTTAAACTGCTCCGGCGCCAGCGTGACCGGTGTTAGGGCGAGCATTCTGTAAGGGTTGTAAAGCCAGTTCTCAGCTGGGAAGCCGTTTATCGTTATCCTACCCGATCCGGGTTTTACCACAGCTCTTGCGACAGACGTCTTTACGGAACCGGTTATTATAAGTGGCATCTTCCTAGGAGCAGGCATTTCTAACCAGCCTCCGGAACCTTGAAAATATCTTTAAGCTCTGAGAGCATGAAAGACCTTCTCCCGAGCCTACTGGCATCCGCCTCTTCGAATCTCACCGGCTGACCTTTCAGATTACCGGGGTTTCCGATGTAAACCCTCAGCCTCCTGAAAGCATCCATACCCTTCTTCTTATCCATTGGAAGCATCCCCCTTATGACCCTCCTAACGTACGTAGCTGGATTCCTCGGGTGGATTGGAGTATGCTTAGGGTTCCTCACGCTTTTTATTTCTAAGAATTTAACATACTCCCTGATGAAACTATGCTTATCCCCAGATATTCTCACCTTTTCAACATTAACCACATGAACCCTATAACCCTCCAGTAGCTTCTTAGCTATGATAGAGCACATTCTGCCGAGTATTTGGTTTGTTGCGTCAACTACTAGAGTCTTCTCAGACAATTATCTTCACCCCAGAGCCCTTCGGCTCAATCTTTGTGAACTCGTCTATCCTCATTATGGTGCACCCCGCAGCTTTAAGCTTGTTCAAGGCTGCGGAGGAGAACGAGAGGGCAGCGATAGTCACATTATGCTTTATGTTCCCCCCGCCCAAGACCTTCCCGGGCACGACTACCCTATCACCCGGTTTCGTTAAACGAGCTATCTTGCCAATGTTTACCTCAACCCTCCTACTCCTAGGCCTTGAAAGTATCTCTTCCACTCTCTTCCAGAACCTGGATTCTTTAGCTGAGTTCTCCACCGCCAGCAACACCCTTCTCGCCACCTTGCTCCTCAACTCCAGGGAGCGTGACAGAATCCATAAGCGTTTTAAACTTATCTCTCAGTATTCTAACGGCCTGTTTAAGGATCTCCAGGGCGGGTAGGGAGCCTGTAGATTCTAGTTTGAAAATGAAGACATCCGGCTGATCTGTAAAGCTGTAGGTCGCAAGTGACGCAGGCTGCCACTTGGCATGCATCCTCCCCCTCCCCATTCTTGCTATAGCCTCTAATCTAAGCCTGCTCTTCGGGGGGATCTTGGTTATGGGGATGTTACCGTATACGGGGTATACTTCAGAATCCTTACAGACAAGGTCCTTAGAATAGACTGTAAGAGGCTCTTCCCCGGCTGAAACATCTAGGCTAAGCGTTGTGAAACATCTTTCCCCAGAGCCCCCGGCGCATTCCGGGGAATCCATTGGGAGGTACTTGCCTATTGGAGTCTTCAAGGGTATTAGGCCGAGCCTGTGAGAAAGTATCTCATCGAACATCGGACCAGGGTTCTCAAATATGAATACTTCATGTATCGCGAGTATAGGAACTTCCTCCAGTATTGCTCTCCTTATCGCATTAACCATAGCCTCTGAACATCCGCTTATCTTAGCTTCCAGGTACTCTTCGCTCAGCTTCAGTATCTCAACTTTCAACTTAGCTGAGAATCCTCCGGTAAAGTATTTAAGGGTTAGCGAGGTGGAGAACGCTTATTAACCTCCCCGATAATAGAGCTATGCGTGAGCACAGAGCCCGAGAAATACGCTGTTGTAAGAATATACTCCTCCAGTAACAATACTATAGTCCACGCTACTGATCCAAGTGGAGCCTATACCTTAGCGGTCTCCGCGGCGGGTCAACATGTTAAAGCAGATAGGCTAGGTGGCAGTCCATACGGCGCCATGATGGCAGCAACTGCAGTAGCAGAGGCTTTGAAAAAACAAGGTATTGAAATCATTAAGATAAGAGTTAGGGCTCCAGGCGGGATCAAGTCAAGGACACCGGGGCAAGGTGCTCAGGCGGCAATAAGGGCATTGACCAGGGCCAAGCTTAGGATAATATCTATCGAAGATGTGACTCCCATTCCAACCGATGGAACCAGGAAGCCCGGCGGTAGGAGAGGAAGAAGATTCTAAGCCGCTTTTGTTTCTTCAACAGTGCGTAGTCTTATCAGGGGTTCCTCATCTTTCTTAACGAAGTAACCAGGAGACCTCACAACTTGGTCGCCGATCATTATTTTCCCATGGACTATCGCTTGCCTAGCTGCATGGATCGATTTAGCCAAACCCTTCCTGTAAACGATTGTTTGAAGCCTCCTTTCTAAAATGTTGGAAAGGTTTAGGGAGAGAACATCATCCAACTTCGCGTCTTTTTCAACAAGGCCAAGCCTATGGAGCCTTGCTATGAGTTCAGACTCTCTCTTAATCCTCTCCTCACCAGTTAGGCTCAGGTACGAGCGTGCAGATGCTCTTATACCCCTCAGGAATGATGCAGCTCTCCAAAGCTCCCTCTTGTTTCTCAAACCGTATTCTCCAACCAGTATTAACTCCTCAGCCAGCCTCTCCCTAACCCAGGGATGCTTAGGGTGGAGGATTTTACTCCTTATCCTACGCGGGTCCCCCATTTCTCAATCACTTGCCTCCAGTTTTAGCAGCACTCCTCGTAAAGCCAACCGGCGGGCCCGTCCTACCGGTCGTCCTAGTCTTCTGACCTCTTACTTTCAAACCTAGCGAATGCCTAACACCCTTCCAGCACTTCATCTTAATCATCCTTTCGATATCCATTTTCTGAGTTAACTCGAGCTCTGAAGTTATCAAGTGTTTATCCTCACCCGTTACGAGGTCTTTCCTCCTATTGAACATCCATACCGGGATATTCAAAGACTTCGGATTGTTTAAAGCAGCCTCTATCTTGGCAACCTCCTCCTCAGTCAAGTACCCCAGCCTAGTATCCATCGGTATGTTAAGGGCTATGCACAACGCCCTAGCAAAAGACCATCCTACTCCTTTAATCATTGATAGACCGTCCAATACCTTCCTCTTACCATCGCAGTCCGTACCTGCTATCCTAACTATCTCCCTGAACTCCCTGCTGCTCATCCGGTAGGCCTCAGAAACCTAAGAGGAGAGGTTATAAATATTATTATCCCTAGCTTGAACCCCTACCGTTAAAAAGCGTATACAATTATTTTTCCAACACGCTGGGGAGGGGATTTGAACCCCTACGGCGCGTAAGCGCCACAAGCTTACTGAAAACAGGTTCTCCAGGCTTGCGCCTTAGCCAGGTTCGGCCACCCCAGCCCGGTTTATTTTCAATTACCTAATGTTCTTAAAAGTTTTTTCCCATGCTCATTATTGAACCGACTGCAACATTAGCGCTATCTTCGGGCAATATCTATCTCCGTCAAACCAATTTTAAGTTTCAAATAAACACGTTTCAACAGCATGTTCTTACGCTTTTTAAAACTTTTAAAGAAAAACGGCAGGTTTGCTGAAAATGCAAATTATTCATGATCCTCTGAGGATGAAGTCATGCCGCAAATACGACTGTCTTAAACTCTTAAACTCGGATTTATACGCCGGGTGTCACCTTCCCAAGAGAGAGTATCGTCTTAAAAGTTTTAAAAACGAGACTATAATAAAGCCTTTCTCAACCCCAAGTTTTTGGATATAGATTCCTGTCCATGACGACTCTTTCAACCGTTGCAACTATTCCGCTTTTAGCATGAATGACCTCATCAGAATCCATTGTTAAAACTCCGAAGCCTACACACTCTCCCTTCAGAGTCTTTATACATACAGTGTCGCCCTTGGCAAGAGGATGATCTATTTTAGAAACACCTTTTGCTGCAAGTGGTGCACCGTGCGCCACTGCAGCCACAGCACTATCCTTGATGTATATCGAGGGAAAGCCTTTTAGGGCCTCTTCTACAGGCCTGACCACCCTTCTTAGAAGCTTGTCGTCACCTTCCCTAGAGTATAAATACCACGCAGCGTACAGCTCGAGTAGTGTAGATGAAGAATCTTCATTAAGGAATCCATCTCTCGTCCTTCTCAATTCAACCATGTGAGCACCCACACCCACTAAGAGCCCCAGGTCGTGGAGAAGCTTTCTTATGTAAGTACCCGGCTCCGTAACTACTCTGAATACGAATCTCCTTTCGACAATGTCCTCTATCGTAAACCTGAGTATAGTCCTCCTTCTTAAAGCCCTCTTTACAGAAGATTTAACCGGAGGCCTTTGATATATTACTCCGGTTAGTTTCTCAACCCATTTTCTCAAATCCTTCTCTTCGAACTCGCCATGCATCTCGCAGACTCCCACGTACTCCTTGCTCATCATATGCAAATACTCAACAGCCTTCGTAGCGTCGTTAAGGCAAATAGGTAACACACCGGAAACGCCGGGATCTCCCCATTTCTTCAAGGGTCCCGGCGTGGCCGGCCTTCTCTACTCCAAGTATCTTCTTCACAGTCGACGATACGTCATGGCTCGACGGCCCAGGAGGCTTATCAAGATTTATAATGCCTAGTTTGAGAAGCCTTTCTACACTCCTCTTCTCAGGATACTCTCCGTAATTCGGGTCTGTCTCATACTCCTCCTTTACAATGGTCCTGAATTTAAGAACGTCAACGAGGTTTCTCAATCCTAACCAGCTCCACCATAAACTCTTTCAAGCCGCTTTTCTCTATAGCTGATAGCACAGTCTCGTCTTTAGCGTTTGCCCTTATCCTAATAGTCTCGTTAAGCGGGTAAAGGTGTATGATGTTCTTCTTACCCCTCTTGACCCCGTTCAGCTCCTTTGGGCCTGTTATAAGCACGTTAGAATCGTCGACAAGCCCTACTATTACGCATTTCTTACCCTTATCTCTACCCCTCGTTATCACGCATATTCTCCCTGGACGTAAAACGTCCCTAGGCATTCTTCACCACCCACTTCTCTTCCAGATAAGCTGAGACAGCTGTCTTAAGTATTCTACTCACGGAATCCTGGGATAAAAACCCTGTGTCTAAAACCATATCGTAGAAGCCTAAATCCTCTATGTTAAACCCGTAATATTCCATGAATCTCTTTTTCTCAGAATTCTCCCTGGCTATCGTCTCGGAGATAACCTCTTCTAAAGGCCTGTTTTCCCTGGAGGCGATTCTCTTACACCTGATTTCAAAAGGAGCTTTTAAGAATATTTTGAACGATTCAACATCCCTGGCGAACCATCCTGCCAGTAGGCTATCTAAAACGACGCCGCCTGATTCAAGCAGTGAGAGAGTCAAGCTATCTATCTCCCTGTCGAACTCGGGAGTCTTCATACATATTTCCGACAATTGGGCAATGGTAAGACCTCTCTCGCTGGCTATCTTCCTGAAGAGCATACCCGTCGAAACATATTCCAAGTTGAATTCCTCGGCTAGGGGTTTGGCATAGGTAGACTTGCCTACGCCGTGCATACCTGTCAGAATTATTATTGGCCTATTCGGACGTTTCAACCTCGACATTATAGAGAAACCCCCAAAATCTTTCTGAAAAGCAGCATGAAGAAAAACATGCATATCCAGCACCATGCTGCCAGCGGTACTGGAATTGCCCCTCCCTCTCGAGAAATAGACGCTGAAAAGTAGCCTGCTATTTCGCCAAGAGGTATGAAATAGCTCATAGCTGAAAAGACTATGAAAGGCAGCATGTTAAGCATCATCATTTTCCATTGGAATGAAGAGATTTCCCTTTCAATTTGAGACATGTAGAGCTTCTGCTTATCCAGCTTCTTAAGAAGCTTATGGTCTTTAAGCCTTTGCGCGGCCTCGCGCTGCATTCTAAACGCCTTTAAAGCTGCCGATTTCTCTTTAACCTTCTCCGGGTGGAGTAAGAGCTTTATGGCTAAGACGGTTGTTAACGAGGAGAGTAGGGAAATAGCGGTTACAATCATCATGTTAGATAGTGACATACTATCCATCCGTTTTAGAAAGGGTGGATAAAATGTTTTCCAGAGGTTAGCCTCCTAAGAACTTAGCCAATTCTGGATGAGTCTCCAGAGTCTCCGTAAGGATGAGCTGGTAGTATTGCTGCACTATGTCCACTGCCAACAACACCCCCATGCCGCCACCTATCACCCCCAAGACGTCCCCTATGCCAGCAATCAAGCCTATTAACATGCCGCCGATAAAGGCCACCGTGTTTATGTATGGAGCTATCCTGCTTTCTATAACGCTCGGTGTAGACCTAAAGCCCCTTAGGAAAACATCCGACTCCACTAGCTGCGTTGAGATAGAACGGGCATCCATGCCAGAGACTGAAAGCCAGACCATGGAGAGCCCCAGGCTGAACAGTGTGAGTATTAATACGTATCCTATTGCGTGCAACGGCTCTTCTGCAGCACGTATAATACCCCTAGGTGCCGAAACAAGTTTAGCCAGGCCTGAAACAGGGACATAGGTATTGTTAACAACCTGCACCCTCCCTATTATGTCTCCTAAGGGTGTTTCAGCAAGCGGCGTATTGCTTAGGAAAGTCGCGATCATTACTATGTTGGTGAATATTGCCGCAGTAAGTATCACGGGAATGTTTGAAACATAAAGCAGCTTGATTGGAAGGCCTCTGGTAAAGCCTCTGAAACGCCCATGAGAAATCGGGATATTTATGCTAACGCTCTCCAAGTATACCAATGCCAATATGAAGATTATAGTGAGAATAAGCTGGAAAAGCGTTGGGACAGTGGGCGCGCCACGGTAGAAGAAGCCGGTGAGAGGATTGCTCAACGTGAATATTTTTTGGAATAGGAATATTATCACGCCCCACATATAGCCGTCTGGCGCGTGCGCCAACGGGCTTAAACATTCCAACCATATCTCTTTAGCAACCCCTGCCAGTATGAATAGGCTTATTCCGCTCCCGAGGCCCCAACCCTTCTGGAGGATCTCATCCATCATTAGCAGTAACAGGGAAGATAGGAAGAGCTGTATCGTCGCTATCAACCTAGCCTTCAAGTTTTCCTCTATCAGTGCTCCACTGAAAACAGTTGAAACGGCTGAGAAGAGGATAATAGCTATAGTGAACAGTTTCGTCGCAACTTGCAACATCCTCCTATCATACTCTGAGCCCGGGTCGAACCTTATCAGCCCGGAGCCTGCAAGAAGCTGCACAAGCAGGCTACCGGTGACTATTGGGCCTATGCCGAGGTGGAGGAGAGAACCCTGTTGCCCCCCTATTATTATCCTCATCGCAGCCCAGGGGTCAGCACCCTGCTCCCTGGCTATTCCGTATAGGGGAATATAGCCCATGATTAAGTATAGCACTAATACAAGGCCAGTCCAAACCAGCCTAGTTGTAAAACCGACTTTTCTAGTAGGCGCCTCTATCTGGAATACGTAGGGCTCGATCTTCTCCATCGCCTCGAGGAAGCCCATTAAGCTTCACCCGGCTTAACTATCCTTCCTCCAGCAGCCTCAATCTTCAAACGTGCTTTCTCACTACACTGTGCAACTTTGACGACGTAGGGTGATGAAACCTCACCCGAGCCCAGGAGCTTAGAATATCCATATGCATTAAGGTCTATGAGCATATCTCCCTCCGGTGTTCTAACGCCTATTTTACTATAAAGCTCATCTAATTCGCCGACGTTTACCTCCTTACCCACGACCATGGGGACTTTTCTGACAAAGCCCTTATCCTTCTCCTCCTTGTAGAAGCTTAGAAACTTGTGGCCCATGCTCCCCGCCCTTCCAACGCCTCCCCTAGAACCGGACTTCCTGTGTTGTCCAACCTGTCCCCAACCGTGAGTCCGGCTTCCACGTAGCTTCCTTGTTTTCCTCAGCCTAGTTGGCAATTCTCGACACCTGGAGAAAACGGAGTTTTTAAACGTTCTGTATTATTTCAGATCATCCTCTTCAATATTGTGTTTATCCTCTCACCCCAGTCTCCGAGGATACCTCCTTTCTTAACAGGCTTCTTAACGCTCCTTTTGAACCCTCCCTTTGGAGGAGTTAGCCTAAAAACAGGCTTAACCGGCTTGAGTGCTTGGCTTGGAGAATCGCTCATCCACACCGCCTCCACAAGCTCGTCTAACGACTTGTAACGTGTGAATTTTGCAATGTTTTCATCGCTTAAACGCCTGTTCCCAGGTAGCCTACCTCTTTTCAACAAGAGTAGTCGAAGAGTATTCTTATCTATCCTGCCCCACATCAAGTAGTCCTTAGCCTTCTTCAACATCCCCTCTATTGACGGGGTTAGTCTAACAAGCGTCGACGAGTTGACTCTCAATAGCCTCAGCTTACTGAGAGTAGTTGCCACTTCCCTGGTTACATTTACCGTACCCCTCACTCTCACTACGGCGATTAGTGGAGAATTTTCCTTAGAATCCAGCTTTACTCGCCTCCGTCATCAAGAAGTTTGTTATAAACAGCCTTTTCAATGCAAAGTATGTAGCTGCGATGAAGGAATGGCTTGTAGAAGTTGAACCCTTTGTCTTAGACCAAACATCCCGGATGCCGGCGAGTCTTAAGAGCGGTTTAATAGCATCACCGACTACGAGGCCGAGGCCCTTGGGACCCGGATAGAGCATGACAGTTACGCTCCCCGTCTTCCCGATAGTTTTTGCTGGAATAGAATGCGGCTCTCCACATTTACACTCCCAGGATCCGCATCCCCGTGGCACTGGAATCATGTTGAGCCTGGCTCTTCTAGCAGCTTTTTCTATCGCATCCCTAACCTGTTTGGCTTTTGCAGAGCCTATTCCAACATGCCCGTCTTCATCGCCGACTACGACGAGTGCTCTGAAACGTGTTTTCTCCCCGGCATCGCTCTGCTTTTGGACTGGACTCACTGAAATGACTTCCTCCCTTATTTTCCGGAGCAAAAGGTCGACTGCCTCTGGCTCTCTTATCTTAAGACCCATGTTGAAAACTTCTTCTAGCGTAGAAACCCTGCCTTCTTTTATCATTCGAATAAGCGGAGTTTCTACGATAGCTTCTTGAATTACTTCAGATTCTTCAGAATCGTCTTCAGCCATGTTCAACAGCCTCCCTTATTCTATTCTTAACTTCTTCGAATATCCTAGGCATATCCTCAACCTTCAAGCCTTCTTTCACGTATCTAGAGAAGCCCCTACCTCCGGAAGCCTTAAAATAGTTAACTATATGCTCGCCGAGTATCCTACTCTTATCCGGGAGCATTTCCTCGCTAACTCTCACTTTGAAACCTGCATCTAATAGACCACTGCAGGCAGCGTATATCCTACCCCCCCTAACAGGCTTATGCAAGCCGACATCTAGAATACCCTCTGAAACACCATTCTTCAAACACCTTAAGCCGGCTAGGTAAGCCGTCAGGTATGTGGCAGGGGTATTGTTAAAACTGAAAGGCCAGCCGAATTTTCTCAGTTCTTGCGAGAAGGCTGAAGCCAGAGTCATGTCTCCAATGGGCTTGCTAGAAACTATCAATACTCTAACATGCTTGTTTGAAATCCTCACAACCACTCTCGGCAAGCCTGATTTGAGCAGTTTAGTCCTAAGGTAATAGTCTGTAAGGCCCTCCCGCCGTCTTCTGAACTTGACCTTGTAAGACGCGGTTTTTGCCATTAAGCAGCCTCACCCCTTTCTTTTAATGATAGAACGTAGTTCATCAAGGCCCTTTTACTTGCGAATGCGCCTCCCTTAACCATTAGGTATAGCCGCCTGTATACTCTCCTGGATATAATCTTCTTGTCACGTAGCTCCCTCAGAAGCTTCCTCTGCGCCCTAACCTTTTCAACCCATGTGACAGATATTCTAGCGCCCTTCGCCCCCTTCTTGCTTCCCGGACCCCTCCTACCGCTCTTAGCCCTGACCCTACCCCTACTCGGCGTAGAAGCCGGTCTTTTCCTAATCACGCCACTTTTAATTAGCCTCCTTACGTCAGCCCTTGTTACAGCATTCTCAACCTCTTCAAGCCTCTCTGGATCTATCCATATTCTCGACTCTCCTACTTTGAGAATGTCGGCGGCAAGCCTCCTGACTGTTTTCACACCCAATTCGCTAAGCCTCCTCCGTCTTAACAGTCTTAGCCTCGTAATTAGCTATAACGAATCCTTTTGCCAATGCTTCTTTCGCAAGAGCCTCCCTCAGCCTCCTACCTAGTCTTGAAGAAAAGATCAGAATCTTCCCCTCTGGCGAGCCTGCTTCCTCAAGGTCTCGTCTACAGGAAATTAAGACAGGCTTCAAGCCGGAAGAATGGAGCCCCCTAGTCCTCTTCGGAGAGCCGTATCCTACTTTAACCACCTTAGGCCACCCCTTGACTCTGAGTCGCATCTTACTGTCCTTACCCCTCGGCCTACGCCAGCTCTCATCCAGCCTCACGTATCTCCAACTCTCCTGCCTTACGAATTCAGGCTTATTCTCTTTGTGCCTCCTCCTCAATGCAAGTAGCTTTTTAGCCTCAGTGCTCAACCCTACCGCCTCCATAACCCTTTCTCAACAACGTATATCCCATCTATGTAAATCCTTGGATCCTTATCCTTAATCTTCGTCGCTAATTCAAACATTGCAGCCACTTGAGTAACCTCATTCTTATCTAAGCCAGTGACGATTATGTCTTGTCCAGAAACGTTAATGTCAACGTTTTTAAAAGGAACCTTAAAGCATCTAGGCGATTTCTCACCCATAAAGTTGTGTATAGAAACCATGTTATGAGACTTATCGTATTTAACGGTCACTGGGAAATGGGAATAGACTATCTTCAGCTTAACCATGTAGCCATGAACGACTCCTTCCATCATGTTTCTGACAAGCTTGGCGACTGTTCCAACCAGGGCTTTAAACTTCTTGCCCTTCTTGGTTGAGATTATTCTAAGCGTATTACCTTCGAGTGTCAGTTTTAAACCAGTATGTGAGAAGTCTTTAGATAATTTCCCAAGGGGGCCTTCGACGATAACGGTAGAACCGTTTAAGCCAATGTTCACTCCCTCAAGCGCTTCAACGTTTTCACTATAGACAACTTCCATCATGCTAATAGACATATGCGATCAACCTCCCCCCGATTTTCTTATTCTTAGCTTCCACATGCGTCATTAATCCCTGTGGAGTAGATATAATCAGTAGCCCGATATTGTAAGCGGGGAGAAACATCTTCTCAAATTTCTCAATATCTCGATATGATGTTGGAAACCTTGGTTTAATTGCTCTACATTTGTTTATCCTTCCTATTAATTGTACTCTAAAAAAGCCTGATTTACCGTCGTCAACGAATTCGAATTCACCAATATAGCCGTGTTGTTGCAGTATTTTAAGAACATGTCCTATAAGGTTTGAGGCTGGTGAAATTATACACTCTTTCTTCCTCCTAAGATCGCAGTTTTGAAGCGTCGTCAACGCATTTGCAAGAGGGTCGTTGAGAGTCAAAGTTAACACCTCAGCTATACTTCCTGAATCCGAGTAGTGGGGCGACTTCTCTAAAACAGTGCCTACAATAGTTCAAGCCATACTGTCTTATTATCGGACCGTAAGAGCCGCATCTAATACAGGGTCTAGAACCCTTTCCGAATGTCCTCTTCTTTGGCATTTGGCGAGCCATGTTAAACAACCTCCACTCCAAACTTTCCCCTTATGAAGTTTATTGCCTCTTCCTTCGTAATTCTGTGAGATGGACCAACCTTGTTTCTACGACGCCTCCTGTACATGATGCGAAAACCGGGTCTGTAGAGTTTTACACAAATATCCATTCCGAAAACACCTATCTTAGGATCGTATTTAACACCGGGGAATTGAATATGCTCCTTAATACCGAAGCTGAATACTCCATCTTGGAAGCTTGAAGCCTTTATTTTCCTCCCTATGGCGCTGAAGGCCCTGGATAAGAATTCCTCTGCATTCTTGCCCCTAAGCGTCACTATGGCAGCGATTGCCTCACGTTTCCTGATTCCGAATTCCTTTATAGTCTTCTTAGCCCTCCTCTCAGCGGGTTTCATACCAGTTAATAGTGTTAAAACCTGCTTAGCCCTCTCCAAAGGGTCCCCAGGCTTACCTGGACAAATGTTTACAACAACCTTCTCTATTCTTATTTCTCTCATAGGATTTTCATGTTTCTGCTCTCTCCTTTCTAAAACAGCTTCAGCCAAGGCCTATCCCTCCCAATAGCCATGACATAATCCCTTATCGTACTAACCTCATCTTCGTTGGTTTTTAGTGTAACAATACTGTCGCGAAGCATGCTTGAACTCGAAATCGATTTCACAATCCCTGTGCTACCGGCATGCTTACCCATGAACACGTATGCGACGCAACCCTCTGAAAGCGGAGTTTTATCTATTATAGTGCATTCCGGAATCTTCACGAGAAGGGAACCACCCACGTTAAGAGAATAATCATCTGTTTCAAAGGTCCTACCGTCCTCAGTTGCAAGCATCAATTTCCCGCGGTAAAGATATTTCTTATTAATCCTACATATCTTCATAGAAGATTCTTCAGGGGGGATTTCAACTGGTATTAACCTACTCTTATTGTCAACGAGCATTCGATAATGTTTGTTAAGCTCCTTAATGCTTATGACATCCATTAAACCCACTGGGAATTTATGGGATGTCCTAACAACACCATCTACGAGAATCAATGAGCGTTTTATAATATTCCTCGCCTCCTTACCAGTCTCTGCTAATTTTAAAACATCCCTTACAACAACCTGAAGCGGTAGCGAGAGTTTAAGCCGATGGGGTCCGGGTTCAGGTCTTGTGATAAACTTCTTCTCCTTAACGCTAACAACCTGCATTGAGACGGGGGCAGCGTATCTCTTTAGGCTCTTAGATCCGCCTTTACGCGCCACCTTCAGAAACCTCCTTGACAGTCTTACGTTTCCTCTCTATGATGCGTTGCCTCCACTTATCCTTCTCATCGATTTTGATTAGTATAACCGAGTTTATGGGTATTGGAACCAGCCTCTGCTCTCCGCGTGCATTCTCCCTGTAAACACCTGAAATGTAAATACGGCCCCTGTTTCTATCTACTCTACTCACATCCCCCTCAATGCCCTTGTAGTCCCCCCTTATTATAAGAACCCTGTCCCCAGTCCTCACTGGCAGACTTCTAAAACCGTACTTAGCCCTCAACTCGCGACTAAGATGGACAGAAGAAGCCTTGTAGGCTAAGTGTCTCTCATTCATATTTATTACACCACCATTGAGGCAAGTGCTGAGAGCTTAGGCCAGAGGTCAACAGCCTCCTTCGCCACAGGCCCTTTTATCTCAGTGCCCTTGATATCACCCTCTGGAGTTACTAGTACTGCAGCATTGTCTTCGAAAACAACCCTCAGCCCATCCCTCCTTCTAACGGGGTATCGTTGCCTTATTATTATCGCCTTCATCATCTTATTCTTAAGGTCTGGCGTACCCTTCTTAACAGCAACCGTCACCAAGTCGCCTACTTTCGCAGATGGTCTTCGCCTCAGCCTGCTACCAGTCCTATAGACCTGTATTATTCTCAAAACCTTCGCTCCAGAATTGTCCGCACACACCAGATTAGCGCCAACCGGAAGGCCACGGGAACCATGCAGCCTATACTCTAATATTCCCTTTGCGGATACTGCCCTAGACTTCTTCATCGCCATTTTTTAGCTCACCTTCCCCAACACTACGAAATGAACAGTCTTGCTCAATGGTCTTGTTTCCCCTATTATAACTCTATCCCCGGTTCTAGCGGCGATACAGGGAGGGTTATGAGATGGGATTCTACTCCTCTTCCTCATGTAACGCTTATACTTCGGGACGTAATGCAAGTATTCCCTCATTACTATCACGGTGTTCTTCATCTTATCGGAGACTACAATACCCTCGAATACGCTTCCCCTTACCCTAACGTTCCCGTGGAAGGGACACTTCTTGTCGTCACACTTGTTCTCTGGAGGCTTTAGCCCGAGGTCTTTAAGGAAGCTCATGGGTCAATCCTCCCAGTCCTATCCTCTGGCCTAAACGCTATCGACTCTCCTTTTAAAACAACCTCTTTATCTCCGAGTTTGAATACGAAAACCCTGTGGTGCTTTGGGATGGTAAGGCGCCGTCCTTTCTCAGAGATTATGATTAGAGTATTCTTCGTTTCCCAAACCACTTTCCCGGAAAAGACCGTAGTGTTGTCTTTAGGGTCGATAACCCTGACGGGAAGCCCTATCAGCTCGTGGTAAGCAAGGTTACTGGGCGTCCTCATTTCAGTGCCTCCTCCCTTTCTACGGTTAGTATCCTAGCTATAGCTCGTTTCAACTCTCTAACAGCCTTAGTATTCTCCTCAAGGCCGGAGGCTGCTCTCATCCTCGCTATCATCAACTCGTTGCGAAGCTCTTGGAGCTTCTTAAGCCTCTCCTCCTTACTCATTTTCCTTATCTCACTGGCCTTCAGCCTTGCCAACTTCCACAGCCTCCTGCGGCGCCTCTACTAACTGCACTTCATCCGGAGGAACAGCCTCTTTCAATATTTTGACCTTGACACCCATGACTCCCTGCGGCAGTAGTACACTTGCCTTACCTACTTTGACATACTTCATCGCAGGGTCTCCGGCTGCAGGCATATAGCCGAAGCTAAACTTCTCAAACCTGGCCCTATCCGTGGTAAGCTTACCAGCTATCCTTATCTCGCAGCCTATCGCACCCGCGGCAGCTACCCTACGTAGAGCAACCCTAGCAGCCCTACGGTATTTAACACCTTTCTCAAGAGCCCTACATATCATTTGAGCAACAAGCTGGGGCTCTAAATCGGGATTCTCAACCTCCGCCACGTTTACCTGCGGGTTCTCAAGATTGAACTTCTCCTTGAGGATGTCTTGAATCTCCCTAATCCTCCTACCATCCGGGCCTATGACGAACCCAGGTTTGCTCGTGTATATTGTTACTACAAGACCCATTGGGACATTAAGAACCTTACAGCCAACATACCCCCCGTCTTTCAAATATTCTTTCAAGAAATCGTCGATCTGCTGATGGAGCTTACACAGGTTGAGAACTCTCTTGTAAAATATTAGCTTCTTCTTACTCGACAATTCAACCAGCCTCCTCTACAGCCAGGACCTCTACGTGCGTGAGCGTTTCAAACCTGGGCGTGGCTCTCCCAAAAGCCCTGGGCATGTATCTTTTCAACTTCCTACCCCTGTGGACAACAACTCCCTTTATCCTCATCCTATCCGGGGAGAGGCCCTTGTACTCAGCATTAGCCTCAAGCTGGGATATTAGCCTAAGGAAGAAACGGGCCGTTTTAACAGGATATCTCCCCGAGTCGAATCCTTCAATCCCCCTCCTATGTGGAACCTTCTTCCTATACCTCCGGAAGGGGACGGGGGTCTCCATTCTCACCACGGCCTCAAGCCTCCTCCTAGCCTCTGGAATCTTAAGACCCTTGATGAACCTAGCCACTTCTACGGCATGCTTAGGGGATATCCTAACCTCTCTGAGACTAGCCTTAGCCGAACGCGACTTATCCACTTCCACCAAACTATACTTGAAACTCGGCAAACCCAACACCGGTTTAGCTCGCGGAGGCGAGACAGAAATAGACACCAATTATTAAATATTTTGTCATCCTATAAGGAAGGCTTAAATCCCCATATGTAGCCATTTGAACGATGAAAAATGAGTAAGGAAGCTGAGGCTGAGCCCAGCATACGTAGAGCTGTTAACGTCGACAAGCTTGAGAAAACCCCGGACGGTTATGTTGCACATGTAAAGTCGCTCGAAGGGTTGAGGAAGATCGCCACCATACTGAAGAAGCCCATGGTCTCCGTTAAGGAGAGTGGGGAATACCTAGTCATCGACGATAGGATAACCTACATCTGGAAGGAAACCAGCAAGTAATACGTTTTAGAACCCTTTCTATTTTTTCTTATTTCAAAGGCACATAAGTAGACGACTTGCTAGCGCCAACACCCGGCTTACCGTGAACAACCCTCTTGTTCGTTATCGCAAACTCGCCAAGGTAGTGCCCAACCTTGTCTAGGGTTATCTCAACCGGTATGAAGTCCTTACCGTTATGAACCTCTATCGTTAAGCCAACCATCTCAGGTAGAATAGGCATATCCCTCCTATGAGTCCTTATCCTCTTCGTCTGAGTACCCGTCTTAGCCATCTCCGCCTTAATCTTCCTAATCTTCTCCAGAAGCTTCCTGTTCTCAGGATGCAAACCCCTCCTCAGAGTCCTCCTAATACGGGCTGGGAGGAGCCTCATCAACTCGTTCATCGAAAGACTATTCAGCTCCTCGAGCGTCTTACCCCTATACGTTGGAATGAGAGACATCCACTACTTTTCCTAACCTCGGGGTATAATAACCTTTCCCTTGAATAAGCCGGTTATTTAGCAATATTAGGACAAGGACTTAGTATATAGCGAGTATTACTATCAATGGTACAAAGCACTTTTACATAAGCATAATACGGTCGATTGCCTTAGACACTTGTGTATTAAGACTTAAATGTTAGGCTTCTTCAGGGAGGAGAAGCAGATGCCTCATAAAAATGCAGTTGCATATGGCACAGCATCGTGTATAATGGGAATCATGATACTTTTTGCAAGCATCTTTTTGTTTTCACAATACATTTCTAAAACGGCGAATCAGTACTTAGCAATAACAGTAATAATAATAATGCTAACAGCATCTTCTTTAGTGATTCTATCTGGAGCATATTTAAGGCACTTAGGCAAGACTTGGCCAGTTACAGTCCCTATAAAGACAGCAGGAGGAACTAGTCCGAAAAAGCAGTTTCAAAAAACCCCTTCTTTGCAAAATGTGACATATCATGAGACAGTATCTAAAAGCCAAGAGGCTACTAAGATTTGTCCTAAATGTGGGACTGCAAACGATGCAAAATACAAGTTCTGCTTTAGATGCGGAACAATTTTATTTGAAATTCCTATGGAAACACTGCCAAGTACTGAGATTGAAGTTGAAGAATTTGTTTTCTGTCAAGTCTGTGGTAAAAAGCTAGCAAAGAATTCGAAATACTGCAGTTCTTGTGGAGCACCACTATCTGGGGCCGAAACGCTTCCTCCACCACCCCCACCACCAGACATAGAGAAAAGATTAGAAGAATTAGAAGAAAAGATTAGGAGTTTAGAGGAATCGTTAAAGAAAATCACGGAATCGAAGAGTTTTGAAAACAAAAATGAAACAAGCATATTTGAATAGAAGGATACAAAGAATACAATCATGAAAAATTGTTAAACCTGCAAGTTGGAAATAGTAGATAAGAAAGCTTAACATGGTAAAGAAAAACTCTCGCCTGTTAATCGAAAACAGCTTCTCAGCTTACCCGTTAATATAGGTAGCGAAAACCACAACCCTATGATGTGAAACCACATTTTAACGTTATACTGCTTATGAATATCATATGCTTTTTTAAAGAATTCACCCCATGCTTTCATAAAACTATTCATAGAATCAATGCGAGAGTTAATAAGTTGTTTAGGCTCCATCTGTTCCTCCCCAATGGCTAGACCAGTTCTTCTGATATCTTCTTCCGCTATCAGTCTATCTTCAGGATTATCCTTTGAGAACAGATTTTTAGTAAGCAATATCTCCGGCTCACTTCCTATCCCATAAATCTCTAGGACTTCAACAGGCCGGAAAATCTTTAAGCCCAGGTCCTAAGGTCCTATGATCAACCATTATGTTGTCTCGACACTTCCTAATCATAACTTTTACCCTATTCATTAAGTAGGAGACAATTGGATTCTTCTTAGCCTCCTCAACCTCTTCTTCCCCAAGCGTAAGCAGAATCGATAATTGCAGGAATATACTTCAATCCCTTACTTTTCATGTACCGAGATCCTATTACCCTCATCCACATCTTCACTTTTTCTACTATATTCCTCGGAGTGTTAGGTGCAGGCTTAATCACCATCCAGTATTCAATCATTCTTTCCTGCTCTCCATATTTCTCTCCACTTATAAAAACCTCCACTATGTCTGGTTATTGTCTCATAAGCTCAACCAGGTAGTTAAGTAATTCCTTGGTTTCGGAAGTCTGGGGAGCCTGGAGGAAGCTGTAGACCAGCATCCAGCCATTTCTTATAAAAAATGAACCATAGCCAGTAACATTTTTAAGCAAAAATGAACAATATAACATTATAATGGAGCCACTTTCCAAAAGGTTTGTGGAGGACAGGTTGAAGGTTCAGAATCCCTGGTGGGAATTGAAAACTATTCCCGCGGAACTCGCAGGCAGGAGGAGAGATGTGGATTTTGAAGAGATGTCTGAGGGAAAGGAGATTAGAATCCTGTTCGGAGTCAGGAGATGTGGGAAGTCAACCCTGCTTTTTCAAATCATGAGTCACCTGGTTGAGCAGGGTGTAGACCCGTTAAACCTGCTGATGTTAAACTTCGATTTTGAAAGGTTTAGAAAAATTCCTCTCGATGAGGTTTTCAAAGCGTATTTGGAGTTATCGGGAGCCTCGCCGAGAAACGTCAACCTGTTTCTTGATGAAGTTCATTTCCGGGAGGATTGGCCACGTTTTACGAGAAGATTGTACGACATGAAAGAGGTTAACAGGATTTTCATCACGGATTCTTCCTCAAAGCTCCTGAAAGGCGAGTATGCAAGGATTCTAACTGGAAGAACGATTAAACACGAGGTTTTTCCGCTCTCATTCAGAGAGTTCTTGAGTTTCCGCGGGATCTCAGCGGAGGTTAAGCCTCTTTCCTACAAGACTGAAGCTAAGGTTAAAAACCTGTTGCGAGAATACTTAGAGTTCGGCGGGTTCCCGGAGGTTGTTCTTAAGAATGAAGTCCTCAGGTACAGGATTCTCCAAGAGTATTTCAGCGACATAATCTACAAAGATGTGACGGAGAGGTTTAACCTTGATGCAAGCATTACGTATGAAGTTGCAAAGTTCCTAATTACAAACGTGTCTAAATACGTTACTCTAAGGTCGTTGAGAAAAGGTTTTGGAATAGGCCTGGAGACAGCGTCTAGGATTCTGCAGGCCTTAGAGGAGGTTAGGCTGATAAATCTCTTAAGACCATTCTCGCTTTCCCTAAAATCTCAAGTTAAGGGGATAAAGAAAGCATACGTTATAGACACCGGACTGTCGAACGCAGCCGGGTTCAGGTTTAGCGAGAACTTTGGGAAACTGGTTGAAAACACAGTCTTCCTGCACTTGAGGAGAATGCAGTCTAAAAATCCTCTGCTCGAGATTTTCTACTGGAGGGACTACCAGCAGAACGAGGTTGACTTCGTTGTTAAGAACGGGGTTGAAGTTAAACGATTGATCCAAGTAACTTATGCCTCTGGCAGGGATGAGATTGAGAAAAGAGAGATAAGAGCTTTAACTAAGGCAAGCGACGAACTAGGATGCAATGAACTCTCAATAATAACCTGGGATTATGAGGATGAAATCAAAACCAACGATAAAACGATAGAATGTATCCCGTTATGGAAATGGCTGCTTTCCAAGCCTCAGTGACAGCATGAAACAGTCCCTGTCTCTACCACGAGTTTATTATACAGTTCTCTTACCGTCTTCTCTATTCTTTTTCCATCATTCTTAACAACGTGTGAAAACTTGTTAATAAGAGCATACGGAAAGGGGAAAAATTGGAAGGGGTTACATTATTCAGCGTAGAGCACAAACAGTTTTAAAATGATCTAAATGGATACAACAAACCGTAGGAATCGTAGAATTAAGAAAAAGTATAGAAATATTTATCCAGATGCTTGTCTAACCTTCTTCCTACCAGTCTTCCTGGGAGCAATCAAACCAACCTTAGCACCAGGCGGAGCATTACGGCTAACAGAAGTAGAACCCCCTACGTGGTAGTGATAATATTCTTACGAGAAAGTATGTGCTCGCATCCAAATCGCATGCTTACTTCACTCAGCTATAATCCTATGATGTGAAACCACATTTTAACGTTATACTGCTTATGAATATCATATGCTTTTTTAAAGAATTCACCCCATGCTTTCATAAAACTATTCATAGAATCAATATGATGGTCGATACGTTGATCAGAAGTCATCTGCTTCTCTTGACAAGGTATTCCGAATCTCCTAATATCCTCTTCAGCTATCATTCTGTCCTCTAGATTATCTTTAGAGAAGAAAACCTTCGTTAGCAGCATCTTTAATTCATCATCTACTTCTTTAACCTCTAAGACTTCGATTGGCCAGAAAATCTTTAAACCAGGACCATTAGTTTTTGGATCAACTCTAATATTGTCTGGGCATTTCCTGATAATAACCTTAACTTTATTCATCAAGTAAGAAACATAAGGATCCTTCTTAACTTCCTCGACTTCTTTCTCTCCATAAGCATAAGCCGAGCGAATAATAGCAGGAACATATTTCAATCTCTTTCTCTCCATAAGCCAAGAAGAACCCGTTGCAGGCATCCATATTTTCTCTAACTCCTCTTTTATTTTCCCTCGTATTTTAGGCGCAGGCTTAATCACCATCCAGTATTCGGTCATTTTACTCTATCCTTCATATTTCACGCCACCTATAAAAACCTCTATAACGTCTGGATATCTCCTCATGAGCTCAACTAAATATTCAAATAGCCTCTCAGCTTCTGGCTCTTGGGGAGCGTGCAGAAAGCTGTAAATCAGCTTCCAATTATTTTCATCAGCAATTTCAAGATATTTATCAGCTTGGCCTATAAGGTTTCCTGATTCTTCATCTCCGTGTTTACATTCTACTATTGCTATCCTTTTGTCTGGTGTTTCCGTTTTAAAATCGAAGTATACATATCTCCTATTACCTAAGTCATATAGACTCTCCTCCTCCAGAATGATATACCCTAATTTTTCTAAGAGTTCTTTTGTAAACAGCTTTGCAGCAACATGTTGAGACTCGCTTAACACTTTATCTGGAAGAGGCTTGCTTAAGCTTATTACCTTCCTATGAATCCCCTTGTTATCCTTATATTCAACAACTATTGTATCTTTAAATGCGTACTCGAAAACTTGATTATTTTCACTCAACTTAATCTTAAGCTCCCCATAGTATTTGATCGGGTTTATTTCCGGTGCTCGTGTTCTTATCGCTAAAGCCAGCTTTGAGGATACTGATTTACCGTCCCTGCCTACATCAATACGAAACAGGATTTTTTCACTACTATGCAGAGTTACCTCGAGAATTGGACCATACCCGCTGAGCTCTCTGAAACGGGCTTCGCTTACCTTGAAACCGTTACCGTCGCTCATACCCTCGACACCGTAGAACTTCAAGTATTCCCCGGAGAGTTCTGCTCTAACACTTCCATCAGAGCTTACTGCGCTAAGCCCGTTCTTCCTTACGATTAGTATTCCGAGAACCTCTTCAGCCTCTTTAATCTTGAACTCTGCGTCCGCGCTCTGAGTCCACGCTGAATCTACTCCACCGTCAACCCTACGGTATACTATTCCAAGTACCGCGTCCCTATTGCTCAGCTCTTCTCCAAGCCTACGATACTCTTCGCCTATAATTCTCTTCATCATCCCGCTTACGTCAAGGTACTTCTGGCCACTCCTTATCTCTATGACGTGCTCATCATTGCTTAAGAACACTATTGGTTCTTGAGGGATCCTCCTGTTTAGAGTTATGATTCCACCATACCTGTCTGAGCCCTCCTCCCTGAGGAATAGGAGCCTTGCCACCTCGCCTCCAGCACCATCTCTCACGGTTTTCAGCTCAACCTCGCCTATCATCGTTCTCCCCCCACCGGAGACCAGCATCAGCCTTCCTCCCTCAGTTACTCTGAGCTCGAGCTGCTCCCCGTCTGCATTCGTAACCATGAACCTGATTAGGGCTGAGCCTGCGTACTCATCCAGTCTCCCCGCGAGCCCCTCAATAATCCTGCCGGTTCTAGTATCAACTAAGTATGCATTGAAGCCGTCTGCCTTCACGAATTTCGACGGGTATCTGGCAAGGAAATCATCTATGGTCGCCGGCTTCAAGACTGTTAAGTATGTGCAGCCACTTCTTATCCTGCCGGTTGTTTCCACGGAGGAGAAGCGCAGGCTCTCCTGCCCATTCACAATCCTCCTTATCTTGTCTACGATAATGCTGCCATCATCAGGATCGTGGACTAAAACAAGGTAAACACCCTCGGGGATATTCTTAGGAAGCAACAGCCTATCCGAATCGTGGGAGGTTGCAATGAATATTATTGCTCCGCTTTCAAGACTTGCATGCCACGTGTTGAGAAGCCCAGGATCCTTAACTATAGTATTCAAGAAGGCTTTTGCAACAGTTTCTCCGTAGCTCTCTTTGACTACCAGGTAGGTGTTTAATAGCCTAAGCCTGTTTTCAAAGCTTTCCCCAACCTTAGCCAGGGCTCTCCCAATGTTTTCAAGCTCTTCCGGGTTTAGCTCAACTGTTCTGGAGAGGAGCCTAGTAGCCTTAGGCAGAGACCACTGGTCTCCGAGCCCCAGCCAGTTTAGAAGTTCTTCTCCAAACATTCTCGACTTCCGAAATACTCTGCCTATGTCTTCGACAGCCTCGTCTCCGCAACCCGCCCAAACCGAGACGATTACTCTAACAACCCTACCGCCTTCGACTCTCAGCTCCTCCAGAGAGTATTCTTCAAAGACCAGCCCGATGACGTCCAGTATCTTCCTCGCGCTCTCCCTTCTCGGAACATTCTCTAGCACTTGCTTCGAAAGCCTTGAGGAAGCGTCAATGGTTTCCTCGAGAATGGAGGGGTCTTCTCCCACCTTCTCCAGCAGGCTTCCAATGGCTTCGCCGAACCCCCTGCTATACTTGTTTCCCAGAAGGAGGTCTACGATCCTTCCTGCGGAGCCCCTTATCCTCCCCCAGGTGAGAGTAATAGCATCCCATACGGCTGGTGTTACCCAGTTGTAGACCCCCCTTGCTATTGTTCTCAGTATCTGGCTTGTTGTTAATCTTTGACCTATTCTCTCAGCCTTCACTCTGTTAACCATTACGAAAAGCGTGACGTAGAGCATACAGGAGACTACTGCGCCTGTGACTCTTCCCCTCGCGTATCCTATCTTATACTGCTTCTCAAGCTCGTTCTCAGCTATTGGTTCCTTTAGACCCAGTGCTATTCTTATCTCATCCAGGCTGACGCCGAAGGCGAGGTTTGAGAAGACGTTAAGCCCTATGTTGCTCATAGTTTCATTTGCTTCTCTCCTCGACGCTACTGCAAGCTCCATGCATTCGGCAGCATGCTCAACCTCGCCTCTGGCCAGGAATTCTCCAGCTCGTTTTTCAAAGGCCTCAGCGAAGGCGAGCATTTCCTCCCTAGCTTTGTAGGCTTCTTCAACATCTGAAGCCACTTCCATGAGGTTCGACAATACGTCAATACCCAGCATGAGATAGTAAGCATATCTCACGTATGCCTTTGGGATCAGGAAGCTTACTGCAATCATCATACCAGCGGTAATAGCTATCCCCGGCAGCTTTGTTAGCAGGCCATCCCAGAAGCCCTTCCAAAACACCGCCGTCTTAAGGGCGAGGGAAACCTTTACTGCCGCAACTACTCTACCATCTTTAACGAGTTCGAAAACAGCCTCTCCAACCGCGGGCTCCCGCTGGATTAGTAAAACGGAGCCCGTAGAAGTTTTGTTTAGAGTAATGCTCCCGCTGCTCTCTCTGGTCTGAGTAAAGAAGAGGAAGTGGTTTGTAGCCGTCTTAAGCCTAAGCGAGTAGCTTACGTTAGTGTTTGCATAATTCCTCAGGGCTATGCCGTGTAGTAACTCCCCCCTGTTAATTTTCAGAGGACTGTAGAATAGTTTGATGGATTTGCATTCGCCGATTGTCCTACTCGTTACAGTGTATCCCCAATCCACCTCGCCCGAGTCGATGAAAATGCTGTTCCCCCTCTTCCACCCGAGCCTAGCCAACTGCTCATACTCTTCGCTTGAAACCCATACCGTCTCATTGCTTACTTTTTCTCCGACGAACCTTACACTCCAACCCATAGCTCCGCTCTGGTTAAGCTTCCCGTAGAAGGGATGTTGGGAAAGAACCTTCAACTCGTCTTCGCTCAAAACCCTGCTTAGGATCGTTTTCTCAATGCCCGTGGTCTTATTGAAACACAGCAGAAACGTGTTCTTGAAGTCGTCTACGATTAATTCCACCGTTAAGCTTCCACCATTAGTCCACTTTATCCAATGCTCCGAGACATACTCGCCCTCCCTCAAGACAAGCCAGGGTAGAACTATCCATCCGCCACCGTGCCCTATAACCAGCTTAACCCGCTCAGTATCCTTCGTAACCTTCAGGTTCTTACGCATATGGAGCCAATAGTAGTCAACCTCCCTCCCGTTGAAATTAATCCTGTAAGCCTTATGCTCTAGAATCTCCAAGCTTAACACAATGCCGTAGAGGGGCATGTTGAAGAATAACCGTGAGGAAACAGGACTACCCAGGTCCGGGAGGTAAGCATTGATCACATTACCTTTAAAATCGCCATCTACGCTTAACACTGCCTTCGATAAACCACCTGTCTCGCCAGCGTAAGTTACGTTGTAGAGCTTGCGGGCATTTAGCGAAATATTATAGTACCTTATGCAGGTCACGTTGTAAAGCTTGACTCTCTTCTTAACACCCTTAACCTCGTAGTAAGCAGAGGGTAGAGGGAAATTACAGACTAACGGGATTTCAACAGAAACCTCCCCGTCGTCAAGATTACGTGAAACACGAAGATTGGAGTAGTCGACTAAAACACGATTGTCATTGATTTGAAGCTCCCTGGGAAAACCCGCTCCACGAGCCTCCTTAGTAATCTCATCCTCAGCATAGCCCAAGCTTATGAGAGGAGCAATACCCAGCCAAATCCCATCAACAATACTATTGTCCACACCCTCCGGAGCAACATAACCACGCTCCAGGAAAGGAACATCAGGAGGAGAACCATCTTCAAGCTGACCCCTGAGAAAAGCCATGTCGGCAGCGCCGCCGGCAGAACCCTTGGGGGAGAGAAACAAGATAATGCTGTTAAATTCATAAGTAAGAAGAAGCAGAGCAAGAAGCAGGCCGGCAGCCTTCCCGCTGAAACCCATGACTTGGGAAACAGGAGAAAGCTATTTATGGCATGTGGAAATGCAAATTTTCACCACCAGGTGGAAAAGTTTTCCACCGTCCTTTACGCACTTAACCAACTCAATAACTCGAATTACTTTATTAGTTTTCTTATGTGAAGAATATGATTAATGAAAACAAGTATAGAAATATTTTAATCTTTATCCAGATGCTTGTCTAACCTTCTTCCTACCAGTCTTCCTGGGAGCAATCAAACCAACCTTAGCACCAGGCGGAGCATTACGGCTAACAGAAGTAGAACCCCCTACGTGCTGATGCCNCTAACCTTCTTCCTACCAGTCTTCCTGGGAGCAATCAAACCAACCTTAGCACCAGGCGGAGCATTACGGCTAACAGAAGTAGAACCCCCTACGTGCTGATGCCTCCCCCCACCGTGTGGATGGTATACGCTTATCATTGCTACTCCTCTTACGATTGGGTATTTTCTTCCTCTGCTTCGCATTAGTTTTCTCTTGGTGCCTGCTTTGAGGAATGGTTTTTCTGTTCTTCCTCCTCCAGCGGCGACTCCTATTGTTGCTAGTGCTCTAGTGTCTACTACGAATGTTTTAGCCTTGGGGTTTTGCAGTATTGCTGTCCCGTTTGTTTTGCCTATTAGCGTCGCGTAGTTTCCTGATGCTCTGAATAGTGCTCCTCCATCTCCCGGTTTTCGTTCAACGTTTGACACTATTACTCCTTCCGGGATTTCTGCTAGTGGCAGTATGTTTCCTACTGCGAGTGGACTCCCCCATCCTATTGATATTCTTTGGCCTACGTACATTGATTCCACTGCTACTGTGTAGAATGTTCTCCCATCGTCGAGCTTGATTTCCGCGAGGGGTGCTCCCCTTCCCGGGTCGTGGTGTAGTGTTACGAGCGTCCCTTCTAGTCTTTCACCTTGAGCCAAGAACGGGTATTTTGCAGGTGCAACCCTTCTATGTGTGGGAGCCATGAAGTTGGGGGATCTTCCACGTCTCCTTACTATCGGCCTCTTTCCCATTTCGCCCTCCTCCTATACTATTTTAAGCCTGCTTGCAACATCCATAGCGTTATACTCTTTTGCGAGCTTTACTATCGCCTTCTTCTCCCCGGTTATGCTCCTTATTATGTTTACCTTCTCGACTTTCACGTTTAAGAGCTTCTCAACAGCTTGCTTAACCCTGTTCTTATCCGCCTTCGGGTCTACGATGAATATCAGCTTGTTCTCCCTCTCTATCATTCTAAAGGCCTTCTCGGTTGACACTGGCCTTATTATCACGTTATCCTCCGACATACTTCCTCACCCTCTCAACCATCTTGCTTAGAGCCGGGAGGCTCCACACTACTAGTCTCCCGGGATGGCCTCCAGGTGCTAAATCCATTACTGAAACCCTGTCTGGTGTTTTAACATCTACGCCAGGTATTCCCGATGCTGCTTTAACTATGCTTGCCTTCATGCTTGAAACCACTATCAGGGGACCCACCCTCTTCCTCAGCCTCCTCCCCCTCCACTTGGACTTTCCACACCTTATCCTGGGCCTGCCGTAGATTCTTTCAAGCTCCTCCTCCAAGCCTATTTTCCCGAACAGCTCAACTACTTCACGCGTCTTGGAAATGTTTTCAAAATCCTGAGTGAAGACTATGGGTATCTTTGTATCACCAAGCCTGTGGCCCCTTTTTTCAACAACCTCCCTCTTAAAAGTTGCTGAAAGCGCTGATAAGAAGGCTTTCCTATACTCCTTCTTGTTTATCTCCTTCCTTATCTTCTTCTCAACACGCGGCGGGTGGGTAAGCCTGCCTTTAACAGTCATAGGCGCGAACCTCGCCACCCCCCTCTCGGTCCTGGGCACCCTGGCTATGCCATAGCCAACGCCCCAGCTTTCTGCAGTAGTCCTCTTACCGGCCATGGGATCCCTACCCTTCGGCTGTAGCCTCCTAGACTGTTGGGCTAGGAAGGCCCTCCTTATCAGATAGTCTTCCACTTCAAAAGCTGTTAGGAAAGAGGGTATTGAGGCATCTCCATCTTCTTCACCATCGGCTTTGAGAAGCCTTACCTTAACTTCTTCCTGCATGCTCATCATGCTGCAACAGGCCTCCTTATGTTAACGTAAGTCAACATCGGGGGCTCAGCCTTAGCCTCAGCCTTCCTCGCTGAAACCCTTATTTTCACAAGCCTCTTTGGAGTCCCCGGGACGCTTCCGCTCAGCATTAATACAGTATTCCTAACCACGCCGTACTTGTGGAAGCCACCCGGCTTGTTGACCTCATCAGGATTATCTACAATCTTAAGTATTCTCAGGTTTCTGACCAGTCTCTGCATATAGCCCATTTGACCAGGCCTCGGGACAGTATACATTACTCCAGAGGGTTTCCATGGTCCTAGTGTGGCGACGCCCCTACGCGTCTTATTGCTCTTCCTATCCAGTATTTTAACTCGGAATCTCTTCACAACCCCTTCAAAACCCTTGCCCTTAGTCACTGCGAAGACATCTACGTAACTACCCTCCTGGAAAACCTCCTTAACGGTAACCTCCTTACCGAGAATTGCCATTGCATAACTCACCCTTTCAGCAATACTATTGCCTCCTCCAACAGCTATTTCAAAAACCTCAGGTGTCTTCTTCCCTATCCCAGTCTTATAAGGCTGGGTTGCAACAATAACCCTAACCTCCTTAGTCTTCTCAATAAGCTCCTGCGGTGGCTCCATCACAGACTTCTTATCTCGATTCCTCAAAGATGTTATCCTCCTCTCTATGTACTTGGGGAGAGTTGCCGCCCAGCCCTCCCAGATAACTCTTAATCCCTGTGTACTATCCCCGTAGAGCCTCATGCCAACTATGCTCAACGGCGGGGCTTCGATGAGCGTTATAGGCGTGAAAACCTCCTTACCCTTCAACGGAGAAGACTCCGAGGTGTCTATGGTGAAGCCGTGCGTCATCCCAACCCGGTAGCCGGCGAAACCCAGGAGCCTAACCCTACCCTCTACTTCAGGCCAGAACCTTATCCTAGGAGTCAGTCTTCTAAAACGCGCTCTAGGACGGAAGGCGAGTGAACCGTGCCGCGGAGCGCTTTGCTTCCTATGACCCATTTCAATAATCCCCTTTTAGCCAGCGTGATTGGTCAAGAGGACAAGGGGGCCGTTTTAACCTTTTCTCCCCAGTCAAACCGTTGAAGAACCCTTTTTACCCGCTGTTTTCCCGAGACAAGCCAGCCACTAGTCGGAGGAGCCAAGATTCAGATAATTCCTTACCAGAGAAGATACTAAAGGGAGCGTTATGTAAATAGCCTCTTCCGTACGGACTGTTTCAGTACCCTGTTCACCTACAGTATTCACGATAGTGTCGAAAACCTCCTCAGCCCTAATGTTCTCCCTAGAAAGCATTTCCCTTATTCCCATAGAGGGTGAGCCGAAAACTATCATTATACTGCTTGCCCTGGAAGCAAGGGTCTTAATCTCTCTTACCTTATTCCAAAAGAGGTCTCCGTATTTCGAAGTACCTATTTTAACACCCTTGAACTTCTTCAAAACCTCTCCGAGAGTCGCTTTCGGAGAAGATACTCGGTAGCCAAGGTAGAAAGGAGAATTGGAAGGGTCAACTATCCTCGCCCTGAGCCTTAGGGGATCTTCAACCACTATGGGTACGACGTCCCCTAGATGTGCTTGTAGAGACGGGTCTGGAACAGGGGCAATAAGCCTCTCCTCAAGCCCGGCTTCTAAGACTATTTCCCTCTTAGACACTTTCACTACGGCAGCGAGCCTAAAGCTCTTGGGAGGAAGCTGTTTAAGGGAAGAAGGAACCGTGTGAGAAGGTATTTTTAAAGGAGGAAGTAGGCCCGCGAATCTTAAATCCTCCTCCTTCTTGAAAACGGTCTTCCTCAAATACTGTGGTACAACCATGTACCTGAGCAGTTTTGAAAAAACCCTCTGGTTCTCGAGAGACTCCCCCCTATGGTCGTCCAAGTAGACAACTATTTCGTCTACCATGAATATTGCTGCAGCCCTCCCCACAAGCCCGGCCCTGAAGGTTTTAACTCTAAGGTCGTCGGAGACACCTATTACCGAAGCCGGGAGCGCGATAGATATTCGCAACCCTGTCTTAGAAAGCATTTCGAACTATTATCTGTTTCTAAAACCGGCTACTCCAGTTCTGAAATCCTCTCTGAGAGGATTTGTGAAAGGGGCTTCTTCTCACCCTTACTGGCAACCATTATCTTAGACTCGTATCTTACGGGAATGCCTAAGTATCTGAGGAATCTGTAGAAGTCGCCTGCATCAACAGGGCCTTCGACAAAGCCTCTCTTGAACATAGCATACAGGATAAGCTTAGCCCTCTTAGTTTCCTGTGGGAAATCCCTCTCCGCAAGCGCTAGTATCTCCCTACCTTTCTCGTCTAATAGGCCGAGTATAACCCTATCAACTTCCCTATCTATGCTTTCACTGTTGCTTGTCACACTCTTCTTCTCAGCCATCAACCTATGCATCAAACGCCGTTTCTTCTCTTCCAGTATACGCTCCAATTCCTTGTCCTCAGACAATTATTATCCCCTTTAACCATTGGAAAACAATATGTTTTTTAAACATTACCTTTTTCAATAACTATGGGTAAAGGGGAACTACTATTAGGAGCCGGGGTGGCAGAGTGGAAATGCGCTGGCCTTGAGAGCCAGTGGCCCATGCGGGCCGCAAGGGTTCGAATCCCTTCCCCGGCGCTCTTAAATTAAAAATTAACAAACTTCTTAACATCACCTTTCCAACTTTATTAAGCTCTCAAAAGCCGAGATCTTTAGAGATAGATGCTTCTGATATTGGAATTACCATTTCACAGGGACGCTATCTAAATAAGGCGAATATCAATCATCAAAAATAGTTAATTATAGAATCTTATGAAGCAAATAACCGAAAATTATATATTATAACCTAAATATTATGTCGCAAATCTGTAATGAAAAAGATGAACATTAAAAATGAGAAAATAATAGCAGTACTAGCAGCATTAACGTTAATAATTTTAGCATCGAGCACCTATAAACCACAACTCCTTGTGTGGTATCTCACCCAGAATGGACACGCCGCCGGCGGAGCTTCAGCAGGAACAGGCGCTATAGTCGCTACTGGAATTGCAAAATCGTCGCTGACGGGATTAGCCTTACTTAGTGCTGTAGCTGGCTGAATTTTTGCAGTCATAGCAGTTGGTTGAAATGCCCAATAATCGCTTTAATATACTAAAGCATATTTTTTCTTTTCTTCTCTTTTTCTGGAATTAGTCTGACAGTCTTTACTTACATGGTAGTTGAAATGCTAATAGGAAGAACAATATGGGATTGGATAGCACACACTCTAGAAATCCCTAAAAGCGCGATTATATATACTTATATCAGTTGTTTGATTTCATATTCTATCTTCTTTTTCTATCTTAAGATAATGAAAAGTTTGTATATTTATTTTCTGTCTACTAAATATAGGCATAAAGTTATTGAAGGCATTAGCGTCTTTTATGTTCCGGAATCAGCAAAATGGCTTATGACTTCCGTTACATTAGGAAATAAGCCGATTATATTACTATCGTCAAAACATTCTAATGATGAACATGCACTTATTCATGAGCTTTTCCACGCGCATTCTCCAGTTTTACGATATACTTCTAATGTTTTTTACTTGGCCCTTTTAACAATGGTTATGTGCATGATTTCTTCAGACTTTGCCGGCAAAGCCTATTTTAATAACTATTTCATTCTAGTGCT
>JAFNJB010000031.1 GCA_017601245.1 Candidatus Brockarchaeota archaeon
CTTAGTATAGCCGTTTGCGAATTACAATGCGAGCAGGGCTTCGCTTTTTCTAACCTGCTGTGTTACCGGATCTACTTCTAGCCCCAAGCTTTCTAATCCATGTAAACCTAAGACGTTTCCATCTTTCTCTTCCGCAAAGACTACTACGGTGGGTGCTTCCTCTCCCTCATATTCCATAATTATGTGACCAACTTCTCTTTCTACTACATCACCCCTTATAGTTTTGAACTTCATCTTTCTTACCGGTTTAACGCCTAACTCTTCCAATGTTTTTCTCGAAATCCAAGAGTAAATTGCTCCTGTATCTACGAGTAGCCTCACCTCTTCCCGCTCTGTCCCAGCTACCGCCCGCACCCTGACAAGCACATATGTTTCTCCCAAAGCCCAATATTCTAAGCAACGCTTTATTTATAAACTATTCTAGGAAATTGGCTGCAATGCAAAGATATCATGCAGGCTATAGGCAAAACGGGAAAAATCAAGAGTTCTAAGCCTCGAAATATTCTATGTTTTTTAAAGCCTAGAGCTTAATTCACTTTATACATATTCATTTAAAAATTTCTCATATAGTTTAACGATTTTATTCCAATCGTAATTAGAAGCAATTTTACGGCATTCTTCACTCATATCTCTATTAATAGCTTTTAAAACAACATTAGAAATGTCTTTAGGAGAGAGATTGCATATGAATCCGTTGACACCGTTTTTTATAAGATCACAAGTAGCATTCCTATCGTGTTTAACAGTAATAACAGGTATTCCGCAAGCATTAGCCTCTAATGCTACGATGCCAAAGCCCTCTCTGCTAGATGGGAGGACAAAGACCTTAGAAGCCTTCATATAAGATATGACTTCATCATGGTCTTCTAGAAAACCTTTGAAGACAATGTTTTTTTCCAATCCTAACTTCTCCACAAGCCTTTCCAAATTCCTCCTTTCAGGCCCATCTCCGATTATAATGCATTTTACATCAATATTCTTTTCTTTAAGAAGCTTGACCGACTCTATTAGAGTATTAACATTCTTTTCCTTTATTAACCTTCCTGCAAAAATAATATCTGAAGACTCTCTACTAGCTTTAACTCGCTGTATCTTTTCAAAATCTATTCCGTTTGGGATTAAGTATGCATTCACACCCATTTTCTCCAAATTTCTCTTAGTAACCTGAGAGACAGCAATGTGCTTGCCCGGAAGCTTTGATACCAATCTTTCAATAACCCATCCAGCCAAACCCATTATGCCCAGGTATTCAAACCAGTACTTATCCCAAACTTCATGCCATGTGAATACCGAAATAGACTTGCCGATGAATGAACGGATTTCCGATGAGAAACAAGAGAGATATGGGAAAACCTGAGAATCAATAACATCAAAACTTCCCTTAAGACCTAATAAAAGCTTAAAGCTGAAATACAGTGCTTCATTTAAAGAACGCCTTCCCTTAGAATACAGAGGACGTTTTTCTCCAATCCCATGGAGGATGATCCCGTCTATTCTATCCTCGTTTCCCCACCATTTTAAACTGAAAAGATGAACCTCGTGTCTATTTGAAAGCCTCCTTCCCAATTCAAAAATTCTCTTCTCAACACCTCCCTTTACCCACGGATATGCAGCATCATAGACAAAAGCCATCTTCAACCTCCCTAATCTGTTTGACACATATTTTGACAAGAAAGCAGGCTTATATTTATTTCCGCTATGAGCGAAAATAGAAAACAATTGAATATCTTACTAATTAGCTGTTTATAACGGTTGTAGCCCATTTTTACTCAAAGTAAGTGGATATCAGTTTATCTTATAGTTGGGATGAAATTTGAGAAGAAAAAGACTCCTGGTTCTAAAGGGAAAGAGATTATTCACATAGTAATAATTCAAGTTCCACTTAAACGGTATTGTAAGAAGTTTTAAATAACAGCATTTTTCATTATTCTAATTATGAAGAATCAGTATTTAAGAAAGAGACTCGAATCTATAGAAGTTGAGAAAGGAAAGAGTATTTCAAAACTTCTCTCAGAAATGGCCAAGACAGGGTTTCAAGGCAGAAGACTCGGAGAAGTCTTCCAAGTATGGGAAGAAATGTTAAGAGATAATGACGTTACAATCTTTATGGGGTTTGCCGGTTCAATGAGTACAACGGGCCAGTGGAAGATAATCAGATGGCTTATAGAAAACAGGTTTATAGATGTGCTCGTATCCACAGGCGCAAATATTTCAGAGGATATTTTGGAAGCAATGGGTTTCAGCTACTGGCAGGGAAGCCATCTTGTTGATGATAGAGAGCTTTACAAGCTTAGAATAGACAGGTTTTACGATGTATACGCTGATGAGATGGAGTATAGGAAAATGGAAAGCCTAATAGCAGAGTTTACTGAAACGCTAGACCCGGATTACGCTTATTCTTCAAGAGAATACCTTCACCTGTTTGGGAAATTCCTTAATGAAAAAGGGGTCAATAGCATTATTGCGGCAGCATATAGAAGTGGAGTACCTGTTTTCAGCCCCGGGCTTGTTGATAGCGGTTATGGAATAGCTAACATAATACTCCGTTATAAGAAGAATAAGAGGATAATCGTAGATCAAATGAAGGATTTTGAAGAGATTGTTAAAATAGGTGCTGAAAGCAAGAAGACTGGAGTTATTTACATCGGAGGGGGAGTACCGAAGGATTTTATACAACTAGTAGCAGTGGCATTAGAGTTTGTTAAGGGAAAAGACCAGCCGCATGAATACGCTATTCAGATAACTACTGATAGTCCGCAATGGGGAGGGCTTTCAGGCGCTACATTCGAAGAGGCAGTAAGCTGGGGTAAAGAATCCCCTTCAGGAAAAAACGTTATCTGTTATTGTGATGCTACAATAGCTTTACCAATAGTAGTTCATGCATTAGCTGAAAGAATCGAGAAAAGAGCCAATCCACCAGACTTTTCATTGCTTTTTTAAAAGGAAAATAAAAAATGGAGAAGATAAAAATTATCCTCGTACCGGAGAGATACTTGGTACATTAGGTTTACTTAGCTTAAGGATTTTACTGAGAGGACCGTTTACTGTCAAAACAATAAACCCCCAGACTCCTGATACAGATATCGTCATGGGAACGCCGATGATCATCATCTCGGAAACAACATGTTCAAGCCCTGCAGTTAAAAATGGAGGATAGGGCACTATTTCTCCATGCGCGATGTGTTCAACAGCTAGACCTAGTACTCCGCCCCAGAGTAGAAGGTTTAGAATATTAATCATTAAGATATTTGGAATCTTCCTTCTAAAAAGACTCGTTAGGATAGCTATTGCCATCGGCACCAGGAAGCATGCCATAGTTATTCACCTACCTCCTTAAATTTTCCGGGAAAGATGCTCGTCCCTTTTTAGAAATAAGTGCGCTTATCTCCCAGAATGTAAGTATGGGTATAAGCATCATGATTCCAATCAGAGCTCCGTCCAAGGATATTTCTATGAATTCTCCGCCTTCAATAACGAAGCCGATAATATGGTCAATAAGCACCATTACCGCCAGTCCCCAGAGCATTAAGCAAAGCAAGTCTAAGCGATAGGTCTTAGGATCTTTCGAGTAAATGTATGTAGCGGTTGCTACTATTGCAGTCAACCAAGAGATTATCAACCACATGTTTATCACCATACTTTTCCGGATATTCCGGGTGTTAATAAGTATTACTTTTTTAAAAGAAAGTAATACCGATTTTGTTGACGATTCTAAAAATAACAGTATGAATAATATTTATATGGCCTGTTTTTCCTAAATTACTTATGGTTAGTAAAATAATAAGAACATCAATAACCCTTCCAAAGGATTTAATAAAAGAATTAGACAAGTTTGTATACTCAATTAAATCAGATAGGTCTAAAATAATACAACAGGCAATAAGAAATTTCCTAAGCACACCACATGAAGAAGAGGATAAGGTTGCAGGCTCATTAATAGTGGTCTACAATCATGATGAACATGGTTTAGAAGAAGAGTTGACAGACATTCAGCATAAATTCATTAACCTAATTGTTTCAAACACTCATATACATTTGGACGAGTATAAATGTATGCTAACAATATTCGTAAGAGGGGAATTTAGAAATATCCGAAATATGATCAACAAAATTATTGGAAAGAGAGGGGTCTTAATGGTAAAAGAATCACTGGTGAAAATTTAACGAGTCTAACTATTCTGGAAAAACGATTATTCCCATGATTGATGCAAGAAATACTATGTAAAGCAATAACAGTAGAAAGCCTTCTCTAAAGCCAAGCCTCCCTTTATGCATCAGATACCACAGGATTATATTTGCCAATATAGAAAAGGTTACCAGGTCTGAGAATATTTTAATACTTATTCTAACAGGCGAGAATAAAAGCGTTACTCCAAGTATTAAAGTTATGTTTGTAAAGCAGCTTCCTATGACGTCTCCGAATGCTAAAGTTGTATGTTCTCTAAGCATTGCTTGAATATCTAGAGATAGCTCCGGAAAGCTTGTTCCAACAGCTATGATTGTTGCAGATATTAGGTAGGGTGAAACTCCTGCCAGGAGAGCAATCTTAACGGTAGCGTCAACCAGGAAATCCGCGCTTATAATAACTCCAACTATGCCTAGAAATGCGAGAATCAAATAAAAAATAAGCTTCTCCTTATTTGTTGCTTTAGGTTGTTCATTGGCTTCTTCTAGGGGCAATTCCCTCTTTGATATTATTTCAAAAGTGTAGTATACGTATATCATTATCAGTAATAATCCAACCATCCTGCTAGCGGGGAGAAAGCTTATGAGAAGAATGGGTATTATTGATGCCACAAAAATACCTAGATACAACATGTCGAGTTCCTCAGGCTTAAAGTTTATGCCTTTCAGCTCTCTCCGACCCGGTTTCAAAGAATATAGTATGAGTCCAAGTCCAATTATTAAACAAATATTCGCAACATTGGATCCTAATACGTTGCCTATAGATACTGCTCCTTCCCCAGATGTTGCTGAGAAAACAGCTACTGCAAGCTCTGGTAGAGAAGTAGATGTCGCAACGAATGTGAAACCTATTCTCGATTTTTCTAATCCAGTTATTTCAGAAACTTTTATAGTGTTTCTAATAGCTACATGGCTACTTGCTAATAGACCTAATAGTGAAACAACCATTGTTAACAATGGTTCTATAAGCTCATTCATCAAAAGGTTGTAAACAAAATACCTATAAAAACCTTTCTCGTTAACAAAACAATAGATGTTTTTAATTTTATGAAACCATGATGATCCCCATTCCCAAAATTAACCCCTCCTAATATCTTCTAAAAGGAATCATAATTATTCAAAACATCTTCTATGTTCATGGATTGGCCATTTTACCCTCAGTCCAACTATCTGCTTTAGACGTAGCATCTCGCTTCATAAAACTTTCTCATTAGATTGACGGTAAAGTAAGTATACAAGCCTATCCTCAATTAAAGCATTCTCTGATTTTTGGGAAAAAAGGTTGAAGTACTTAGACATTGTTATTATTTTTTGCATTTACTACATGGAATTACGGGGAAAACTTATAAATCGATTATTAAAATCTATGCAACATGGCTTCGATCAAGCCTGATGAAATAATTATTCCAGAAGAGTTTAGAGATATTTATGATGAGGAGAACGGGTTTAAAAGGTTCAGGCTTTTCATAGGAGGAAAGTGGGTTAAGCCGAAGAGCGGAAAATACTTTAGCGTTAAATCGCCTTCAACCAGGAAAGTTTTAGCAGAGGCTGCGCTGGGTAGTAGAGATGAGGCTTTGCAAGCTATTTCCGAAGCAGCCTCTTCTCAAAACAAGATAAGGAATCTCGCAGCAATAGACAGAATAGAAATACTTGAAGAGGCTTCAAGGCTTATTGCAAAATACGAGGAATATTTAGTCAACATATTGGTGTCTGAAGCGGGTAAGCCGATAAATTACGCTAAAGGTGAAGTTAAAGCCACGAGAGAAAGGATGAAATTGACGCTTGAGGAAGCAAGAAAAATATATGGTGAGTACATTCCCGGTGATTGGGTTGACGATACTAGGAATAAGTTTGCAATAGTCTTAAGGCAACCTGTTGGCATCGTCGCTACAATCACTCCCTTCAACTATCCCCTTTTCTCACCAATAGCTAAGATCGCTCCAGCCATAGTCTCAGGTAATTGCGTTGTTCATAAACCTGCCAGCGATACGCCGATAATATCATTATTATTGGCAAGGATACTTCAGGCAGCTGGCTTACCGGATGGGGTCTTAAACGTTGTGACGGGGCCCGGTGGAGAAGTTGGGGACACTTTCATATCTGACCCCAGAGTGGGTGCAGTAAGCTTTACCGGAAGCACTGATGTCGGCTCTAAAATACCTGCTAAGGCAGGAATGAAAAAGCTCCATTTGGAGCTAGGTGGGAAGGCTGCTGCAATAGTTCTTGAAGATGCTGACCTTGAGCTGGCTGCTGAAAAAATAACCCTAGGTGTTATAAAGAACTCGGGTCAACGGTGCGATGCGATAAGCAGAGCCTTAGTAATAGAGAGCATTGCAGACGAGCTTGTAGAGAAGCTTAGGGAAAGGTTTATGATGGTTAAATTCGGGTATCCTTGGGAGGGAGGGGTTCAAGTAGGCCCGTTAATAAATGAGCGGGCTTTGAATCATGTCACTGAGCTTGTTGAAGATGCGTTGAAAAAAGGCGCTATCCTTCTAACTGGTGGGAAAGCTCACGGCCTGATTTATGAACCAACTTTGTTAGACCATGTTCCATTGGAAGCAAGGATAGCTTGGGAAGAAACTTTTGGGCCAGTCCTTCCCGTAATTAGAGTTAAAGATGAAGAAGAGGCAATTGAGGTTTCCAATAGGTCGAATTTCGGATTGGACTCTGCCGTCTTCACGAATTCCTTTTACAGGATGTGGAGAATTGCCAAAGCCTTGCAGGTTGGCACAGTAAGCGTTAACGATGCTCCTGCACACGGCGTCGGAAACTTTCCATTCGGTGGCGTAAAAGACTCTGGAATGGGGAGAGAAGGACTTGGATACAGTATTGATGAAATGACGGTAATAAAAACAATATCGATAAATTTGGAGCCTATAAGAATAAAAAGGACTAGCTAAGCAGGGAAAATATCTTTGATGTAGGCGGGCTTAGAGCTAAAGAAAACCTTAAATAACGTTTTTTAAAAAATATACAGTGGTTAAAAATTGAATTTAAGAAGGGTAATTAACTTTTTAACAATCATAATCATCATATGCTCAACAACATTCTACGTTACTGAAGTGACTGGCAACGGCGTATCCCCTATCACCAGAAAATTTTATCCTACAAATGACGCCTATGTTTCGGCAGAAAATCCTAACACGAATTATAACAATCGTGATTATTTATTCGTTCGAAGCGCATTAATAGGTGGTGATGCACGCAGTTTCATAAAATTTGATCTAAGCAGCATACCTCCCGGCTCATATATACATTCCGCTATCCTTAAATTGTTTATGTTTGATGCTCCTGATTCAAGCAGGGTAATGTTATGTCATCGTGTTACTGAAAGTGATTGGTCCGAGTCTACAATAACATGGAACAATCAGCCCGGTGTAACTGAACTAGTAACCTCTGTAGCAACCGGCACTCAGAGTAACGTTTGGCTCAGCTTAATTGTAACTTACTCGGTTGAAAAATTTACATCTAAGGATGCTGCTGGTTATGCACCAAATTACGGTTGGAGATTAAGAGACGAGTCGGAATTGTCTGCTTTTCCAAAAGAGTGGCGTATGTATTCAAAAGAACACAGTGATTCAACAAAGCGTCCATATCTTGAGGTTACGTATTATCCTCCTCATCTTGAGCTTAGTTTTGCAAGCGCTTCGCTTAAAGCTGGAGAATGGGTTAAAATGACTGTTTATAGGAAAACTAAGAATGGTGATTCCGTGACCCGCGGGACCTTGGAAGTTAAACTAACTTCAACATCAACATCAGCAAATAAGAAGTTCTCCTTAACTCCAGGAGGATCGGCAATAACAAAACTGACAATACCAGATGGTTCAGACCATAAGGATTTCTATTATTATGATGATAAGGCTGGAACATGGAATATCCGTGTTTGGACAGAAGATTATACAGGTTATGGAGAAGGTATCAAACAATTGACGGTTACGCCAGGTCCTCTTGATCATTTTGTCTTCAATACTATTACATCTCCCCAGATCGCTTCATTACCTTTTTCAGTAACCATTACTGCTTATGATGCCTATAACAACGTTAAGACAGACTACGCTGGAACAAACACACTCTCAGATACTACTGGAACCATAGAACCAAAAGTGACCAGTACCTTTGTAAACGGCAGGTGGACTGGCATGGTAACTATAAAGAAGAAGGGAGACAATGTTAAGATCATTACGAGCGGCGGAGGCAAGACCGGTGAGAGCAATCCCTTTACCGTTAAGCCAGGTCTTCCAGTTAAACTTGTCATAACGCCTTCAAGTTTCACCATGGCTGCTGGAATAACATACTCTTACCTTACCATCTCTCTCAGAGATATTAACGATGATGAAACAACCTACCCTTCAAACATAATCGTAAGCCTTTCAACAACATCCCAAGATGGAGAATTCAGACAGTTTGGAACAACAACTAAGATATCTAGTATAACTATTCCTGCTGGATCGAGCACAGTTAAAGTAGACTATTACGACATAAGGGGTGGAACACATACTTTAACCGCTTCAGCAGCAGGCTTAGCCTCTGGGACTACAACAGTAACAGTGATACCGGATACTGTGCCTCCTGTGACAACGATAACAATCAGTTCTCCGAAGTATTTGATCGGAACAATGACATATGTTTCAAATTCCACGGTCTTCGAGCTCTCGGCAAGCGATAATGCTAGCGGTGTCAAGGAGACGAGGTATAGGATTGACGGCGGTTCCTGGAACACTTATGCTGCAGGCTTCACTCTTTCAACGCTCTCAGACGGTTCCCACACCATAGGTTATCACAGCATTGACAGGGCTGACAATAACGAGGCTGAAAAGACTATTACAATCATCCTAGACAAGACTCCCCCGGTAATAAGAGGTGCCTCACCCATCGGAAGCCTGATCTTAGACTCCGCATCAGTAAGGTTTGTTGCGAGTGTTGAGGATACTGGCTCAGGCGTTAAGGAGGTTAGGTTAACCGTTGACGGTGTTTCTCAAGGCTCCATGACTACAACTGGCGGGGGTGAATACTCTAAGACATTAAGCCTCGCGGAGGGGAGCCACACGTGGAGTATTGAAGCCTTAGACAACTTGGATAATACTAGAGTATGGAGTGGTAGCTTCACTCTAACGATCGATACTTCTCCACCAACTATTTCAGGTCTTTCAGCACCCTCAAGCCCAGTCTTCGGAGAGCAAATAATAATAACATGCGAAGCGTCAGACGAGCTTTCAGGTATTAGGGAGGTTAAACTCTACTACTCGACAAATGGCGGCGCATCCTGGACAGAGGTTGCTATGACCCTCCAAGCCGGTAGATATACAGGAACAATACCTTCACAAATGCCCTTCACGAGTATTCAGTATTACGTTAAAGCTGTTGACAATGCTGGTAACGAGTATCGAACGCAAACTTCAACACTCAGCGTTGGCATACCCATATGGTTCTATGTCGCAGTCATAGCAATAATCATAGTTATAGTTGCCATACTCTTGTTAAGAAGGAGGAAACCTGTACCCCCGCCGCCTCCCCCGCCACCGTCTTAGGTCAATTTTCCAAATCATTTTTTCCAACAACCTATCTTAGTTTTTATATGGGAATTTTTTCGGTAATTACAACACTACCGGCTCCCTTTTTAGTTAAAGAAAAGAACAAGCGAGTATTAAAATTAATATTTGAGAACTTAGATTTACAATCATGAATTCACAAGCGACTAAGGTTCTAGGACTAGTTTACGGAGACGAATTGTTATCCTACAGTTTCGGACCTGGACATGTTATGAATTCCAAAAGGATAGAGGCCTTTTTCAAGGCTTTAAATGCGGAGAAGCTTCTTTCCGACGATAGAATTCTATTGATAAAGCCGAGAACAGCTACTCTTGAAGAGATAATGCTGTATCATGATAAGAAGTATATCGAGTTTGTGAAAAGAATGTCAATAGAAGGCAATGGCTTACTGGATCATGGAGACACTCCAGCATTCCCCGGGGTATTCGAGGCAGCTTCATACGTTGTAGGATCGACGCTTGCAGCTTTTGAAGCAGTTGTAAAGCGTGAAGTAAAGTATGCAATGAACCCGATGGGGGGCTTACACCACGCGAGGCGAGGAAGAGCAGCAGGTTTCTGCGTATTCAATGATATTGGTGTTCTTATTGAAAAAGCCAGAAGAGAATACGGGTTGAAAAGAATACTATACGTTGACCTGGATGCTCATCACGGTGACGGAGTCATGTATGATTATTATGATGATCCTGACCTCTACATAGTTGACTTTCACGAAAATGGAAGATATTTGTATCCTGGAACAGGGTTTGAAAATGAGACCGGAAGAGGAGCTGCTGAGGGAAGCAAGCTAAACCTAGTTTTAAAACCTGGAGCATCAGATTATGAGTTTAAAGAAAAAATGGAGAAGGCTAAGAAGTTCATATCTCAGAATACTTTTGAATTGACGATACTGCAAGCCGGTGTAGATAGCATAGCGGGAGACCCTATTACTCATTTAAACCTCAGTGCCTACGCTCATCTCTCCATGCTCTCTTTTCTTAAAGAACTGTCATCCAGATCAATTATAGGTCCATTAATCGTGTTAGGTGGAGGAGGCTATAATGTTAACAATATAGCTGAAGTATGGACCAAGATTGTTAAAGCCTTAATAGAAGAGTAATCGCAATCAGAGATTTTTAAAACAAAATTGAAAAGAATTTATAACCGTTGATCGCAGATTACTAATAATGGATAGCAAAGAAGAACTTGTAAAGCTACTTTCAAGCCTAATACAGATTGACACTAGTAATCCCCCGGGAAATGAAAGCGAGCTTGCCTCTTTTCTTAAAGAATGGTTGTGGGAGAGAGGAATTAGATCAGAGATTTTAGAGTATGAGAAGGGCAGGGGTAATCTTATTTCTAGAATCAAAGGTTCTAAAGGCCCCTCCCTGCTTCTTCTTTCACATTCTGACGTTGTTCCAGCAGACCCTGCTAGATGGAAAATTCCTCCTTTCTCTGGGATTGTTAGAGACGATTGTATTTGGGGTAGAGGCGCAATAGACATGAAAAGCATGATAGCCGTTGAAGCCATGATCTTCAGTGAGATGGTCGATAAAGATTTGAACGGAGACCTGGTTTTTGCAGTAACTGCAGATGAAGAAAGAGGAGGATCAGGTGTACGGCTCCTCCTTGAGAAAAACAGGGAGAGCATAATTGCAGACTACGTGTTAAACGAAGGAGGTGGGGAAGGGATATTGACGAAAGAAGGGTGGCTGTTCGATATTCAGACAGCTGAAAGAGGAGTTTTTTGGTATCGCATTTCCACTAGGGGTTCTCCCGCGCACGGCTCAATACCTGGACTGGGTATTAATGCTATAGAGAAGATGATTCCAATTCTCAATAGGGTCTTAACGTTTAAGAGGGAAATTGAATTTGTTAATCCTTCTTGGAAATACGTTGAATCGCTACTCAGGATGACTGGTCTTATAAGAGGTGTCCTTGATAAAAACATGGTTGAAAAAGCTCTTGATGAATTGACTAAAATAGACAAAGGTTTAGGCGAAGCAGCCAAATCTATGCTAAAAGTTACGATGACGCCTACGATAATCAGAGGCGGTGTAAAGGAGAATATAGTGCCCTATGAATGCGAATTGACAGTAGACTGTAGGGTACCGCCTGGTTATTCTAAGAATGATGTGAGTAAAATGATTAACGAGTTATTCCAAGGTCTTGAATGCGAAGTGAATTTCATTCAAGAGTTTGAACCGTCTTCCTCACCAATAGACACGCCTCTGTATAAGGCTATTGAAAAAGCTATTTTGAGTGAAGTTCCTGGTGCTAAACTTGAACCCAGCACTAAGACAGGAGGAACCGATTCTAGATACTTTAGGAAAATGGGTATTGTAGCATACGGATTTCAACCATTAAAAGTTGAAGGAAACTATTATGATTGGTTTAGGATGATACATGGAGACAATGAGAGGATTTCAATAGAAAACTTAATATTCAGTTATAACGTGCTAAAGAGAGCTGTTGAATCATTTTTGTCTTAATGCATCAGCTTTGTGACTAACTGATATATCGAATTAGAAAAATACCCTAAGGTATTACTGCTAGAGATATTGCTTACAAGTATAGCAATAGTATCTCTTATATTGAGGGATCCATGTTCCAGGCTTACCGCACTTAGGGCAAATGGGTGCTGCAGGCTGAGCTGCTTGAGCCGGTTGAGCAGTAGCTACAGTTGGTTGCGGTATTTCAACCTTCTTGGATAGGAGAATTATGTCTCCTATGGTTTTTACATCGCTCCAGCTTATCTCAATAACACTGCCAACCTTTGTTGAAATGTAAAGTGTTATACCTCCTTCACCCGGCACTATTCCCAGTTCTTTCACAGTTCCGATGAAAAGACAATCTGGATCATAGACTTGCATTCCCACCAGCTTAGACTGTGGAATACCCTTACCACTCATCGTCACCCAGAGAAGGCTTTAGAGTAGTATATTAACTTTACCAAATCCTCCATTACAAGGTATTGGAAAACAGCCTAAAAAGAGCTGAATAAAGGTTTACCCATAGTATGACTATGATGAATGAATGGAAAAACATTCTTAAACGATAAGAAGAGTTGAGTTTTATCGATACCAAATAATAGAAATGCTTGTAATTTTAAACATCATGTTATTAAGCTACATCAATAGTTGAGTTAACGGAGTAAGAAAAATTGTCTAGGCAATATTTCTATTTCTTCAACTCATCAATATTATTCTTAATTTTTTCAAATGCGGCAATTATGTCATCCATATCCTCTCTTGAGCCGAGTAGCACGTTTTGCGGTAGCCAAAGCCCCTCTTCATAACATGCCTTTTCAACATTGGGAAGCCTCATTGTATTATAATCCATTGTTTTACCGTAATAAGTACAGGAGAGGGGGCATTTTTTGAAATATTCTAGATAAGGCTCTTTATAGAGCGGCTTAGAATATCCTATGCTTACAGGTATTCCCTCAGCCCTGGCAGCGTTTGCAAAATCAGCCTTAGACAATCCTCCAAAAGCCTCAGGATCATATCTGAATATGTAAAGGTGCCAAGAGTTTCTAGTAATCCTATCGTCTTTCTTCAAGGGCTTTAATCCGTCGATTTTCGAAATCTTACTGTTTAAATACTCTGCGTTCTCACTGCGCTTCCTAGTGTGTTCATCCAATCTTTCGAGTTGGACTAAGAGTATTGCTGCTTGAAACTCAGTCATACGATAGTTTGTCCCTGGAAGGTAATGCTCATACCAGGCTTTATC
>JAFNJB010000035.1 GCA_017601245.1 Candidatus Brockarchaeota archaeon
TATCAGGGTTTTTTCTGCGTATTTTTCCCAAAACCTCTGGAATAAGACTATTCCATAGTTCTGGAGTAAGCTCCCCATTAGGCTCGTTGAGAAGCTCGAATATGACTTCATCGGGGGAATTACTGTAGCGTTCCCCTACCTGCTCCCAGAAGCTGAGAAGATTTTCCCTGTTCCCCAGAGGATCCTTACCCATTATGATATGCTCATGGAAATCGATTATCGGTATAAGGCCATTTTTTAAAGCCTGTTCAATCGCCCAATCGAGTATTTCAAGCCATTTCTCTGAGAGCTTTTTTCCAGTGCTCATTGCCCCGTCTCTTATTGGGTGGAGTGCAATCCGAACACTGTTGAATCCCGCCTCCTTTAGCAATTTGAAATGTTCATCTTTCATTCTAGCCATTGGCCTAGATTTCCAAATTGGGTCATAACCCAGTATGTTTACGCCCTTACCGATACGCTTGTTTTGCTTAAAGACATCCATTAAATTAGCACACATTCATTTGAAAGACTTAAAGATTATTGAAAACCCATTTATTACCCCTAGAATGTGGAATCTGGTATAAGAAATTACTGCATATAGTTAATCTGGTTTTATTGTTGAGAAAGTGTTAAGACCATGAATCTTAAAATCCTTCTACTCTATTTTGAAAACCATGTAGGAATATGGCCACATCATTAAACTGAAGACTTTTTCACCGTCTCTCTTAAATCCTTTTGGTTCAAAGTTGAATCTTAATTCCCTAATTTTACCCTCGCCTTTGACGATTACGTTGCAAGATGCAGGATTTGGTAAGAACGAGTGTAGTATGAAGGAATCGTTATCGTAAAGGAACATACATATCCTACTTGGACCCTCCATGTACACCTTCATATTACTCATGAAGAACCTCCTTAGATATGTCAATATTTCTTCAGGAAGATGATAGAGGTCACTGAAGTTATCAGGTATGGTAAGAATGTATAGAGTGCCATTAGCATATTTAGTCTGAAGGAGGATCGGATAACCACTCCCCTTATCCAATGCTGTAACAAACTCCCAAGCATCGTTTGTAGCATACTTCAGCTGTGGGATTATTATCGGCGTGTCAGAGTAATAAACATGCGTAGAGGGGCTGAGCCAGCTTTCAAAAATCGTAAACCCTTTAACAAGTGCTTTCTTATCAGTATACTCTACAGCTACGAGTTCTCTTAATACTTCTTCTTTTAGAGCACTCAATAAACCTGAAGTCATTATAACGGTACCACCCTTAATCAGGAAATTCTTTATTTTCTCAACTATATTTGGATCGAATTTGGCGCATTCAGTAAGTAAGACAGTATCAGCCTCATTTGGAAACACAGGTGTTATTTCCAATGGAATTCCAATCATGCCTATGTAATTGTGAAGAAAATCCTCTCCAGAGGAATTGAATGGCTTATAGCTTGGAATACCATAGGGTTTTCCAAGTTTGTCTAAAAAAGAATCTGTTTCATCCAATACTCTCCCAGCGATAGCAGCAAGGGTACTTACTGGCTTGTAAGATCCGTCTGATTGTCTTATGAATTCCAAGAGGATACCATATGAAAACAATGTTATTTCTCTTGGTTTTGCAAAAAGTGTGAGCCTTATCTGCTCTGCATAACGGTCTAGCGTCCTCCTACCGAGGGGATCGATCCATCCGCCTCCATTCCCCCCAGGCTTAGTGTTTTCAAGAAGACGCATTATTAAATAACTCTGGTATTCTTGCAAGTGTTGCATAGTATAATCAGGATCCCTTGTCTCCGTTCCAGTATATATCATGTCGAAAAGCTTTGGTTGGACTTCAAGGTTATAGCCTACGAATTGAAAGTGCTCGTAGAAATTAGGGTATTTTAGTATAATCCTTATATTCGGATTTACTTCTCTCGCTGTCTTTATTATCACGTCTCTCGAAATTTCTTCCATGAGCTCTAGACGATATTCTTTCCAACTTTTACTTCCTTTAGCCTTAATACATTCTTCACATTTACAGTTTTCAAAGAAGAGATCGTCTATTATGAATTCGTCGAAAATCTCAGCTAAGTCTCTGACAACCTTCTTGATTGTTTCTCTCGTTTCAGAGCGTGTGTAACACCAAGACTTGAAGCGATGGTTCTCACCTAGATAAGTAGCCATTCCGCCGGAGGTTTTAATACCCTTGCTTTCGAAGAAAGATTTTACCTTAAGCATAGTGTCTTTATCCACTATCATTGATTCACGGAAATTTTCCAAGTATACTTTGTCTATCTTCACATGTTTACTTATCTCGTTTAAGCTGCTTTCAAGCCATTTTTGGTCAGCCATTCTCTTTACATCGCGATTAGTACAGTAAATCGCGAGAGTGAAATTTCTATAGCTATTTCTTTCCGTCATCAGCCCCTAGGCGCACAAGGATGACTATTTATATTTTTAGCACGTTGCATAATTCATTTACAATACGTATCTTGGCCTTCTAAGAACACGCCCACCTTCATACCACTAAACACTTAAAAATAAAGAATTATTAACGCGATACCGTAGAAAAAGCGGAGCAAAGTTGAAACCAGGTTGGCATGCAAACCCAGAACTTGTTAGAAGGCTAAGTGAAAAGCAACCGGACGTTATATACGAGGAGGAAAAAGTTCCACATTACACTCTTCCAGATCCATTAACCTGCCTAGACGGTACTAAAGTCGATTCTCCTGAAATATGGATTAAGAAGAGAAGAAATGAAATTTTAGAACTTTTCCGCATGCATGTTTACGGTAGAGCGCCATTAAATAGGCCTGATGAAATGTCTTTTGAAGTATTTGATGAGAACGATAACGCACTGGGTGGAATGGCAATAAGGAAACAAGTCCTGATAAGGTTTACTAGAAGCGATGAGCCTAGTATGGACCTTTTGATCTATCTCCCAAAGAAATCTACTCCAGCACCAGTTTTCCTAATGCTTAATTTTGGAGGAAACCATACGGTAAGCCATGAGCCTGAGATAAGGATTAGGAAGAGACAGATCAATACGCCTTGGGGGGAGTTCTTCTCAAGCGAGAAGTCAAGAGGATGGGATCGTTCTATACCCCTAGGAAAAATCTTGTCAAGAGGATACGGTTTTGCAACGGCATGCTACAACGATATAGATCCTGATTTCCACGACGGTTTTAAAAACGGAGTCCACGGTGTTTTCGATAGCTTATTTGGTGAAAAGCGTCCGCCAGATGCCTGGGGAGCAATAGGAGCTTGGGCCTGGGGCCTGAGTAGAGCATTGGATTACATTGAAACAGATAAGGATTTAGATGCGAAACGCGTTATTGTAATGGGGGTATCCAGGCTGGGGAAGACTGCTCTTTGGGCTGGTGCTCAAGATGAACGTTTCTCCATCGTAATATCAAATACTTCGGGTTGTGGGGGAGCAGCTTTAAGCCGCAGAAGATTCGGCGAGACAGTAAGGATGATAAATACCGCATTCCCTCACTGGTTTTGTGAGAATTTTAAGAAGTATAATGACCGTGAAGACGAGCTACCGGTAGACCAGCATATGTTGATAGCATTAATCGCACCTCGTCCCGTTTACATTGCTAGTGCGGACGAAGACCTGTGGTGTGATCCGAGAGGAGAATTCCTAGCAGCAAAATTCGCAGATCCTGTCTATAGGCTTCTTGGTACGGAAGGCCTTCCTGCTGAAGAAATGCCTCCTCTAAACCATCCTGTTATGGGCAGGATAGGATACCATATACGCTCCGGCGGCCATGGATTAACAGAATATGATTGGGATAGATACATGGATTTTGCAGACAGACATTTTAAGAAAGTTGATTGACATTAAATTTTTAACACTGCGGATCTTTGTAAATCCATGCATAAGAGTATGTCATACATCGTGTTTTGTTTAATACTGTTGAGCATTGTCAGTTTAACTACTGTAATTCCAATTAGCTCGAATAATGCAGACTGCGATAAGGAATTTAAGTCTCCGTCAGATTTGAAGATGTCGAGAGGGATTAACATAGGTAATGCTCTTGAAGCTCCCAGAGAGGGGGAGTGGGGGGTTTACATTATGGATGAATACTTTAGCATAATAAAGAATGCAGGATTTGATACTGTTAGGATCCCCATAAGGTGGTCGGCTCATGCTGAAGAAAAACCGCCTTTCAAAATTTCAGAAGCGTTCTTTAATAGAGTAGACCATGTTGTAAACGTCTCTTTAAAACAGAACTTGATAACCATAATAAACATTCACCATTATGAAGAGATAATGTATGAGCTGGAAAAGCATAGAGAGCGCTTAATATCATTATGGAGGCAAATAGCGGAACATTATAAGGATTATCCTGAGAGTCTTTATTTCGAACTTTTAAACGAGCCTCACGGTGACTTAACAGATGATATTTGGAATAGTCTCGTTGAAGAGCTTGTCAAAACAATAAGGGAGAGTAATCCTACTAGGAAGATAATCATAGGGCCAACGGATTGGAATAGTGTTTACAAGCTTAAAGACCTAAGGCTACCTAAAGATGAGAATATTATCGTCACATTTCACTTCTATACTCCTTTTGAATTTACTCATCAAGGAGCCGAATGGGTTAAACCGACTCCGCCTACGGGAGTAAAGTGGAGAGGTTCAGAAGCTGAGAGAAGAAGGATTAGGGAAGAATTGGACATTGCAGCCAAGTGGGCCAAGGAGAATAATGCTATTCTCTTAATGGGGGAGTTTGGAGCATACAGTAGGGCAGATATCGAGTCTAGGATAAGATGGACATCTTTCGTCGCCAGAGAAGCAGAGAAGAGGGGAATAGCCTGGTGCTACTGGGAATTCTGTTCCGGATTTGGAGCATACGATCCAGTTAAAAAAGAGTGGAGAAAAGAACTCTTAGAAGCATTGGTATCTGGTAAACATTATGTTTCGGTCGAGAGTGAATACGGAGAGTTTTCTGGAACGGGCTGGTATGAAGAAGGCTCTTACGCTCTCATAAGGCTCATGGAAAAAGATACTCTGGCCCTAGATGTTTTCGATCATTTTGAAGGCTTAGGACAAAACGACAGGATTATAGATGATAAAACTATTGAAATCTATGTTGATGGACCGAGGGTAATAAAGGCAGTCTGGAGGAAAAATATTATAATGATTTCTATCTTCGTTGCAATATCCATACTCATTTTGCTTGCCTTTGCGGTGATTATTTTCAAAAAGAAGACTAAAATAGTAAAATCATGATGTTAAGATAAAGAATATCAGTCAAATATCCTCACCATTCATCAAAAACTTTAAGAATCATCATTGAGTTTCTAATTTCCAAGGATGTGTCTAAATAGGTCTGATTCTAGATTAATAGAACGAAACAATTCTGCTTTAATTGTGATTGACGTACAAGAAAAGTTAATGCCTCTAGTAATTAGAAATAATGAAACAATTAATAATATATTAAAACTGATAAAATTCTGTAAAACACTTCAAATCCCTATTATACTTACAGAACAGTATCCCAAAGGGCTTGGTAAAACGGTAAGGGAAATCAGTGAAGAATTGAAGGAGATAAAGCCGATCGAGAAAACAAGTTTCAGTTGTTTTGGTTCTGAAGAATTCAAAAACACTTTGAAGAAGAATAGGGTTAAAACCCTAATAATTGTAGGTATTGAGGCACATATATGTATTGCTCAAACAGCCTTAGATGCCCTAGATAGGTTTAAAGTATGTGTTGTAGCAGATGCAGTGTCTTCACGTACGGTTGAAAATCTTAACATAGGACTGCAGAGAATGCGAGACAATGGAGTAATAATTACCTCAACTGAGATGTTAATGTATGAATTGCTTAGAGATTCTAAAAGTAAAGAGTTTAAGGAAGTAAAACATCTACTTCACTAATTTCAAATTTTAACTTATATTAGAGAATGCCTAAAAGAAGCCTATTAATCGTACCAAGTAATGGAATTTGTAAAAAGAAAAAAATAAGTCTTGTCATAAAGAAAAAGAGACATATGCGAAATAGTGATTCTAACTCTTTGTCACAAACTATTGTGATCTACCGGGTTTGACACGACAAACCGACAGAAAAGTATTTAAACAGTAAGACTTTCTCAACCTGAGAAAAGAAACGGTGGAAGCTATGGACTGTCAAGAAGAAAGGGAAGGTGTATCCGATGAAACTAACCAACATCCCGGTAATCAGCCATACCAATACTATCCTGCTTTCAGCCGACCTTACAGTACATCATTCTTCATCAATTAATACGCTACACAAGCTGAAAGTTTTTCGAGAATTTATCGTTAATCTGAAACAGGCTTTAATGGCTTATGCCTTCAATGTTTTTGGAATTTTTGCAGGCAGCATTGTTGCTTATTTCCTCGGTGTTTTCCAAATTTTTCCATGGGCCTTTATTATCTATCCTCCGATCTTGAGTGCCAGGGGCGTCATAGGAGGATTACTATGCGGCCGTCTAAGCACTGGGTTGCACCTTGGTACTATTAAACCAAGTTTTTTGAAGAATACTAAGAGTTTCAATTTGCTTCTTCACGCAATTGTCGTACTAACTTTTGAAGCGAGTATATTCATGGGCACTATTGCTACTATAATATTCATCGGATCTAGTGGAGTTTTCATCCCGGAATTGTTTTTCAATATTCTGGTAGTGATAATATCGACAATGGCTTTATCCCTATTTGTTATTTCCCCACTTGCGATATCAACTTCTTTCCTTTCTTTCAAACATGGTTTAGACCCTGACATCGTATTGTACCCGGTAGAATCAACGATATCGGATTTTCTAATAACCTTGCTCTACATTGGAGTATTGAACATCTTATCTTTCAATGGCTCTATTGGGAGATACTTGCTTCTTCTCATGAGCCTAATATTGTTTTTTTCTACAGCATATTTTCTAATTAAGGATTTTAGGGAAGAAGAATTCATTAAAACAATAAAGGAATCCCTGCTTACGATGATATTAGTCTCCTTGATTATAAATGTAGCCGGATCTACATTTGGGAAAATAGCTGAAAAAGTCGAAGAGAGGAGAGAGATATATACGGTATACCCGGCTTTAATCGACACTATTGGCGATGTCGGAGCTGTCGTTGGCTCTACTGCAACTACAAAGCTTGCTCTCGGTACTCTGAAGCCCTCATTTTCTTCAATAAAACACCATTATTTAGAGATTTCTAGCGCATGGGTCGCTTCTCTAATAATGTATTGCATTTACTCAGCGCTTTCCTTGGTTATTCAAGGAGTTTTCAACATTGCCAGCTTTTTCAGCTTTACAATCCTACTGCTATTTGCTAATTTAATGGCTGCATCAAGCATAATAGTGATATCTTACGCTATTGCAATAATTACCTATAAGAAGGGTTTTGACCCGGATAATTTTGAAATACCTATTGAAAGCTCTTTAGCTGACAGTATTACGTCTATAGCTCTACTTATTTCTCTTATCGTAATAGGCTAGTTTAGAGAATAAGGTTTAAAATACTCCTTGCAATAATTGTTTAGAGAGTTAAAAATAGAAATGCCCGAATTTGAAAAAGTAGAATATAAGCCGAAACCGGTTAGGGAAATACTCTTAGAGATGAAGAACCTTTCCGAGTTGATGATAGACTTAGCCTATTCTGCAGCCCTTTTCAACGATAAGGAGCTTGCAGAAGAAGTTCTAGAGCTAGAGAAAAAAGTTGATACGCTTGCTTACCTTCTAGACATGACTATAATGATTGCTGCTAGAAATGCTGAAGATGCTGAAGCCCTAGCTGGCGTTGCTAAGGTAGCGGGAGCAACAGATAAAATATCAGACGCTGCAGCAGACATTGCTACAATAGTTAAACAGAACATAGGTATACACCCTATTGTAACTAAAATATTCGAGCAAGCTGAAGAACATATAGCGAGAGCAAGAGTTGATGAAAAGTCAGTAATGGTCGGTAAAAAGATTGGGAAACTCAACCTAACTGCCAAGATAGGAGTAGATATAATAGCTATTCGTCGAGGGAGAGACTGGATAGTAAAACCTAGCGACGATGAAAAAATACTGGCAGACGATATACTGATTGCAAGAGGAACCCCCTTAGGAATAAGCAAGTTTAGGGACATTGCGGAAGGGAAGATAAAGAGAATAGTAGGAGTGAAAGATGATGCAACAGCAAAGTAATCATGATGAAAAATTTAAAGAGATAGTTGAGAAATTCGTTGAACTTAAAAACACATCTGAGCTTATGATAGACTTAGCCTATTCGTCGCTGTTGTTAAACAGTAAGGAACTAGCCGAGGGAGTGTATAAATTAGAAGAGTATGTCGACAAGTTACATACTGAGTATGAGCTTGCAGTATTATCGAGTAAGTTTAAAGAAGAGGAGGCGAAGGGAATACTCGGCCTCATAAGATTAGGCGTTGTAACAGAGGAGATAGCTGACGCTGCCGCCGAAATAGCGGAAGTTGTCTTAAGAGAAATAGAGCCTCATCCAGTGATGAAGCTTGTAATAGAAGAGGCTGATGAGACCGCAACCTATGTAAGAGTCTCCGAGGGATCGCCATTAGTCAACAAAACTCTCAAGGAAGCAAGAATCCAGGAGGAGACAGGTATGCAAGTTCTAGCAATAAAAAGAGGAGATAGATACCTAAGGCCTAAGCCAGACCTCATGATTAATATTGGAGACGTTATAATAGCCTCGGGGTTTGCTGAGGGAGAAGAGAACCTTAAAAAACTAGCTTCTCCAAGCGGGCTTGAGGAATCGAGTCGAGCTGAATAAAAAACTCAAAGTATTTTGATTCTCATCCCATTAACTTAATCCAGTTGACACCGTAAAACGGCTTGTCGTTTATTAAAAGGCCAGTCACTTCCAGCCTTACCATTTTCTCCCTTCTGATTTCTCCAAGAACCTCTTTCACATCTGCAATATTAAAGTGCACAAATAGGTCTAGAAAACCGTCTTCATCGTAACCACCAATTCTTGAATTAATATCTTCAAAATCGTTGATTTCAACAGGAACAATGCCATTCAGCCTTATAGTTGATACGTTAATGTCGCATACGTTATAGTCTGCCAAAAGCTCGATATAAGCAGAATCCATTCAATATTGCTTTTTAAATCTAAGGTAACAGGTTCGAAATCTATTAAAGCAGGGATATTGCCGGGTGGAACGTATACGTCTATTAGAGACGGTGGTGTTATCATGCCCCTTCTCAAAGCCTCTTCTTCAAGATGCTCATTATACATGTCTAGTAATAAGACTGCTGATTCTAAGGTTTGAGCCGCTTCAAACGAATAGGTTGTTCCATTGACATCAACTCCCCTACTATAACATCTTTGTAAATAGCAAACCTAATCCTACCCTCATTCCAAACAAGGTGCCCACCATAAACCATGCTGAACTCGATTCCTCTTACAATAGTATAATTCTTTAAAAACTCAATTTTATACGTGTTTTTCGCCAAGCATTATATTCCCATAGCCCTTACCATTTTCAAAAATCAGGTATACACGCACCCTTCCTAGGGTTCTCCAGTCTCTTTTTAAACCATACCCTCCATACTCTGCAGTAAATTCAGTCCTGTTTTTCGTCAAGAGTATGAAAAGCTGAACAAACAATTAATGCTAGTAATATTGCTAAGAATATTTAGAATTACGCTCCTCCTCACAACATTAGTTAAGTGATGAACTGGGATTTAACCTTTGCAACAATAATACATTATATCTATATCATAGACACGGGAATGCCTTCAGGCTTATACGCTATTTTAGGATTCAGTCCCCTGCTTTTCAATAGTTCAACAACGTGTGGATACAGTATTACGTATTCCTCATCTATTTCTCTCGATAGTTTCGGATGTATATCTGCTAATCTGGCTTTCAGATTCTCATATGTTTCACTAGTACTGAAGCTTAGCATAACAGCAGGGTAAACACGCCTACCGGGTTCCAGTCCAGCATCCACAAGGTTCTTCAAGGCTTTCAACTGGTATTCGAAGAAAACAGGATCTGCCAGCGTAAGTATGTGAAACTCCTCTCTACTACTACCCTTAATGGAAACCCTTACTATTAGATTACTGTATTGCGAAAGTTCTTTAGCATAGTCATTATCTGAACCTATCAGAATGCCGTTTGTTTCGAGGATGAAAGTGAAATCAGTATTTTGAAATAACTCTAGCAGTCTTAAAATATGATTCTTAGATATTGTTGGTTCTCCTCCGCTTAGCCTAACTAATTTATACTTATGTTTTTCAGCTATGCTTACTAGTCTTCTGAAAACCTCATCCGGCTTACATAAGAATCCTTTACTCATCCTGTGACTGGCTTCTCTCCAACTCCAGCAAAAGCCACATCTCAAGTTACATCCTACTACATCTCCAGTAGCTATACCGCCGTACCACAGTCCTCCTCTAAACCTATAATAGCGACGCTCTTCTAAACCATCCGGTCTAATTCTGATGGCGAATTCTCTAACCCTCTCCGTTAACTCAAGGGGATTATAAGCAGGCTTTGAAACGCTCATTTCCTAAGTAAATTAATCGGATCTAATTTCCTACTTAAGTATAGAGCACCATACAGGTATGTTGCCGTCTGAAGCCAACCGGCCATCGTCCCAAAATTGCGCATAAGAATAGCTGTTACACATGCCTTAAAAAGCGGACAATTAAAGCTTGAAAAACAATCATATTTTAAACATAGTCTCTTCTCAGGTATTTTAGCATCTTCTTCTACTATTCCTGCAGACTTAGCGATTGACATTAAGTGCCGATCTGTCGGTGCGAAAAAAGTTAAGCCTAAGCAGAATAAACCGAATGCGTGAACGGACTTAGAACCGACGTAAGGTAAAGAAAGAAGTTTCGGCTTCAAATATGAAAAAGCCTTTCTAGAACCTATTAATTTAAACCCCGGAGTAATATTGTTTAGTATCTTATTCAAGCTTTGTTTAATTTCAGATAATTGTGCGAGTTGATAGCTTCTCCCGAAGAGCCTAGGGTCTAATGAGGAGAGCTTTTCTTCATGCATAGCCACAGTAGCCATACCATGCAACCAGTGTACGGTATTAACGTGATAACGCGTATTCTTAGATAGGAATATTGAGTAGAACATCGCCCTCAAGTCCCAAGGGTCAATAGCTATGCTTAGACCTGGGAAAACCTCCCAGAACTTATAGATGTAAGATGCTTTTCTCCTGCTGAGCTTCTTCGAATTTTCAAGAGGGTTAAACCATGCGCCGCTAAAAACCAATGCTTCTCTAAGACTACATCCACGGTAGTAAGTGTTTTTCCCATTAATCTTGAAAACCGCACCTGAACTGTGACCATATATCTTAACAAAAACATTGGGCTTCGGGTTTTCGAAAAGAGGAAGAGAAAAACTAGCCTTAAGAGACAAAGCTAGATTAAATCCATCCCAAGGATCTAATCCTTTAAAGTCTATGTCCATAAGCAACTGATACCAATATTATTAATCCCTGTGATTTAAAACTCTATTTTCCATTAAACTTTAAAAATAACTTTTTCATTGGACAGTTCACAATGGTCATAAATATTGATATTTTAGAAGTTGCTAAGCCAATTTTCAGCCTCGTATTAGCAATAGTTTTCGGAGCAATTGTAGGTTTAGAAAGGGAAAAAGCTCATAAGCCAGCTGGATTGAGAACGCATATGCTTGTCTGTTTAGGCTCATGCCTATTTACTATTATCTCCGAGAAGTTTAGTGTCGATCCTGCTAGGATAGCTGCTGGAATAGTAACTGGAATAGGTTTTATAGGTGCAGGAGCGATAATTGCTGAGCAGGATAAAATAGTTGGAATAACGACTGCTGCGAGCCTGTGGGCTACTGCTGCAATCGGTTTAACAATAGGAGTTGGAGACTATTTATTGGCTGC
>JAFNJB010000040.1:0-3926 GCA_017601245.1 Candidatus Brockarchaeota archaeon
AAAAGCCTTTCCCACAAATGGGTCGGGCTCGAGATCTTAACGTGATAAGAGACCCGATGCCCCTTTTAGGGGCGCGCAGGTTCGAATCCTGCCCGTGGCGCTTGCTTTTTTGAAAATTTGTTCAGCGTCTCATTCTTTCTTATTTTTATGGTTATTAATCATAAAACAATGCTTATTTGAAGCAATACCGGACTCTGGTTGATGAAGACTAGGATAGCCGTCACCATAGGCCATTCATCAAGGTCTAGGAGCATTATCAGAGAGATGGCGCTTTCGGGAGCTAGCATTTTCAGGGTTAACTTTAGCCACGGCTCTCCTGAGGAGTGGGTGGAGACAGCTAGGCTTGTTAGGAGCGTGGAGGCTGAGCTGGGTAGGCACTTCGCCCTCCTAGGGGATTTACGTGGCCCGAGTGTTAGGATTGGGGATTTGAAAACGCCTGTTGAAGTGAAAGCAGGCGAGGTGGTTAGAATTGTTCATGCCGCTGAGTCTATGGGCGGGTTGGATAAGAAGATACCGTTGCCCAACGAGGAGGCTTTCAAGGCTATTAGGAAAGACCACGTTATTCTAATGGATGATGGCAGGGTTGCGTTTAGAGTAGAATCAGCCTCCTGTTCTGAAATATTGATGAAAGCATTGACGGATGCGGTGATTACTTCTAGGAAGGCTATTGTGATTCAGGGGCAGGATCTTGGTCTCCCATCTATTACAGAGGAGGAGGTCCGTGCTATCAAGGTCGCTGTCGAGAACGATTTCGACTACATAGGTTTGAGCTATGTTAAATGTGTTGAAGATATTGCTGCGCTCCGCGGTATACTGATTTCGCTTGGCGCGAAGGAGATGGGGATAGTGGCTAAGATAGAGACCCCTGTCGGAGTAAAGAAGCTTGATGAGATAATCGACGCTGCCGACGGGATCCTGGTTGCTAGGGGGGACCTCGGTATGCATTTTCCTTTGGAGGATGTTCCTTCTCTTCAAGAGTCGATTGTTAAAAAATGCGTCAACAAGGGTAAGCCTGTGATAGTCGCTACCCAATTGCTGGGCTCCATGGTGGATAGCCCCGTTCCGACTAGGAGCGAGATCGTCGACGTGGTTTTAGCGCTCTCCCAGGGGGTTGATGTGCTGATGCTTACCGGAGAGACTGCCGTGGGTAAATACCCTGTTGAAACAGTCTCCTGGCTCGCAAGGATAATAGAGCGATACGAGTCTGAAATAAAGCCTTTTAGGAGAATGATTAGTGAAGAGAGCAGTATAGGAGATCGTTTCGCATTTGGAATAGTCTCATTAGCAGAATCTCTCGGTGCCATGATAGGTGTTTTCACGAAATCAGGGAAGACGGCTGAGAGAATAGCTAGCTTCAAGCCTGACTGCAGGATAATATCCGCTTCCCCTAATGTTAAGACGCTTAGGAAGCTAATGCTATTACGTGGTGTAGAGACTGTTGAAGTATCTTCTTCAGAGTATGAAGCCGGTATTAATGAATTAGAGGTGAAACTGTCTAGGTTTAAGAATATCCCTGATAATACTATTGCTGTTTTAACATACGGTTTCCGCGACGAGCCGGTGCATATTGTGAGAATACGCCAGATAAGGAGGGCTTCAAATGAGTTATGAGTACAGTCCGTTTCAAGAGTATTCCAAACGTGATAAGTCGAAGACTGTTCTGTTAATTACTGTAGGGGTTCTAGTCTTCCTCTTTACAATAATCCTATTTCACCATCTTAATTTGATTTCTAAATATCAAAGGCTTGAAGAAGACTATCTAAAGCTCTACTACGAATCATCTAACTTAAAACTAGAAAGGGATAATCTACTTATTCGAATTGGCCGGTTGGAGGATGAGGTGTCTTCTCTGAAGGAGTCTTACAATGCCCTCCTCTTTAAACACCAGGTTTCGGAGAGGCTTAGAATCAACAACCTGCTTGCAAACTACTATGATGAAGTCAGGTCTCTAATAGATATTCCTAAAAGAGGAAAGGGCTCTAATTACTTGGAAAAAGCAAAGTTTATGGCTGAATTAGCTAGACATAGCCTTGGCAGGATGCAATGGCCGGTGTTAGAGGCTCGTTTTTACGAAATCTCTGGAGAACACAGTTACACTATGGCGATGCGTAAGATGGATGAGGTCTTCGAACTAATAGACATTAAAAGTACGGATACTCATATTGAAAAGATTGAGAAGATTTTACGCTTCATAACTAGTAATATTCGTTACGAAAAGGATTATGATGAGCTGTTTCTTGCCCCCCTTGAAACACTCGCTTTCAAATCCGGTGATTGCGATGACTACGCAATCCTAGTTGCTTCCCTTTTTGAAAAAGCGGGGATAAGTTCTGCAGTGGGTATATTTACAAACGGAACTGTTGACCATGCAATGGTACTAATACGGCTAGATTCCCTAAGCCCTTACGGCTTTCACTATTATCAGGATTTGACCGGTATGGGCTTATCACCCGGAAGGTGGATTTTAATAGAGCCACAGGCTGCGATAGATAGGCAGTATGATCCTAAGTGGTTTAATCAGTGGAGGCTCCAAGCGGCAGTGGAGGTCTGATTTTCAGTATGCGCTACTTAGCAATTGCCTTCTTTTTCTTTAACCGGTCTTTTCAATAAATAATGAGTATTTAGTACAAAATGTTTGGAGTATAAGCTCTTTAAATAAATCCCGGAAAGATGTTAGAGAGGAATTGAGAATAGTGGCGACGGGCATTAGTGGCAGCGGCAGAGAAGAATACTTGAGAAAGTTCATAGAAATTGCTGGTAGGAATGGCTTTGAAATCAGGCTTTTTTCAGTTGGAAGCATGATGTTTGAAACCGCTAGAAAGCTCGGTATGAATATAAGTGAAGATAAGATACTTGACCTATCTCCCTCGTCTCTAAATTTTCTGAGGGCGACTGTATTTGAACAGATAATAAGAGAAGCGGAGGATTATGAAAACATAGTGATAAGCACACATGCCTGCTTTAGGTGGAAGAAGCATGTTTTCCAGGCTTTCGACTTCCATTACCTTAACGAGCTCTCTCCGGATATTTTCGTTACGATATCGGATTCCGTATTATCGATAAAACGTAGACTAGAATCATCTTTACAATGGAGAGGGCGTTTAACGCTAAAGGATATTCTCGTATGGAGAGACGAGGAAATACTTTTAACAAAATCTATAGCCGACTATAGGGGTAAGCCTTTCTACATAATCCCCTCTCCTTCTCCCGGTGAAACGCTTTTCAACTTGGCTTTCAAACAGGATTCTAGAAAAGTGTATCTAAGTTATCCCATAACCCACCTCGAGGACAAAGAGGCAAGCCTTGCCAATAAGGATGTTTTCAAAGAGAAACTTAGGAAACTCGGACTCACAGTCTTCGACCCTGGCGAAATAGAAGATGCTCTTCTTCTCGAAAAGCTTAAGGAGTTGAAGAACTCAGGCGGGGACAAGCTAATTATAGGAAGCAACGGTTTCGAAATTAGCGTAAGGGAAATTGAGGAGGTTGTTGAAGACTTGCTCGACCAGATCGTGGCAAGAGATTATCAGCTCATCGACCAGAGCGACTTCCTCATAGTCTACTATTTCTCCCCGATAATGTCCCCAGGAGTCCTATCTGAGATGAACTACGGCTTCAGCAATAACAAGAAGGTTCTCGTAGTATTCCAAGGTCCGGAAAGCCCCTTTTTCAATTACTACTCTACGAGAATATTCAAGACAGAGGAAGAGCTAATAGATTTCCTGAGAAAAGAGAGGTTAATAACCGAATAAGGCCATATTAGCTGGCAAAATTTATTAGATTCGTAATACGAATATTTTCCCCTGTAGGAAAAAATAAGCGGAGGTCGCCAAGCCTGGTCAAAGGCGCGAGGCTCAGGACCTCGTCCCGAAGGGGTTCGTGGGTTCAAATCCCACCCTCCGCACTTGTTTTACATTTTTCGATATTTT
>JAFNJB010000040.1:3987-10763 GCA_017601245.1 Candidatus Brockarchaeota archaeon
TTGGGTTCAAATCCCACCCTCCGCACTTGTTTTACATTTTTCGATATTTTCGGTTGGTATTCATTCATCAAGTCATAATTTAATAGGGTTTAACCTACAGGTTTAAAATTGATCTTGGTTTTAAAACTATTATTAATCCAAGTGTCAGAGGTGTTCGTTTAATCTACTAACAACAGTTTAAATAACAACAGGTAATTCTTCTTAAGATGTTAAATGAATGAGTTGGAGAACCTACTACTAATCCTTATTCTGTCTTCAACAATAGTTTTAAGTTCAACGGGTGCTGTCATGAGCATAGTTATGAACGGAGTGTTCTTTTTATTAACTCTCTTCTCAGCCTCGTCCAAGGGTTCGGAAGAGAAGAATAGGATAAGGAAAATCGTAGTGGGAGTTATTTTTCTATTCGTAACGGCATTATGCGTTTACCTTTGGCTTTACTCAACAATCAAACCCCCATCTCCTCCTCTGCCTCCCAAGGAAGCCCCATACCGTAATCCGAACCTCACTCCTGAAGAGAGGGCTGCTGATCTTCTCTCCCGCATGACCCTTGAAGAGAAAATCGGCCAGATGACTCTTGTAGACCGTCAATCGATAAGCAGTATTTCAGACATATCAACATACTATTTAGGTGGGTTGCTAAGCGGGGGTGGTTCCTGTCCTGATCCGAATGTTCCTTGGAACTGGGCTAGGATGTATAACGAGTTCCAGAAGCAGGCTGTTGAAAAAACACGCTTGGGAATCCCGATTCTGTATGGTATCGATGCCGTCCACGGTCATAACAATGTTTACGGTGCAGTAATTTTTCCACATAATGTCGGTATGGGTGCAACTTGGAATCCTGAGCTCGTAGAAGAGTGTGCTCGTATTACCGCAATAGAAGTGAGGGCTACTGGCATAAGATGGACTTTCTCACCGTGTATCGACGTGGCTAGGGATGATCGCTGGGGTAGGACATACGAGTCTTTTAGCGAGGATCCTTACTTGGTTAAAACAATGGCTATTAGTGCGGTTAGAGGATACCAGGGCGCCGGATTAAACCGAAATGATACTGTTTTGGCTACGGCTAAGCATTACATGGGTTCCGGGGGGACGGAGAACGGTAGGGACCAGGGTGATTGCAAAGCTCCTCTGCGAATAGTCAGAGAACAGCATCTCGAGCCTTTCGCAGGGGCTGTCGAGGCTGGGGTAGGGTCGATAATGGCTTCATACTGCAGTATCAACGGTCAGAAAATGCATGGTAGCAAATTTTTCCTAACAGACGTTTTAAGAAGAGAACTGGGGTTTCAAGGACTCTTAGTTTCTGATTGGGAAGCGATAGGTCAGGTCGATTCTTCTTACAGGGAGGCTGTTAAGAAAAGCATAGAAGCCGGGATAGATATGGCAATGGTTCCGCAAAGCTGGAGGCAATTTCAGGTAGTGCTTAAAGACCTGGTTAATAGAGGAGAAATCCCGATTAGTAGAATAGATGAGGCTGTTTATAGGATTCTTGTAACCAAATTCCGCATGGGTCTTTTCGAAAACCCTTACGTCGATGAAAGCCTAGCATCGATCGTAGGCAATGCTAAGCATAGAGAAGTAGCCAGGCAAGCAGTTCGTGAAAGCATAGTCTTATTGAAGAATAATGGTATTCTTCCAATACCTAAAAATGTAAGCACGATTTACGTCGCTGGCCCTAATGCGAACGATATTGGAAAACAATGCGGAGGATGGACAATAACATGGCAGGGAAGTAGCGGCAACATAACAATCGGCACAACTATACTTGAAGCCATTAAGAGGACTGTTTCTCCACAAACCAGGATAATATTCGACGAGGATGCTAGCGAGATATCTGGTCCCTACGATGTTGGAATTGTGGTGGTTGGAGAAACTCCATATGCAGAGTTCTACGGTGATAGGGAGAACCTCGACCTGCCTGAAGAGCAACTTAAGATAATCGATAGGGTGGTTGCCTCGGGGACTCCTACAGTCGTGATAATGGTTGCAGGCAGGCCCCTGACAGGAATAGAGTCTAGGCTTTCTCAATGGAGTGCGTTTCTCATGGCTTGGCTTCCTGGGACGGAGGGTCAGGGTGTTGCAGACGTATTGTTTGGAGACTATAATCCCAGCGGGAAGCTACCGCGCTCTTGGCCCAGATCTACTGCTCAAGAACCCATAAACTACGATAGGCGTCCAAGCGAAGCCTACGATCCTCTCTTTGAATTCGGATATGGTCTCAGCTATACAACTTTCAAATATATTAACCTGACCGTTAGCCCAATAAGCCCTAAAGTGGAGGACACTATAACTATTCAAGTTAGTGTGAAAAACACGGGCTCTCGTAGCGGTAGTGAAGTAGTCCAGGTGTATATCAGTGATGTTGAAAGCAGTCTACCGATGCCAGTTAAAAAGCTATATAGATTCCAGAAGGTAATGCTTGAGCCGGGTGAGACGAGGAATATAGTCTTTACAATACCTGTCTCTGAACTAGGCCTTTACACGGAGGGTTCTGAGAGGATCGTTGAAAAAGGCGTTTTTCTTGTGACGATAGGTGGGTTGACTGCAAGCTTTACAGTAAATTGATCTAGAGCCATCCATAATTTTCTGTTATAATTGTTCTTAAAGAATTGGATTCAAATATCCTTAAATAACTCTCCCATTTTTATTAACGAGGAGAATTGGTTGAAGAAGACTTCCTAGAGAAGCTTAAGAAGCATTTGGCTGATGACTTGGGTCTTAGGGATGTTATAACTGAAATGCCTCGTGAACAAGGTTTTTTCAACGAACAGATAGTCTGGAGTGTAAATGCTGAAACAGACTATGAACCGTTTGAAGCATATGAAACGACGGATGGTAAAGTCATAGCCGGATACGGACCTGCTGCACACGTCGGCGACATACTCTGGGACTACCTTCTTGACAAGGAGAAGTATGCTGACGTACTTGACTACAAAGCCCTCGCTAAGAAAAGGGATGAAATATTGTCTATCCTGCAGGATAGGAGTAATTGGAGTAAGTATAAGGATGAGTTGAGTGGTATTATCGAACTTCTTGAAAAGGGCGATGAGATAGCTAGGAAAGTAAGTGCTCAAGCAGGAATTGAAATTAAACAGATACTTCCTACTCCTCCGAGTAAGAATACTTTCTTTTGCGCAAGCTTTGATGGAAGAGGTTTAGACGATGATGCTAAAATAGAGAAAATAGGAAAGGCGTGGATTGCACTCTATAATGCATTTACTGAAATTTCAAGGTATGAAGGTGAAATATTAGAGAAGTGGAAAACACGGATTAAAGAGGAACATATGAAAAAAATTCTTCCTGAAGAAGAGGCGTTTGCAAAAGCTATCTCGGAGCTTTTAAGAGAGTGGACTTCAATATGGTGTTCCTATGAGATCCCGTCTGGTTTTCCGGGTTTTGAAGGTGGTAGTGCCAAATGGATGGTTCGTACTCGAGGAGAACCGTATATAATGGTTTTTGAAACAGAGGATGGTAAGGTTACGGTTGCGTATGAAGCTTTTCGCGTACACTCATCAATAAGTATAGATCATAAGCGTAGTGATGATGCTGATACGGTTGTTATAGAACTATCAAATAAGGAGAATTGGCCTAAGTATAAGAACACTGACCTAAAAGACGTTATAGAAAGATACGAGCTTGGAGAAGAGGTAGCCAAGAAGGCAAAGGAGATAACGGGATTAGATGTAAAATTCTTCATTCCACGTAAACATTGCCATGAAGCTGCATTCTACGCCACTTTCGACTCTAAGGGATTAAGCATTGAAAAGAAGATTGAGACGATAAAAAACCTCGTAGACTTGCTTGGAATAACATACGCGGAATTTAAGAAGGGTGATGAGGAGATAAAGGCAAAATACGGCCTCAAGAAATAGCTATCTTGGAGTATTGAGGGTATTGCTTATATATTCGTGCCACAATAGTTGCATGTCTACAATTGACATACGAAAAGCAAGACGTTGTCATTAAGATCGGGACGAGCGTCTTAACAAATTCTAAGGGATGGGTTAGTCCAAGCAGGGTAAGGGAGATAGTCCGTCAGATTTCCGAAAACAGGGGAAAGACAAAATCTGTAATAATAGTTACTTCTGGAGCAATTGCAACAGGGTTATCCAAACTCGGGATAAATGCTACGCCGAGCTCTTTAAAACTCACTATGAAGCAAGTTTGTGCAGCAGTAGGCCAGCCGAGCCTAATGGCGATGTATACAAAGTATTTTAACAAATACAACATAAAGGTTGCACAAATCCTTCTCACTGAAGAGGATCTTGCAAACCAGTATCGTTATAAAAACTTCTGGAGGACTCTTTCAGCACTCATAGAACACGATGTGATACCAATCATTAATGAGAATGATGCGATATCAGTCAAGGAACTGATCCCTATTAATCCTTATGTCCCAGATTCGGTGAGGTTTGGAGATAACGATAGGCTTTCTGCAATCATTGCTTCCAAAATAAAAGCGGATCTGTTAATAATGCTCACAGACGTAGACGGGTTTATGATGCCTACTAAAAACGGCGTTAAACTAGTTAGGGAGATGAAAGGCGTGGATAAGAAGATGCTCTCATACGCCGGTTCTTCAGGAGCATTAGGAAGGGGCGGAATGCTTTCCAAGCTTCAAGCCGCTGCAATAGCTTCAAGAGCTGGTGTCACGACGGTAATAGCCAATGGCTTAAAAAAGAATATTATAACTAGAATACTTAACGGCGAGAATGTTGGAACTGTGATTAAACCCATACGCAAAAGGTTTAAGTCTTGAAGATCCTTCCAACTATTCATAGGGTTGAGTATAGAGGACGAAGTTATTGAAAAAGCTAGAAGGGCTAAAGGGGCTTCTCTAAAACTTGGGATTACTCCAACTCCAGTAAAAAACGCTGCTTTAGAAAAGATGGCTGAAAAAATTCAAGCCTTTTCAAGAGAGATAATTGAAGAAAATGGGAAGGATGTTGAAGAAGCGAGAAAAAGCGGCGCTTCCCCCGCTCTCATAGACAGGCTTCTCTTAAACGAGAAGAGAATTAAAGAGATGGTTGAAGGCTTACGTCAAGTAGCTTCCCTGCCCGACCCTGTCGGTGAAATAGTTGAAGGCTGGAGAACTGGACACGGTTTAGAGATAAGAAAAGTGCGAGTGCCCCTTGGCGTTATAGGGGTTATATATGAAGCAAGGCCAAATGTGACTGTGGATATTACGGGCCTCGCCCTAAAAGCAGGCAATGCCGTTGTCCTAAGAGGAGGCTCTGAGGCCCTAAACTCTAACAAGATTCTCGTGAAGCTTATGCGTGAGGCCGTAGAAGGCTTAATCGACCCTGATGCAATACAGCTTATAGAGAATCCTAGCAGGGAATTAGTTAAAGTACTTCTCAGACAGGACAAGTACATAGATGTGATAATACCCCGTGGCAGTGCGCAGTTCATCAGGTTCGTTAGGGAGAACTCACTAATACCGGTTATCGAAACCGGAGCCGGTAACTGCCACATATTCGTCAACTGGGATGCTGATTTCGAGATGGCGAATAGGATAATAGTTAACGCTAAGGTTCAGAGACCAGCAGTATGCAACGCAGTCCGAAAAGTCCTGATACATAGTAAAATAGCTGATGAATACTTACCGCAACTTGTTAACGTTTTGAAATCATACAACGTTGTGATGAAGGGTTGTGAAAGAAGTAGAAAGATAGTCCCATCCCTCTTAGAGGCTACTGAAGAAGACTGGTATGAGGAATACATGGACCTCACTCTTGCAATCAAGATAGTTGACAGCGTTGAAGAGGCAATAAACCACATAAACAAATACGGTTCAAAACATTCAGACGCTATAATAACTAATAACCTGAGAGACGCAGAGTTATTCACAAGCCTAGTGGATTCTTCAACGGTTTATGTTAATGCTTCAACAAGGTTTACGGACGGAGGCCAATTCGGCTTTGGCGCCGAAGTTGGTATAAGTACGCAGAAGCTCCATGCAAGAGGACCCATGGGCCTAAGAGAGATAACTACAACAAAATATGTAGTCTATGGCTCAGGTCAAGTTAGGGAAATATAGCCCTTAAACAGGATTTTTAGATGCTGAAACGTTAAAGAGGATAAACAGTTTTAGTAAAATAATACAACTTGCTTGAAAAAGATAGTATTTTTAATGTATTTACTCTTGGCTTTTCGTTTTTATTTTAATTTAGTTTTTAAAAACAAAAGACTTATAAAATACTTTTTACAAATATAAATACTGAGGTGAAAACCATGAAAAAAGCTTCTTTAAAAGGACTTTCTAAGAGGTTTATTGCTATAATAACTATAATTGTTATCATAGTGGCGGCTGTTGCAATATATTATTTAACTAGACCGGTACCTAAAAAGGTCATAACATTCTGGCACTTATACACTCCGGGTACGCCTAGGGAACAATGGCTTTTGCAAGCAATCGATGAATTCGAGAGGGAACATCCGGATGTTGACATAGAACCAACATACGTGGAAAACGAAGTGTTTAAGCGTCAGATTGTAACAGCTATGAGTGCAGGAAATCCGCCTGATATCTTTCAGAACTGGGGTGGATACATGTATCTTTTCAGATTTGTAATGGCTGATATGGTTGTTGATTTAACACCGTACATGGAAAGGGAGAGCCCGTATATAAGGGGGGTCAAATGGAAGGACACGTTTCTCCCTGGAAGAATAGCACAGGTAACGTATAAGGGGAAGATATATGCCGTACCGTTTGTAGTAATGTTTGAACCAATAATTTACAACAAGGCTCTATTTGAGAAATATGGCATACCCGAGCC
>JAFNJB010000018.1 GCA_017601245.1 Candidatus Brockarchaeota archaeon
CAGTGTCCAACTAAAATAATATTTGGAAGAGGTGTTGAGAAAAAAGTTGGAGAAGAAGTAGCAAAATACAGTAGAAAAATTCTTTTTCACTACGGCGGTGGAAGCATTAAGAGAATAGGGCTATACGACAGAGTAGTTCAGTCACTAAGAGAAGCTGGCGTCGAGTTCATAGAGCTTCCCGGGGTTAAGCCTAATCCTCGTCTCAGCTTGGTTAAGAAGGGTATACAGATATGCAGAGATGAGAAGATAGATTTCATACTTGCTGTTGGAGGAGGAAGCGCAATAGACTCTGCTAAGGCGATAGCGGTTGGCGTACCCTATGATGGTGACGTATGGGATTTTTACACGCGTAAGGCCGAGCCTAGGGAAGCACTGCCAGTTGGAGTAGTATTGACAATACCGGGTGCTGGAAGTGAAGCTAGCCCAAGCTCTGTGATTACTAACGAGGAGGATTTGAGTAAGCTTTCACTCACCACAGAATTGTTACGGCCACGATTCGCATTTATGAATCCAGAGGTAACTTTTACGGTACCACCATATCAGACTGCATGTGGCGTAGCGGATATAATGGCTCACGTAATGGAAAGATACTTCACAAACATACGTAATACGGATTTAACAGACGGGTTATGTGAAGCTACCTTGAAAACAGTAATAAAGAATGCTCTAATAGTGCTTAGGGAACCTTATAATTACGATGCAAGAGCTGAAATAATGTGGGCAAGCACTATAGCCCACAATGATCTCTTGGAAACCGGTAGGATCGCAGATTGGGCTTCCCACATTATTGAGCATGAAATCAGTGGGCTTTACGATGTGCCTCACGGAGCTGGGTTGGCGGTAGTTTTCCCGAACTGGATGAAATACGTGTATAGGAACCGATTGGAGAAATTCGTACAATTCGCAGTGAGAGTGTGGAATATCGACCCTGATTTCGAAAATCCTGAGAAAACAGCTTTAGAGGGTATAGAGAGGCTTAGAAGCTTCTTTAAGCAAATAGGATTACCCACAACGTTGAAGGAATTAGGAATACCCGGAGATAAGCTTGAATACATGGCTTCAAGATGCACTAAACAGGGTTCTTCGAAAATAGGGAATTTAGTTAAGCTCGGTAAGGAAGATGTTCTAAACATTCTCCTGAGCGCTTTGGGTTAAATCCCCCACCAAAAAGTTAATATCTCCAAAGTTATGCTTCAAGCACCATAGACACGGGTGAGCGAAAGATGAGCATGATAAAAATCAAAAACCCCGATTCCATGGGTAAGGTCTACGAAGACTTTATCAGAAGTGTTGAAACAAGTAAGAACATTAAACCCGGTGGAGCACTCATAACTTTTCCGGATAAAGATAGGAATATCTGCGAGCTTTCTGCAACATATATTGTGAAGCCTGGGCGTTTCGCAAAGGAGCAGAGAGTTGTTGTAGTCATGACTTTCCATAAAGATGAGAATGGCGACTATGTTTCCAATGTTGAGGAATCTATCTTCCACATCGTACAAGAAGATAATGGGGATTTAAGAGAGACTTGGAAGGGAAAATTAAAAGATGCTGAGTCGGTGGATAAGCTTAAGGAAATTGTTAAGATTCATAAGGATGCTGCATTGAACTTGCCGAGTAAGGCGTAAAAAGACCCTCTCAATGGTTTTCCTGATTTGAGAGGAATAAAAGTAGTTTTTCATAACATTCTGTTTCGTTCTTACAGCTTATAGCTATTCTTTCTAATGGACAAATTTCAATTCTACCACTATTCAGTATTTCCGGCACAAGCACCTTGTATTGTGCAATTATTCCGCTTTCTAACAGTTTCTCCAGAGCTCTAATACTCATCACTTCACCGTATACTCCTCTAATCTTAGAGTATTTGCAAAGCATTGCTACAGCCATACCGACAACCTTGTCTGCAACCGTTGATTCAGATAATTCATCGCCATGTTTCTTAATAGCGTTCAAAAAGCTTTTCACACCATGATCGTTAGCAACGTAAATTACTTTCCCTAATTTAACAATAACTAGACTAAAACCTTTTTCAATTAACAATCTTTTTGCAATCTCTAAATCATCCATTAAACTCCATCTTTGATTCAAGAAATTATGCTTTTAAGTATTTCACGTTTGATTTGAGGGATACGCATGGGATTTTTTTTTTTGAATTTAGTAAAACTTATATCGCTTTTTCAATCCGAAAGTTGAGATGAAGTTTAGAAAGTTTGGAAAATTAGACTGGCAGGTCTCAGCACTGGGTTTTGGAACAATGAGGCTTCCAACTATCGGAGGTGATCATTCTAAAGTCGATGAGCCTGAGGCAATAAGGATGATAAGATACGCGATAGATCACGGTGTTAATTACATCGATACGGCTTATCCCTATCACGGCGGTAATGGTGAGATTGTCGTCGGCAAGGCTCTAGCAGAAGGCTATAGAGAAAAGGTAAGGTTGGCGACTAAAATGCCGACATGGATTGTTAATTCAAAAGAAGACATGGATAGGATTTTCAACGAACAGTTAAAGAGGCTTCAAACAGACTATGTCGACTTCTACCTGCTTCATTCTTTAGATAGAAACAGATGGGAGAAGATGAAGAGTCTGAATGTTTTCGACTGGGCGGAGAAAGTTATTTCTGAAGATAGGATAAAATACTTGGGATTTAGTTTTCATGACGATTTCGAAACTTTTAAGGATATTGTAGACGGTTATGACAAATGGGTCCTTTGTCAGATACAGTATAACTACGAAAATGAGGATGTTCAAGCAGGCACTCGCGGTCTTAAATATGCTGCCAGTAAAGGGCTTGCCGTCGTAATCATGGAGCCTCTATTAGGAGGTGCACTGGCTAATCCACCTCCTCCTGTAAAGAAAATCTGGGATGAAGCTGGTAAGAACCCTGTTGAAATGGCCTTACTATGGCTTTGGAACAAGCCTGAAGTCTCTGTTGTTTTAAGCGGAATGAGTACGATGGAGCAGGTTAAGCAGAACATAGAGTTTGCTTCAAAGTCTGGTATTGGAATACTTACGGAAGAAGACTTCAAACTAATAGCTAGGGTACATGCAAAATACAGAGAACTCCGACCAATTCCTTGTACAAAATGCGGTTATTGTATGCCATGTCCTAATGGTGTAGACATACCTAGGAATATTGAGATTTACAATAACAGCGTTGCCTATAACGATGTTAGGGCAAGCAGAATGCATTACATTTTCCTTCCACCAGAGCGTCGTGCAAGTTCTTGTATAGGATGTAGAACGTGTGAAGAAAAATGTCCACAGAAGATTAGGATTAGTGAATGGATGCGTCGTATCCACTCTGAGTTAAAGAGTGATCTGTAGCATACGTTTTTAAAGGGTGATGGTTTATAAATACCCTTCTTTTAAAGCAATAGCAAGAATCTGATTTATATACCTGTTTTTGTATCTATTATCAATATGTCTAAAATCTTGGCAACTGTTTTAAGCAGAGAAGATTCTCTAAGAATTAGCGAGTTTCTTAAGCATGTAGCGCCTGATTTTGCTGATAATGTTCAGGCTTTGATTGAAGCTGATTACGGAGATAGATTAGTTCTTCAAATAAACTTTATCAAGAAGAATAAAATTGTTAGAACAGTTAGGATAATTGCGGTTAGAGATGCTGGTGGAAATTTAATAAAAATCATACCTGCCGAAGAAGTTGCTAAATCAAAAGACGATTATTCAAAAGCTTTGCAAAAGGTTTCATCACTAACTACTTTAGAAGACCGTCTCAGAATATTAAACTGGCATCACAATAATTCTCCATCAACTATTGTCAAGAGGCTTATAGGGTTAGAAGTTTTTTCAACAATCCCATTACATGAAGTTCTAAATGCTAATAGGGTCTTCAACCAGATTTTCTACGAGTCTCCTCTAACAATCTTCCCATACGGGTATTTTGACAGTAAAACTGGCGAATACGTAATAACTCGTCCGGACACTCCTACACCATGGATAAATTACATAGGTCAAGGAGGGTATGGTGGGATAATTTCAAACACTGGCGGAGGATACTCTTTCGACCGCGATCCGAGAAATCGACGTGTTACAAGATATCGTTATAATTCTATTCCAGAGGATCAGCCTGGGCATTATGTGTATTTAAGAGATGAAGACACGGGAGATTTCTGGAGTCCCACTTGGCAGCCTGTCAAGAAGAACCTCGAATGGTACGAGTGTCGGCATGGACCAGGGTATACCCGGATAAGCAGTAGGTATCTGGGTATTAGAGCATCAATATTATACTTCGTGCCTCCGAATCCTCCGTATAAAGAATGTCCCTTGGAATTGCATGTTCTACGTTTGAGAAATGAAAGTGGAAGCGTTAAGAGGCTGAGGATATGGACTTACGAGGAGCTTACCTACTGGGATGCGCCAATGGACTTAACTAACATGGACTGGGGACAGCAGATAGTTTCGAGCTCTTATAGGGACGGAATTATTACAACCGGTGTTCAATTCCGTCCTACCAAGACTTTCTTTGCAAGTAGTATTCCACCAGATGGATATGATACCAATAGGGAGGTTTTCATAGGCGCGTATAATGATCTTTCAAGACCTGAAGTAGTTGTAAGAGGCTTTTCTGGATATAGTAAGGCTTCGCGCGGAAACAATATCGCATCTTTAAGCCACTTTTTAGAACTGAAACCGGGTGAAGAGAAAGTAATAGTCTATATGCTCGGTATAACGGACAATCCAAGTCTAATTCCTAAGACGGTTGAATATTATAGCAATATTGAAAACGTCAAGAAGGCGTTTGAAGAGCTATGCAGGAATTGGAACGAATATCTTAGTAAGCTTACAGTCGAAACCCCGGACGAGGATATGAATGCTATGGTAAACTTTTGGAATCCTATACAGTGCAGGGCAAACCTATACTGGTCTAGATTCGTTTCTCTTTATGATACTGGTTTAAGCAGGGGTATGGGCACTCGTGATTCTGCTCAGGACACGCTTGGAACAGTACATAACGATCCACAACATGCCCAGAGGATTTTGAAAATGCTCTGGAAGCTACAGTTTAAAGATGGACATACTTGGCACCAGTTTTTCCCGTTAACTGGTGAGGGTGGTCCCGGACTTGCTGCAGAAGCACCCGAAAAGCCACAGTGGTTTAGTGATGATCACCTATGGCTCGTAATGGCTACATGTAACTACATCCGTGAGACAGGCGACTTCAGTTTTTTAGAAGAGAAGATCCCGTATCAAGACGATAAGAAGGAGGAGACTATTTGGGAACATATGATGAGAGCTGTGGAATTTACACTCAAGAAACGCGGTGCACATGGGTTGCCACTATTGGGCTTTGCGGACTGGGATGATACAATGAACCTTGATCATGGCTCTGAGAAGGCTGAAAGCGTTTGGACCGGGATGCTATTCTGCAGAGTTATGCTAGACTTGGCTGAACTTTGCAAAGCCCGCGGGGATTCTAAGAAGGCTAAGGAATTTGAGAAACTCCATCGAGAAATGGCTGAGATAATAAACAAAGTTGCGTGGGATGGAGAATGGTATGCTAGGGCATACGATGATGAGGGTAAACCTGTAGGAGTAAAGGGTGAGAAATATCATTGGATAAACCTAATACCGCAAGCATGGGCTGCTCTAGCGGAGTTGGGAGACCGTGAAAAAGCATTGAAGGCACTTGAAAGCGCAGTTAAAATGCTAAATACTCCTTTGGGAATGAGACTGATGAGGGATCCTTTTAACAGTAAGAAAAAAGAGGAGGATTATGTTGACTTGGAGAATTTGAGGAGATTTGGTGGGACGGTAACCTATCCCCCCGGTTTGAAGGAAAACGGTGGCATATTCAACCATGCCAATACTTGGGCAATAGTGGCTGCTGCAAAACTAGGATTGGGTGATTTAGCGTACAGGCTCTACCGTCAAATACTCCCCCTGGCAAGAAGAGACATGGATACTTTGAAAACAGAACCGTATGTCTACTCTCAGAACGTAGCCGCACCAGAACATCCTGAATACGGACGTGCGAGAAACTCTTGGCTTACTGGAACTGCTTCGTGGGCATATGTTGCAGCAACACAGTGGATTCTTGGTATACGTCCAACTTTTGAAGGATTGAAAATAGCTCCTTGTATACCTGAATCATGGAGCGGTTTTAAAGCTAAGAGGGTTTTCCGTGGCGTAACCTATAACATCGTCGTTAAACGCGTCGGCAAAGGTAATAAAGCTTCACTCAAAGTTGACGGTAAAGCCATATCCGGCGATGTAGTGCCGCTTCCGCCAAGTGAAGTAAGGAGCGTAAACGTTGAGGTTTCTCTTGGAGAATAGAAAAACTTAAATTAAAAGTGGACTTAATCAAACCGATGAGGGATCTTCTAGAGATTCCAATAGAGCCCATAAGGGTTGAACCAGATAAGAGGATTAGTAGATTGACTGATGAAATGCTTTTTACAGGTTTCCAAGGTAGGAAGGTTGGCGAGATTGTTCAAGTATGGTCTAAAATGCTTAGGAAGAGAAACATCGTAATATGGCTTGGATTGGCTGGCGCAATGGTTCCAGCGGGCATGAGAAGGATAATATCGTACCTTATTCAAAGAAGAATGGTGGATGTAATAGTCTCGACAGGTGCAAACCTATACCATGATCTCTTTGAAGCACTGGGTGGTAAGCACTATGTGGGGACTCATGTAGTAGACGATGTTAAGCTTAGAAGGGAGAAGATCGATAGGATTTACGACGTCTTTGCAAACGAGAGGAGATTCTATGAAACCGACCTTTGGATAGAAAAGTTTTTCGCACGTACGCTTAAAGACGATTATCCCTATTCCTCCAGGGAAATATTGTACTTGTTGGGGGAGTTTCTAAACAAGCACGCGAAAGACAAGGACTCTATTTTAATAAGTGCATACAAGAGCGGTGTCCCGATTTTCTGCCCGGCTTTTGGAGACAGTTCTTTAGGTTTCTCAATAATGTTCTCAAACAGAAGGGAAAAGGTTGTAAACATCAACGGTAAAAAAGTTGTGCTTAAGAGGAAAAGGATTATCGTAGATTATCTGAAAGATGTTGATGAAAGCTCTAGAATAACTGAGAAAGCAAGACAAACCGGAGTAATCTACATAGGCGGTGGAGTACCGAAGAACTTCATTCAACAAACTGCTGTAATAGCAAGCTACCAAACAAGGCATGATAAAAGCCATAGTTACGCAATACAAATATCTACAGACCTGCCTCAATGGGGAGGATTATCAGGCTGTACTTTTGAAGAGGGTCAGAGCTGGGGTAAGATTGGATTTAAAGCTCAGAAAGCACAATGCTACGCTGACGCGACCATAGTACTTCCCATAGTAGTGCATTCTTTAAGCGAGAAGTTCAAGAGGATGCGTAGAAACGTTCCCATCTTCCAATGGAAAAACAACAATCTGAAGATAGAATACGTGCCTATGAAGCTTTAGACGAGAGCTTCTCCTCTTTCTGTCAGCGAGTAGTATTCTCTCCTCCTACCCATGATAGTCCTAGCTTCTCCTTTTTTCACATAACCCTTCTCGACAAGCTCGTTTAAATGCTGGTATACAGTCGGTATCTTCACGTTGATACCATACTTTTCTCTTAAACCCTTCCAAATCTGGTAGCCGTACATCTCCCTTTCAGAAAGTAGTCTGAGTATTGCTGTCTTTGTTGAGCTGAGTTTAAAATCCCCACTCAACTCCTCTATTAAAACGCCAAGGTTAGATTTCCTATGAGCTATTTCCTTCATAACCTTGGGGTCCTTAAGCCCGCTTCCAGTAACTACACAGACAACGGTAGAATCCCTATCTATAACTTCTTCTCTAACAAGCTTCAGTAAACCTGCTATTGAAAGGCTTCCGGCAGGTTCTGCTAGTATACCCTCCTTTTCAGCCAAGAGGCTTATAGCCTCAAAGATCTCCCTATCGTTAACAGATACCGCTACTCCCTCTGTTTCTCTTATTGCCCTTAAGGCGGCGATTCCAAATTTTGGATTGGGCACGCTTACATCAAATATCCTGCCTTTCGATTCAGCCTCCGGTTCAACGAAATCTAAGCCTTTTTCAAAAGCATTTACTATCGGCTTACAACCCTCAGATTGAACACCTACAATTCTTGTCTTACAAACCGTGGGGTTCAGTCTCCTTATTTCTTTCAGCATATTGTAAGTAGCGTATACTAGCCCGCCTTCACCCATTGGTAAAATAATGTAATCTGGTAGCCTCCTGTTTAACTGGAGGAATATTTCTAGCATAATCGTTTTCTTAGCCTCGTTTATCAATGGATCGTACTCTACAGCGATTGCAGTGTTTTTAATTCCCTTTTTCTCTTTAAAAGTCTCTACGACCTTGACTTCAGCGCCATATATTATCATCTGGTAGAGCTTCCCTAGGTCTATTGTTGGTCTTACCTGAACATGGGTTTTAATCCCTGCTCTAGAAGAATAGGCTGCAATCGATGCTCCTAAGTTCCCAGTAGAATATGTGAGTATTTTCTCATAGCCCATGTTGAGAACGACTGATACGAATAGGGCTGAACACCTATCCAGGTAAGAACCCGTGGGTTCTATGGTCTCGTCCTTAATCCAGAGATCACTAATTCCGGTTTTCTCCCTTATTCTCAAGCTTTTTTGCAATGGGCTCTCCCCCTCGCCCAAGGAGATTTTGAATTCTTTCCTTACACTGGGTAGGATTCCTCCATACTTCCATATGCCCTGTTCCTCATCGTATTTATCGAGGGATGTTGTTTTCACCTCTAACCATAAGCCTTGCCCACACTTGTTGCACAGCTTTCTCTCGATATTGAAGGCATAAGTTGAGTTGCATTTAGAACATTTAAGGAAATAATCCGACATTATGGTTAACCTATATATAGGGTAATACTTATACATTTCTTCTCCTCCTAAACATCGAAGAAAATGATTTCAACGATCCCTATGAGAAAAGGGAAGGGCGAAATAATCGAAAATTTCCATAATACTAGAATCGAAAAAGGGAGTGTTTTAGTAAAACGTGGCTTCGCTCACATGCTTAAGCACGGCGTGATAATGGATGTTACGAGTGTTGAACAGGCTCAGATAGCTGAAGATGCTGGCGCAGTTGCAGTAATGGTTTTAGATAAGCTTCCTTACGACGTTAGAAAAGCCGGTGGTGTTGCTAGAACAGCAAGCTTGAAAGTCATAGAGGAGATAATGGATAACGTAACAATTCCTGTGATGGCTAAATGTAGAATAGGGCATGTTGAAGAGGCGAGAGTGCTTGAAGAAATCGGTGTCGACATGATAGATGAATCCGAGGTTTTAACCCCTGCGGACGAAGAGAGGCACATATGGAAATGGGATTTCACAACACCCTTTGTAAACGGTGCAAGAGACCTTGGAGAAGCTCTAAGGAGAATAGAGGAGGGTGCAGCAATGATAAGGACTAAGGGCGAAGCTGGGACGGGAAACGTTTCTGAAGCAATTAAGCACTTTAGGCTTCTTAAGAACCAGATTAGAAGCCTCACTGCCTTATTGGACGACGAGCAGGAGCTGATGAGGGAAGCCAAGGCTTTCAGGGTTTCCTACGAGCTGGTTCTTGAAGTTGCGAAACTTGGCCGATTGCCTGTTGTAAACTTCGCTGCCGGGGGAATTGCTACTCCCGCTGATGCTGCGCTTATGATGAAACTCGGTTGCGACGGGGTTTTTGTAGGATCAGGTATTTTTAAGTCTACGGATCCTCGGGAGAGAGCTGAAGCCATAGTATTAGCAGTGACCCATTTCGATGATCCTAAGACCGTTGCTGAAGCACAGGCTATGATAGACGAGCGTAAATCAATGCTTGGCCTAGACGTTAAAACATTAGAGGTCAGAATGCAAGAAAGAGGTGCTGATGCTTGATGATAAAGATCGGTATAATCGGTTTACAGGGCGATATAGAAGAACATGAAAAATCCGCAATGCAAGCATGTAGTAGAATGGGCGTAGACTGTAATATTGTTCGCGTTAAAAAGAGTGAATCATTGAAAGACATTGACTGCGTTATAATCCCAGGGGGTGAAAGCACGGTAATAGGCGGTCTCTTACTTAGGAGCGGTATATTCCAAGAGTTGAAAAGAAGGATAAACAATGGCTTGCCTGTTTTTGGAACCTGTGCTGGACTAGTTCTTCTCGCTAAAAAAGTTAGGGATAGAGTTCTCGGAGACACTGGTCAACAGACTCTAGGGGTCTTAGATGTGGAAGTAGAGAGAAACCACTTCGGCAGGCAGAGAGAATCATTTGAAGTCTTTCTTAATATCCCCTGTATTGAGGGAGGCCCCTTTAAAGCAGTCTTCATTAGAGCTCCCGTAGTCACATCTGTCTGGAATAATACCGAAGTCCTTGCAACCTTCGAAAATAATATAGTTTTTGTAAGAGAGGATAATATTTTCGCGGCATCATTTCA
>JAFNJB010000030.1 GCA_017601245.1 Candidatus Brockarchaeota archaeon
GTCCACCAGTCCATAGATGTTAAAAGGCCGAACATAGTTTTACGCTCTATCTCCCTCTCGGAGGATTTCCGTTTCTTCAGGGCTGTCTACGGGGGTAGGAGCATGCTTGAATTCGTCAGAGTCGATTGGGTTAAGATAAACGCTTCCGGCAGAGAATTCTACCCTGACGAGTTCTTCATCGAGAACGATACCTTATTCGTCAGGGTTCCGCAGGAGGTTTACGATGCTCTCTACCATAATTCCTCCTCAATAACGTCGAGCTTCTGGGTCTACTGCAACATCGTCTTCGACAAGGGTAATCTCTACGGCTACTACCCCGTCACCTTCGCTTGGAGGAGGCTTGAGGTTAACGTTGCCAACAATACTTTCATAGTTAACAATCCTAATCCCGTTGCCTTCAACGCTTCCTTCGAAATCCAGTACTATGATCTTGACAGGTTTGGTAGGCCATACTACGTCGGCTCGGACAGGTTTAACAAGACCCTCCAGCCTGTTTCAAGCTTCGTCGTCAAGCCTGAGAAGAAAGGAGCCTACTGCTACGTTATAATGAGGTATGTCCTGCTTGGTGGTAATGTAATGGAGTCTAGGAAGGTGGATATTGTTGGCGACTAAGATAATGCTTCCAATAACCAGCGAGTTTAGGAAATGGCTCTTAGCAGGCTCCCTTGCTTCTATTGCTACGGGAGCGTTCTATATTCTCCTTCTTACTCTCCCACTGGTTGTCTTCGAGGGAGAGTTTCTGAATGGTAATGTTGCGATAACCTGGTACCGCCTCGTTAACTACGGTGAGCCCATTTACCATCCCGGTTTAGACAGTATTCCTCTCCTTACTATACCTGTTTTCGGAGCATCCTTCTTCAGCATATCTGTTGGCATACTGACAATACTGAAATCTTTAAGGAGTAAGGAAGTCAGCCATGTTGTTCCAGAGATCCTCATAGCATCGTTGGAAGCATGCATGGTCTTCACAGGAGTCTTCTTCTCCCTGAGGCTTAACGTCATGCATGCCGTAGCTATTCTCCCAACACAGGTCGGTGGAATGGGTTCAGCAGGCCTATTGGTTGTTCCAGGATCCACTAGGAGCGAAACCTTCCCATCGGTATTAATAAAACAGTTTTACCCCCTTGCTTCTCTGGGCGTATTGCTTATTGCTCTCGCTGGCATAGTAGGTTACGAGACCGTTAAGGCTTTAGAAACATTATTTAGGGAAGCCGGGGAGAAAAGTCTAATGCAAAAAAGTGATTAAAGATTTAATCTACTTCCTTCCACACCATTCGAAGAGCTTTGAAATCAGGGTTTTTCGAAGGGGCGGCTTATCATTCGCATCAAGCAGGTGAGAAAGCCTTGAAAGCCCTTGTGATCCATAAGCGAGGCTATCATTTAACTCATTCCTGCAAGTTTCTCTTAGACCAGCTTAAGGCACAGGGTTTGGAAATCGATGGAGCATTATACGATTATGCGAGGGAGCTGGATATACACTACTTGACTTCAAGGTATCCGAATGCTGCGAGCGCTCCTCCCTATGAGCTTTACGATGAGTCTAAGGCTAGGGGGCTTATTGAAAGCGCTAGGAAAATACTCGGCTTTGTCGAGGAGAACCTTAGATGATCGAGGAGAAGCTTAGCGAAGCTGTTTATAAGCTTGCGAGCAAAATGGGGCTTAGAATAAACTCAATAGTCTTATTCGGGTCGCATGCTAGGAAGGAGGATCTGCAATGGAGTGATGTTGACCTCCTCATTATATCTGAAGATTTCTCAGACATGAGGATGGATGATAGGGTGAGGCTGGTTTTGGAGAAATGGGATTATGAGAAGCCTGTTGAGCCTGTTTGCCTTGCCCCGAGCGAAGTCTCTGAGTCAAACCCGCTTATCTGGGAAGTCTGCAGAGACGGTGTTGTCATCATGGACGATGGTACTTTCAACATTCTTAGAAACAAGTGTCTGAAGCATTTTAAAGACGGTAGAATCCAAAGGCTCGAATACGGTTACGTCGAGCGAGAATAGGGGGTTCACTATAATTTCAGAAATTATAACCGTATGTTAAAAAGAGAGATTAAAAGAGCTATTGCTAAGCGTATTTGAGTGTTTGTTTGAATGGATCCCAATTCCTAATTGTTAAAGTTTCATAGGCATGTATTTCTTCATTTTAAAGAAAGAATAGAAGGTAGTTTAAGTTTAGTAAACATGGAGAGGCTTATTGAGGCTTTTGATCTAAATCCATCCCTATTAATATGGGAACTATTTCCTAAATTAGGTAGAAAAATGATTTTTAGACATAAACTTTTATATTTTGGTGAAATTTAGTAACAAGTGGTGAAAAATGGAAGCTAGAGTAGAGGTTAAAAAGGTGGATTCTCAGGGCCGTATCATTCTGCCCGCTGATTGGCGTGAGTCTGAAATGGGAGAGCATAGGGAGGTGTATGTTATTAAAGGAAAGGGTTATTTGAAGATAATTCCCAAACGGAAGGTTGATTTAACTAAATACTTCGACAAGGTTGATTTGAATATAGAAGCAATTGGAGATTGGAAGGATTTTGAGAGGAAAATCTACGGGGTGGGTAAATGAGGTTTTTAGATGCGAATGTTTTCATTTATGCTTATTACAAGCCTAAGAGGCAGCTTACTCAAAAAGAGAAGCAGATGAAGGATTATGCCAAGAAGATAATCGACGATATATCGCAGGGTAGGGAAAGAGTAGTTACTACGGTCGTCCATATTTCTGAAATCGTTAACATTCTCAAGCACGGCATGTCGACAGAGGAACTGGCTAGGCTGATTGCCGGCTTGTTCATGTTAGAAAACGTTGAAATACGTGGAGTACCCAAGGAGGTCTACTTTGCAGCAGTTGAGTTGAGTAGAGACTTGAATATTGATCCAAACGATGCTCTTGCTATCGACGTGATGAAAACAAGCGATATTACTGAGATCTATTCTTTCGACGAAGATTTCGATAAGATCGAAGGAATAACTAGATTGCCAAGTGTTTAAAAATGAATTCTATTACATAGAATGTCCCTTATTGAAGCGTAAAAGGGTCTTAACTGGTAAGTTTGGGGGAACCGTTGTTAATAGTGCTATGGGAATTCAGAGCTCTCTTCTAACACCTATTACGTAGAATCTTGTAGCTGACTGTTGCTTCGACTCTAGCTCTTCGCCAAGTAGTGTTGAACAGTGTTGTCGAAATCCAGCTTATCCATTAGCATTACCAAGCATATTGATCTTTCCCAAGTATGTTTCAGACTTTTACTGGTATTGTGGAAAAGGATAATATATTTCCCCACCGTAGGGTTCAATGCTTTCGAGGAAGTCTTAATAACCTTTAAAGCCTTAATTTAAAAGGATGGAGAACGAGGCTTTAAGATGGTTTAAAGAAGGAGTCTGGGACTTAGAGACAGCCAAGATTCTACACAATGCGGGAAGATATAACGCGGCTGCCTATTACTCCCACCAGGCTGCCGAGAAGGCTGTTAAAGCTCTGCTCTACACGGTCAATGAAGCTCCCTGGGGCCACAGCGTGAGAATACTCTTGGAAAAGTTTGGGGAGAGGAAGAACCTTACGGTAAATGAGCTCCTACCTTACGCTAGAGAGCTTGACAGGCACTATGTCCCATCTAGATATCCAAATGCGCACCCCGCTGGAACTCCTCATGAAGCATATGATGAAGCCACATCTCAGAAAGCGATTGAAGCCGCTGAGCGTTTAATAAGTTTCGCAAAAATGTTCATTGAGGAAGAGTGATGACTGTTTTGCAGGATATTGAAGAAATTGTAAAGAGGCTTGTTGCGAAATATAGGATTACAGCAGTAATACTCTTTGGCTCCCGGGCTAGAGGAGACTGGGGACCTTGGAGTGACTACGACCTGCTTATAATAGGAGACTTCAAGAAAAAATACGTTGACAGAATAGGTGATATTCTGGAGCTTCTTTCAGACATTAAGATACCCGTGGAACCCCACCCCTATACTCTTGAAGAGTCCTTGAAGATGTTGAGAAAAGGAAATCCATTGATAATTGATGCAATCGAATGTGGTAAAGTACTCTATAGGGATACGGATTACGAGGAGTTATTAAAAGCCTTTTTGAAACTTAAGAAAAACGGTATGCGGAGAAGTAACACGTCTATAATACTGCCTGAGGCAACAGGCTATCCTTGAAAAACCCAAAGTCAGAATTTTGCATGAATTACTACTGTGAACCTGAATCTTGATCGCATTACTGGATTGTCTTTAGAAGTAGGGGTTGTGATTCTTGATGAAAAACACGGGGTTATAACCGATAAATGTTAGGGGAAAAAGATATAAAGAACTTTGTTCCTTTAGGGATTTAGATCTAAAAATGGGGGGTATTAAAGTCTACATTCCAGATGAGTTGGAGAAAAAGTTCAGGGAGACTGCTATGAGACTATTTGGATATGGAAGAGGCTCTTTAAGTATTGCTTCGGAAAAGGCGTTTTCAGCCTGGCTCTCAGAGGTTTCAGAGGTTCTGGAATTTGCGGAAAATATTGAAGACCCTGTAGAGGCGATTTACGGAATGCTTTCCCACGTGAAGAAGACTGGTGTTGAATTACAGCATGAGGCAAGTAAGATTAGGGCGGGAAAGACCATTGAGTACAAGAGTTCTCCTTGACGCCAACGTGTTTCTTGAACTAGAATTGGCTGAGCAGCACGCGGATGCTTGCAAACGTTTCCTGGGTAAAGTTAGGGACGGCCTGATCGAATCTGCAATAACAGAATTCCACGTGGATTCCATAGTGATTGTAATGGAGAATTACGGCAAGAATTGGAATGACTTGACACTCTTCTTGGCTTCACTCCTTCGCTACAAAGGGTTGAGGATTCACCGCATGAGTTTGAGCAGTCGGATAAAGGCAACATACTTCATGAAAGAATACGGCCTGGATTTTGACGATGCGCTTGCAATACAGGCTCTCAAAGAATTGTCGATGGACACTATCGTTTCATACGATGACGACTTTGATTCTGTAAACTGGGTTAAAAGAATAACTCCCGAAGATGTTCTTTAAGGATTATTTTCGATAAATCATGTAGACAACGATTTGAAAGTAGATCCCAATGAATACTATAGCAATTTTATGCAATTGGAATGAGTAATTTGCTAATTTAAATCGAAGAAACAGGAGATTTTGGATTAAACTTGTTTAGTCTGCATACGAATTAATCTCTGTCCCGCCGTTTTCTCATTCACAAATATTGACTATGGGAATGTTTGGGAAAAATATTGATTTTAGCGTGGATTTTTGAATAAATTGTCCTTGTAATAAGGATAATTTTTTCAAAAAATTTCCTTATTATGAGGAAGTTTAAACAGCGTCTTGTGTGAATTATCTATAGAAAAAGACAGAACGAGCGTCTGATTTTTTTTAAAAAAATACTTGAATAAGGATTCTTACTTGACCCTCGTTCACTCGATGAAGACATATACGGCAGTAATATACAACTTTTTAAGCAAGCTTCTTATTTTCATGAATTGATGTCAGCGGTTACCGTCCCGCCTGAATTAGCTTGGATAGTCCCGGTCGTAGTCCCGTTCATCATCGGTCTGCTCATAGGCTTCATAGTAAAACGAACTATAAAGCTGATTTTCGCAATAATATTGCTAGTAATAATACTGGTTATTACTGGCTACATAAGCGTTACATTTCAAGACCTCTATGATAAAGCTATGGAGTTTCTCCCTACTGTGATTAACTTAGGCAGTAGTCTTGGAAACATACTGCCCTACTCGTCTCTAACGTTTATCATAGGTCTCTTATTGGGGTTATGGAAAGGCTAGTTGAGGTGTGAGGAGAAAGCTTAATAGATTTATCGAGTAATCAGAAAGCTCAAAATGAAGTTTACAGAAGGCTTATGGAGAACAAAGCCGGGTGTAGCACTTTACTGTCCTGTGCAGGTCTACGATGTTAAAGTTGAACCTAATGTTTTAACGGTTTACGGTGCGACTAGGCAAATAAGACACCGTGTAGATACTCTTTCCAATCCGCTTTTAACTATCCGCTTCTCATCGCCGATGCCAAATATTATACGTGTTCAAATCTACCATCATAGAGGATACAAACCTGCCAAACCATTTTTCCAAGTAAATAGCGACCCTAATACGAGAGTGGAGATTAACAATGACGAGAAAGTTGCAATGCTAACCAGTGGACGATTAACAGTACGTGTTGAAAAGGAAGGTGAATGGTTGGTGACGTTTAGAGATGGTGAAAAGATTATTACGAGCAGTGGTTGGAGAGCTATGGGTTTCGTAGATACTCCTGAAGGGAGGTATACTAGAGAACAGCTTTCATTGAAAGTTGGCGAATGCGTTTACGGTTTAGGTGAGAGATTCACAAGCTTCGTGAAGAATGGTCAGACAATAGACATGTGGAATGAGGATGCTGGGACAATAAGCCAGTATGCTTATAAGAATATACCTTTCTACTTGACAAATCGCGGATACGGCGTCTTTGTTAATCATCCCGAATGTGTCTCATTTGAAATAGCTACTGAAAACGTTGAAAGAGTACAGTTCAGCGTTCCCGGAGAATATCTTGAGTATTTCCTTATATATGGGCCTTCACCAAAAGAGGTTTTAACCAGGTATACTGCTTTAACAGGGCGCCCGGAGCTTCCTCCAGCATGGTCATTCGGACTATGGCTGTCCACTTCTTTCCATACTGATTACGATGAGAGAATAATCATGGATCTTGTAGAGGGTATGGTTAAACGAGACATACCTTTACACGTTCTCCATTTCGATTGCTTCTGGATGAGGGCAATGCACTGGTGCAATTTCAAATGGAATGAGGAAATCTTCCCCAATCCTAAAGAGATGATAAGTAGGCTGAAGTCGCTGGGGCTTCATGTTTGCGTATGGATAAACCCGTACATTTCCCAAAAGTCAGAGCTCTTTGAAGAAGCTGTTGAAAAAGGCTTCCTCTTAAAGAAGGAGAATGGAGAAATCTGGCAGACAGACGAATGGCAGACAGGCATGGGTATTGTCGATTTTACAAACCCTGAGGCACGCCGCTGGTTTCAAGAAAAGCTGCGTGAATTGCTCGACTTGGGAATAGACTGTTTTAAAACAGATTTTGGAGAGAGAATTCCCACAGACGTTGTATACCATGATGGTTCTGATCCGGTTAAAATGCACAATTACTATACCTACTTATACAACGAGACTGTTTTCAAGGTCTTAGAAGAGAGGTTTGGCGAGGGTGGGGCAGTGGTTTTTGCACGTTCAGCTACAGTAGGCTGCCAGAAATTCCCTGTCCACTGGAGTGGAGACTCTGTTTCAACATACGAGTCGATGGCGGAGAATTTAAGGGGAGGATTATCCCTATGTCTCTCAGGCTTCGGATTTTGGAGCCACGACATTGGGGGCTTCTTGGATAATGCTATTTCACCGGATATATACAAACGCTGGTGCGCATTCGGCTTATTATCCTCGCACAGTAGGCTTCACGGTAACAGTTGCTATCACGTACCTTGGGTTTTTGATGAGGAAGCAGTAGATGTTCTACGATTCTTCACCAAGTTGAAATGCCGTTTAATGCCTTATATTTTCAACGCGGCATGTGAAGCACATGAGAAGGGAATACCTGTAATGCGGGCAATGATGCTTGAATTTCCCGAAGACCCTACGTGCGATTATTTAGACCGCCAGTATATGCTTGGGGACTCGTTGTTAATCGCGCCTGTCTTTTCACCGGAAGGCATTGTAGACTATTACTTGCCTGAGGGAAAGTGGACGAACTTTATAACGAATAATGTTTTAGAAGGCCGGAGGTGGGTACGTGAGAAACACGGCTATCTAAGTCTGCCTATAATGGTTAGGCCAAATAGCGTAATACCCGTTGGCGCCAATGATAAAAGGCCGGACTACGATTACGCTGATGGCGTAACTTTCCACGTTTTTGAGCTTCAAGACGGTTCTAGGGTTTCAACGCGCGTACCAACTGTAAAAGGAGATACGGCCATGATTCTAGAAGTCTCTAAAGACGGTAATGTTATTCAAGTTAAGGCTAAAGGAGAATCAAAGTCCTGGTCGGTACTTTTAAGAAATATCTACTCCGTCAAATATGTTGAAGGAGGATCTGCCCATGGAGAAGAATACGGTACACGCATAATTCCGGAAAAGGAAATGTTGAAAATAATATTGTCAGAGTAAAAAAGTTTTTAGAATCAGACCCATCCTCTAGCCTTCATCGCCTCTACTACTCTCCGTACAGCCACCACGTATGCCGCTGTCCTAGGATCAATGTTTTTAGACTTGAATTCTTCCATAGCTCCGACAACTTCCCAGAATGCTCTAGTCATCTTAGCATCCAACTTCCTATAGACCTCTTCATAATCCCAGTAGTATCTTGAAAGATTCTGAACCCATTCGAAGTATGATACTGTAACACCCCCAGCATTAGCCAAGAAGTCGGGGACTACAAATACCTTCCTCTTATGAAGAATCTCATCGGCTTCAGGCGTAGTAGGACCATTCGCAAGCTCTAGCACTATCTTAGCTTTAATCCTATCAGCGTTCTTCCCAGTTATCTGGTTTTCAAGGGCTGCAGGTATCAAAATGTCAACTGGAAGTTCGAGAAGCTCTTCATTGCTAACCTTCTTCGACGGTTCGTAGTTGATTACACTTCCCGTTCTATCCTTGACTTCTTTAACCTTCTTGTAAGGCAATCCATCCTCATTGAGGATTCCGCCTTTAGAATCGCTAACGGCAACTACTTTAACATTCTTGAATAGCCTGGTCACCATTAAGTGGGCTAGAGCCCCAGCGTTTCCATATCCCTGTATGGCAACCGTTATAGTATTCTTGCCCTTAGGTATTTCATCTGGAAGATTTGAAAGATCGTTTGGAGGCTTATACAAGTTAGCCTCGTTTACTTCAAGGCCTATCTTAAGATGTTTAGCAGCCTCTCTAAGAACATACATCCCACCTCTCGCAGTTGCATCTTCTCTACCCTTTGAGCCGCCGGCAATATGCATCTTTCCTGTTATCACCCCGGGCTCATTGTATCCGACAATAGCGGAGTATTCATCCATCATCCAAGTCATTATCTGCGGGTCGGTGTAGACATCGGGCGCTGGAATGTCTTTCATCGGCCCTATGAAGCTTGCAATAGCTCTTACGTAGCCCCTTGCAAGACGCTCCTTCTCACTATTACTCATCTCCTTAGGGTTGCATATGATTCCTCCCTTTCCCCCGCCGTATGGCAAGTCGAGCAATGCGCATTTCCAAGTCATCCAGGCTGCGAGAGCCTTAACAGTATCGAGGCTCTCTTCAGGATGCCACCTTATCCCACCCTTAGTAGGGCCTAGGGCATCGTTATACTGGACTCTGAATCCGGTAAAAACCTTAACGGAACCATCATCCATCCTAACGGGTATGCTTACTATGAGTGTTCTCATGGGTTCTCTTAAAAGAGCATGGGTCGCCTTATCTAAGCCGAGGACTTCTGCACATTTATCTATCTGCTTCTGCGCGTTTTTAAAGGGGTTTATTTCTTCGGACATGGGTACCTAAAATTAGGTGAGATATTTATAAACTTATCGGAAAATTAGTCCGATTAATCAGGAGCGTAAAATCTTTGAGGTTGATTTCAAATTCCACCAGTAAAACACTCCTCTCCCGCTCGTAAACGCTCTTTCATTAACGTGTTTTTCTCAAAGACATTCGCTGACAATTTACTGTTTTCAACTGCTTGAGAGTATGAGACTTATTCATGAAAGCGGGCTTCCTATTACTTTAGTCGATAAGGCTAAAAATCCACTTCAACCATCCACTTCCACAATGGCTTGCAAATTATTTTTCCTGTTCTCGATTTCAATCTCATCTTCATAATCCAAGTTATTATTAACAAATCCTTGCATTTCAACTTTTTCAGTGCTTATGACTGTCAACCATTTCAGTGCTTTTCATATAGGCAAGCGGTAAGGGAAATGATGAGAAAACTTATGTAAATGGCTTAAAAACGAGCCTTGAGTAGGCATTATTTTGCAGTATTAAGCGATTCTAGATGTCGAAGT